>JBJMKX010000149.1:0-7875 GCA_045805605.1 Solirubrobacteraceae bacterium
GACGTCGTCAGCGCCCGCACCGGATGGTTCTCGAGCACCCACGCGTTGACCTGATCGACGACGTCGGCCAGCTCCTCGGGCGCCAGCGCCGAGCCGTGCGTGAAATCGAAGCGCAGCTTGTCCGGACCGACGTACGAGCCGGCCTGGCGCACGTGCCGCCCCAGTCGCGTCCGCAGCGCCGCGTGCAGCAGGTGCGTCGCGGTGTGGTTGGCCTCGGTCGCGCGGCGGTCGTCCGCGGACACCGACGCGATCACCCGCTCGCCCTCGCGCAGCGAGCCCTCGACCGGCCGCACCGCCACGACCTGGTCGTCGCCGATTCTGAAGACCTCCTCCACCGTCGCCACGCAGTCGCCGTCCTCGCAGCGCACCGACCCGTGGTCGGAGACCTGCCCCCCGCCCGCCGCGTAGAACGGCGACTCGGCGAGCTTGACCAGCACGCGCCCGTCCTCGGGCGCCACGGCGCCGACCGTCGTGCGCTGCGCCAGCGTCTCGTAGCCGACGAAGTCGGTCTGGAAGCCCGCCCGATCGGCCAGGGCGCGCGCGTGCTCGCGCGCCTCGCCCCCGCCCACCCGCGACTGCGCCACCGCCCGCGCCCGCGCGCGCTGCTCGGACATCAGGACCTCGAAGCCCTCCTGGTCGACCCCGAGCCCGTGCTCGGTGACCAGCTCGAGCGTCAGGTCGATCGGGAAGCCGTAGGTGTCGTGCAGGCGGAAGGCATCCTCGGACGAGATGCCCTCGTCGCCGCTCTCGCGCGCCCGCGCGATCAGATCGTCGAGCAGCTTCGTGCCCTGCTCGAGCGTGCGCCCGAACGACTCCTCCTCGGACGCCATCCAGCGGTCGATCGACTCGCGCTGCTCGCCGAGCTCCGGGTACGCCGCCCCCATCACGTCGCGTACGACGTCGGCGTAGCGCGCCATGAAGCCGGGGGCCATGCCGAGCGAGCGCCCGTGTTGGATCGCCCGGCGCATGATCCGGCGCAGGATGTAGCCCCGGTCTTCGTTGGAGGGCACGACGCCGTCGGCGATCAGGAACGTCGCGCCGCGCGTGTGGTCGGCGAGAATGCGCAGCCCGCGTGTGGTCGGGAAGTCCTGGTCGCGCGAGCGCCCCGACAGCTCCTCGCCGAGCGCCATCAGCGGCGCGAACTGGTCGGTCTCGAACACGGATGGCACGTCCTGCAGCACCGCAGCCATGCGGTTGAGGCCGAGGCCCGTGTCGATGTTCTTGGCCGGCAGGGGCGCCAGCGTGCCCGCCGGGTTCTGGTCGTACTCCATGAACACCAGGTTCCAGTACTCGAGGAAGCGCTCGGTGTCGTTGCCGGGCCGGTCGTCGGGGCCGCCGAACTCCGCGCCGCGGTCCAGGTACAGCTCCGAGCACGGCCCGCACGGTCCGGTCGGCCCGGCCTGCCAGAAGTTGTCCTCGCGGCTGAGGCCGACGATGCGGTCGCGCGGGAAGCCGAGCGACTCCCACGCCGCGATCGCCTCCTCGTCGGGGCCCAGCCCGAGCTCCTCGTCGCCGGCGAACACGCTGACCCAGATCGCCTCGACGTCGAACCCGAGCACCTCGACCGAGAACTGCAGCGCGTACTCGGCCGCCCCCTGCTTGAAGTAGTCGCCGATCGAGAAGTTGCCGAGCATCTCGAAGAAGGTCAGGTGGCGCAGCGTGTTGCCGACATTCTCGATGTCGGTCGTCCGGAAGCACTTCTGGCACGTCGTCAGCCGGTTGTGCGGCGGCTTCTCGTGTCCGAGGAAGTACGGCAGGAGCGGATGCATCCCCGCGGTCGTGAGCAGCACCGACGGGTCGTACTCGGCAGGGACGAGCGAACCCGACGGCAGCCGCTTGTGGTCACGCTGCTCGAAGAAGGAGAGGAAGGCCTCGCGGATCTCGTCCGACGACATGCTCCGCATGCGCACCGGAGTGTATGAACGGGTTATGCAAACGCGTCGCGCAGTCCCGCGGCGCCCGCCTCGCCGGGATCGTCCGCGAGCAGCATGCCCACGCCGAAGCGGTACTTGGAGATCGTGACCGGCTCGTGGCCGCGTTCGGCGAGCAGCCGGTCGACGGCGCCGCGACCCTCCTCGGTTTTGGTCTCCAAGAGCGCCAGGTCGTCGCGCAGCGTCGTGGCGCGGTCATCCGGCGCGGCCAGCCGCACGTCGAGGTCCGTCGTGACCCGCTCGCCGCCCTCTTTCGACGCCAGCGTCAGGCGCCGGTAGCGCGTCCACAGCGACGGCGCCAGCGCTGCGGGCGCCGGCGAACCGGTCAGCTCGTCGAGCGACTTGTCCAGGAAGCGCCTGGCCTCCGGATTCAGCCCGCCGTGCGCCGACGGATCGTGCCGCATCTGTCGCTTGACCGTCTCCTCGTCGGCCGTCTTGACCTTGACCTCGACGAAGCACGCCTCGGTCTCGTGGTAGAGCCGCGTGCGGATCTTGTAGCGCGGCCGGCGCCCCTCGACGTGGTCGCGGAAGCAGCGCAGGTCGGGCGTGTCGAGGTAGACGCTCTCGTAGTCGAACGAGCGGTGCCCGTCGATCTCCAGCGCCTCGTAGGCATCGCCGGCCGACTCCAAGATCGCGGCGAGCGCGTCGCGTGCGACCACGTACTTGCAGTCCACGCGGCGGCGCAGCGCCGCGCGCTCGTCCAGCGCATCCAGGCCGATCGGCTGGAAGGCGGCGACGGCATCCTCCAGCGTGCGTGTGCGGGGCATCGCCGAATCGTCTACCCGCTGGAGGCGATCGCCGACTCGCGCAGCTGGTGCGCGGGCGTGAAGAAGTTGCGCCGCGCCAGCAGCACCGCGACCAGCGCCGCGGTGAACACGCTGCCCAGCAGCGTGTAGAGGAGCACGAGCTGCAGCCGCACGGCGTCGACCGGCGCCGCGCCGGCCAGCAGCATCCCCACCATCGTGCCCGGGAAGAAGATCAGCCCGGTCGTCTTCGTCGAGTCGATCAGCGGGATCACGCCCGACCGCAGGCTGCGGCGCGCAACCGGACGCACCGCCTCGGCCGACGTGGCGCCGAGCGCGAGCGTCGCCTCGATCCGCCCGGCCGAGTCGGCGACCTCGTCGCCCAGCCGGTTGAGCGCCACCGCCGCGGCCGTCATCGCGTTGCCGATGACCATGCCCCCCACCGGCACCAGGTAGCGCGGGGTCGCCGGGAAGATGCCGAGCGCCACCACCAACCCGAGCGTCGTGACCGCCGCAATCGCCAGCGCGATCAGCAGCGGCCAGAACGCGTGCGGCACGCGCCTTGCCCGTCGCCGCGCGGTCAGCGCGCCGAACAGCACCATGACCGCGATCAGCGCGATCACGAAGACCAGCTCGTCCTGGTCGAAGATGAACTTGATGACGTAGCCGATGGCGGTCAGCTGGACGAACGCCCGGACGGCCGCCACGAGGACGTCGCCCTCGAGGCGCGTGCGCTCCCACAGCGAGATGGCGAGCGCGACGGCGACCAGCGCAACCGACGCGGCCACGTCGCCGAGGGTCACGTGGATCGAGGTCACGGCAGCCGCACGATCCCAGAGCACAGGCGCTCGGCCTGCGCCTCGTCGTGGGTCACGAGCACGTAGGAGACATCGAGCTCTGAGCGCAGGTGTAGCAGCGTGCGCTCGATACCGGAGCGAGCGGCCGCGTCGAGCGCGGACGTCGGCTCGTCGAGCAGCAGCACCTCAGGCGCGAGCGCCAGCGCGCGGGCGAGCATCACCCGCTGCTTCTCCCCCACCGACAGCTCGCCTACCCGGCGACCCGCGAAGCCATCGGTCAGGCCCGCGAGACCGAGGGCCCGCTCGACGTCGGCCTCCCCGCCGGCCAGCCGGGGACCGTAGGCGACGTTGTCGGCCACCGTGCCGTCGAGCAGCGACGGCAGCTGCGGCACCAGCGTCACCGTGCGGCGCAGCGCCAGCACGTCGTAGTCGCGCAGGTTGCGCCCGCGATAGCGGATCGCGCCCGCGTCGGGGTCGGCCAGCCGGTTGAGCAGGCGCAGGAGCGTCGACTTGCCGGCGCCGGAGGGTCCGACCACCGCCGTCGACCCGTGCGGAATGTCGGCGCTGAACCCGTCGAGCACGACCCGCCCGCCACGCGAGGCGCGAAGGTGCTCGAGCGCAAACAGCATGGTGTCTA
Source organism: Solirubrobacteraceae bacterium (assembly GCA_045805605.1). Taxonomy (GTDB): domain Bacteria; phylum Actinomycetota; class Thermoleophilia; order Solirubrobacterales; family Solirubrobacteraceae; genus DATBDE01. Next base: position 4,109 of record JBJMKX010000149.1, read on the forward strand.
GCGCGCGATGACGCCGTGGCCGACGACCAGGTCGCCGTCCATCAGGCAGGCGACCTGGCCCGGCGCAACGCCGACCACCGGCTCGTCGAGCGCGACCTCGACGCGGCGGTGCCGGCCGGCGGCGACGGTGCCGGCGAGGCGCCCCGGCATGGGGGCGGAGCGGTAGCGCAGCTTGACGCGGTCGACGCGCGCGCCCTCGCGCAGGAGTGTGGCGGCGCGTACGCCGACGTGCCTGCGGCGCAGGTCCTCCCGCCGGCCGACGACGACGCGGTTGGCGCGGGCGTCGGTGCGCACGACGTAGAGCGGTTGCTCGGAGCCTCCGATGCCCAGCCCACGCCGCTGGCCGACCGTGAAGGCGTGGGCGCCGCGGTGGCGGCCGAGAACGCGACCCTGGCCGTCGACGATCTCGCCGAGCCGCGAGCGGACCCCGCCGTGGCGGGCCAGGAAGCGCTCGCGGTCGGTCCCGGCCAGGAAGCACAGGTCCTGCGAGTCCGGCTTGTCCGCCACCGCCAGGCCGGCCGCGGCCGCGCGCTCGCGCACCTGTGGCTTGCGCAGGTCGCCGAGCGGGAAGCGCAGCCGCTCGAGCGTCGCCGGCGAGACGGCGCAGAGCATGTACGACTGGTCCTTGGCCGAGTCGGCGGCGGCACGCAGCAGCGGACCGTCGCCGTCGTCACCGATGCGCGCGTAGTGGCCGGTGTCAAGGCTCGAGGCACCCAGCCGGTCCCCGAGCGCGAGCATGTCGTCCAGGCGCACGTTGCCGTTGCAGCGCACGCACGGGTTCGGCGTCTCGCCCTCCGCGTGGGCGGCGAGGAACGGGTCGACGACGCCGGCCCGGAAGCGGTCGCGCAGGTCGAGGGTGAAGTGCGGCAGGCCGAGCGAGTGTGCGAGCGCGCGGGCGCCGCGCACCGCCGAGGCCGAGCAGCACGACCGCTCGGCGTCGTTGTCTTCGTCGGCCCAGAGCTCGAGCGTCACGGCGACGGCGTCGTCGCCGCTCATCAGGGCGACCACCGACGAGTCCACCCCGCCGCTCATCGCCACCAGCGTCCGCTTGGCGACGCGCGCGGCGCCCGCGTCGCTCCACGCCGCCGCCCCGAGCGCGCGGTGCAGCGCGTCGGCGGCGAGCTCGGCCGCGTGCACCTTGCCGGGGCTCAGCCCGCCGAGCTCGTCGGCGACGTCGCGCACTCCCACGCGCGCCGCCTGGAGCAGCGGGCGGCCGCGCACGAGCGCCACCGCGGCCGAGCCCGCCGCCTGCGTGGCGCCGCAGCCCGACGCGTCGAAGCCCGCATCGGCGACCCGGTCGCCCTCGACCGCAACCGAGATCCGCACGAGGTCGCCGCACGCCGCGCCGCCGGCGGCGCCGTCATGGCCGCCGCGAGGGCGGTGCCCGCGGCCCTGCGGCGAGGCGAGGTGATGCTCGAGGGCGTCCGATGCGAGACCGGCGCCCGACCCCGCGGTGGGCAGGTCGTGATCGCGAGTGCGCACGGCTGATGAGGCTAGCCTCCTGCCATGGCATCGCCCGTCATCGCGGTGCACGGCGGGGCGGGGACGCCGCCTCCCGGATGGGTCGTCGACGCCGAACGCGCTCGCGCGGATCTCGCGGCAGCGGCGCAGGTGGGGTGGGCCGTGCTCGAGCGCGGCGGCAGCGCGCTGGACGCCGCCCAGGCATCGGTCACCTGGCTCGAGGACTGCCCGCGCTTCAACGCGGGGCGCGGTGCGGTGCTCAACGCGTACGGCGAGGCCGAGCTCGACGCGGCCATCATGGAGGGCCGGACACGCCGCGCGGGCGCGGTCGCCGCCGTGCGGCGGGTGCGCAACCCGATCGCCGCGGCGCGCGTCGTGCTCGAGCGCTCCGAGCACGTGCTCCTGGCGGCGAGCGGCGCCGAGGCGTTCGCCGCGGAAGCCGGGATCGACATGGTCGACCCCGCCCACCACGTCGTCGACTACGCCAAGCGTCGCAACCACTCCGCGCTCGGCACCGTGGGCACGGTCGCGCTCGACGCCACCGGCGGCCTGGCCGCCGCGACGTCGACCGGCGGGCTGCAGGGCAAGGCGCGCGGTCGCGTGGGCGACTCGCCGCTGATCGGTTGCGGCACGTACGCCGACGCCCGCTGCGCCGTCTCGGCCACCGGGCACGGCGAGGCGATCCTGCGCGCGGTCATGGCCCACGACGTCGCCGCGCGGCTGCGCGACGGCGCCGCCTCGATCGGAGGGGCGGCGCGAGCGGCGATGGAGGAAGTCGTCGCGCTGGACGGCGAGGTCGGGCTGCTGGCGATCGACGCCGACGGCGACGTGGCCCTCCCGTTCGCGGCCGACGTCTTCCACCGCGCGGTCAAGCGGGCCGGCGAGCCGGTGCGCGCGGCGGTGAGCTCGGAGCGGATGGTCGCGGTTCACGCGCCCGGCGGTTGAGCGCCGGCGTGGTCGTCTAGTCGCCACCGGGCGGATTGGACAGGCGCAGCCCCGCCTCGCGCAGCTGCGTCGCGTCCACGGCGGCCGGCGCCCCCGTCAGCGGATCCACCCCGCTCGCCGTCTTGGGGAACGGGATGACCTCGCGGATCGACTCGCGTCCGGCGATCAGCGCCACGATGCGGTCCAACCCGAACGCGATGCCGCCGTGCGGCGGCGCCCCGTAGTCGAGTGCGTCGAGGAGGAAGCCGAAGCGCTCCTGTGCCTCCTCGGGCCCGATCCGCAGCAGCTCGAGCACCTTGCGCTGGACGTCGGCGCGACCGATGCGGATCGAGCCGCCCCCCAGCTCCTGGCCGTCGCACACGAGGTCGTACGCGCGCGAGCGCAGCGCGCCCGGGTCGCCGTCGAGGTCGCCCTCGGGCGCCGTGAACGGGTGGTGCAGCGGGTCCCAGGTGCCGGTCTCGGGGTCGCGCTCGAACATCGGGAAGTCCACCACCCACAGCAGGTCGTGGCGGTCGGCCGGAGCGAGGTCGAAGCGCTGCGCGAGCTCAAGTCGCAACAGCCCGAGCACGTCGGCAGCCACCTGCGCGCGATCCGCGACGACCAGCAGCAGGTCACCGGGCGACGCGTCCAAGCGCGACCCGATCGCCGCCCGCTCGGAGTCGGAGAGGAACTTCCCGATCGGCGACCGCCAGGCGCCGTCCTCCTCGACAAACGCCCATACGAGCCCCTTGGCGCCCCACTCGATCGCCTGCTCGGTCAGGCGGTCGAGGTCGGCGCGCGCGAGCTCGCGCGGCCCGGCGTTCAGCCCGCGCACGACCCCGCCCGATCCCAGCGTCCCGGCGAACACCTTGAACTCCGTCGACCCCAGCGTGTCCCCGAGGTCGGCGATCTCGAGCCCGAACCGCGTGTCGGGCCGGTCGGTGCCGAAGCGCAGCATGGCGTCGTCGTAGCGCAGGCGCGGGTACGGCGGGGACGGGCAGCCCCGAAAGCCGGTCGCCTCGAAGAGCGCCGCCATCAGCCCCTCCACGAGTTCGATGACGTCCTCCTCCTCCACGAACGACATCTCGACGTCGAGCTGCGTGAACTCGGGCAGCCGGTCGGCGCGCGCGTCCTCGTCGCGGAAGCAGCGGGCGATCTGGTAGTAGCGCTCGAAGCCGGCGATCATCAGCAGCTGCTTGAAGAGCTGCGGCGACTGTGGCAGCGCGAAGAACGTCCCCGGTCGCACGCGCGCGGGCACGAGGAAGTCGCGCGCGCCCTCGGGGGTCGAGCGCGTGAGGATCGGCGTCTCGAGCTCGAGGAAGTCGCGCGTGTTGAGGTGGTGGCGGATGACGGCGATGACCTGGTGGCGGCAGGCCATGGCG
>JBJMKX010000150.1:0-20429 GCA_045805605.1 Solirubrobacteraceae bacterium
CAGCAGTCGCCGAGACATGACTGACGTTTCGTTCCCTCGGGCGTTCCCCCGAGCGTCCCGTTTCGCCCTGCAACGGCGATTTCGGGTTCTAAGCGCCGGTCTTGAAAACCGGAGGGCCGGGTCAACCGGTCCCGTGGGTTCGAATCCCACCCCCTCCGCTGCAGGCCGCCGGATTCGCCTGGCAGAGCGAGTTTCTGCGCATGAGCGTGGCGGTGTCCACTTCGTCGGCCATTCCGGTCGAGACCGCCTGAGGCCGCTCGAGACTGGCGCCCGCTGGCGCATCGCTGGCGCATTCGGCCTGACGTGAGCGGCGTGGTGTTCTTCCTCCGCGGTCCCCCGCCACCCCTTGACGGGGCCCTCCGGTTTTCAAGACCGGTGCATTCGACCGCTCTGCCACCCCTCCGGGACCAGGAATCCTAGGGTCGGTCAGCGCGCTGCCCAACGCGGCGCGGACCCCGGGGTGGTCCATGTGGCCAGGGCGCGTCCGTCCGGACCGGCGGCCAGCGCGAAGCCGGGGAAGAACGCGGGCTCCTGCAGGCGCACGAGCTCCGTCCGCCGCCCGCTCCGCTCCTGGCCGGCGACCCACAGCTCGGTGCGGTCGCCCGAGGACACCCGCTGCCAGGCCGCGACGAGCGTTCCGTCCCCGGTGACCGCGCCGGCGAGCGTGCGCACCGACGGTTGATGCGACAGCTTCCGCGCCGCCGCAAAGCCGTGGCCCGGGAACCGCCGGCGGACGACCAGGACGGGGCCGCTCCGGTCGGCGTCGTCCCACACCGCGGCCACGTCGCCCGACCCGCCGCCGGCCAGCGCGTAGCGGCGCGTGGGCGCCGACCCGAGCGTCCCCACCGCTGCGAAGCGGGACGCACCCGCAGGCCGCACCGAGAAGTACACGCGCTTGACCCTCCCGTCGCGCCGGTACCACATCGCCACCGTCTCCCCGCCCACGCCCGGCGCGACGAACGGCTGCGCCAGTCCCGGCCCGGTCGTGCGATCGAGCGTCGTCGGCGCCTCGAAGGCGCCGCCCGGCGGCCGGCGCGAGGCCCGAATTGCCCCGGGTCGCGTCGCGCCGCCCTGCAGCCAGGCCACCACGGCGTCGCCGTCGGCACCCACCGCCACCGAGGGCGATAGCGAGCCGAGCCCGCCCACCGTCACCGCACCGGCGAACTCGCCTCCCGCGGGCCGCACGGTCGCGAAGACCCGGAACCCGAAGCCGCCGGAGGCCTGGGTGCCCTCGACGGTCAGCGCGAGCACGACGTCACCGTTGGCTCCGGCGCCGGCCCTGATGTCATCGGTGAGCGCATCGTCGGGAAGGCCCGTGCGCGGCACCTCGCGCACCGGCCCGAAGACGCCACCAGGCGGGCGCTCGGCCCACTCGATCCGCTCGCGCTCGCCCGGGGCCGCCCGCGACCAGACGGCCACCGTCTCGGCCCCTGGGACCTGTACGAGGCGCAGGTTGGCGATGCGGCCGCCGGGCGACGGCGGCGGCGCGACGACCTGCGGTGGCCCGAAGGTCGTCTCCCCGGGCGCCCGCACGGTGCTCTCGACGCCGTTGTTGTCGACGACCGCGACGACATCGCTCCCGTCGGCGGCGATCGCCGCCGCCGGCGTCCCCGCGCCCGCACCGACCGCAACGGGCGCGGAGGGCGACCACGGGGCCGCGCCGGCCGGGGCGCCGGTGAGCAACAGCGCAAGCGCTGAGATGACGAGCAGCCGGACCACGGCGCTCACGACGCGCGGCCGGCCGCCGCGTCCAGCCGCCCCTGGCCGTTGCCCTCGAGCGCACTCGCGGCCGGCAACGTGAACCAGAACGTCGCCCCCCGACCGGCCTCGCTGTCGACCCAGATGCGCCCGCCGTGCTGCTCGACGATCGAGCGCGCGATCGGCAGTCCCAGCCCGGTGCCGCCCTTTTCGCGCGCGTCCGACGCGTCGACCTGGCCGAAGCGCTCGAAGATCTGCTCGTGCTTGTCGGCGGGCACGCCGCGCCCGCGGTCCGCCACGCCGAAGACGACGGCATCCGGAAGCCCCTGCGCCGTCACGCGCACCTCGTCGCCGCGCGACGAGAACTTGATCGCATTCGAGATCAGGTTCGTGAGCGTCTGCTGAATACGGTCGACGTCCGCGCGCAGGAGGACGTCGTCGGCGTTGCCGACCAGGCGCACGCCCGCAGTCTCCGCCTGGCCGCGCATCGCCTCGACCGACTGCGCGACCAGCTCGTCGGCCTGGCATGGCACCTTGCGCATGGTCACCTGGCCGGCCTCGATGCGCTCGATGTCGAGGATGTCGTTGATCAGGCGCACCAGCCGGTCGGTGTTGGAGATCGCGATCTCGAGCATCCGCCGGCCACGCTCGTCGAGCTCGCCGAACACGCCCCCGGCCATCAACCCGAGCGAGCCCCGGATCGACGTCAGCGGCGTGCGCAGCTCGTGGCCGACCACCGAGATCAGCTCGTCCTTCATCTGCTCCATCTCGCGCCGCTCGCTGATGTCGGTGAAGGTGAGCACGATGCCCCCGCTGTAACCCTCCTCGAGCCGGATCGGCGTGGAGTTGTAGATCACGGGGAAGGTCGTGCCGTCCTTGCGCCGGAACACCGCGTCGCCGAGGACGTCGGAATCCGCCGACTCGATCTCGCCCTCCACCACCACGCCCGAGAGCCCGTGGCCACTCAGCTCACCCGGCTCGTAGCCGAGCATCCCCGCGGCGCTGGGGTTCACGAAGGAAACCCGGCCGTCGAGGCTGAGCGTGATGATCCCCTCGGCCGCGCTCGTCATCACTGCGCGGACGTCCTGCGCCTGGCGCCGCAGCTGCGTGCTGACCAAGCTGAGGGCGATGACCGTGACGACCACCGTCGTCGAGGCGATCAGCCAACCGGTGAGCACGTTGGCGAGCCCGCTGGCCGCCAGCGCGACCCCGAGGCTGGCGACGATGAACGCCGCGTGCGCGAAGGCGGCGCGACGCGTGAAGAACAGGGCGACGTAGAGCGCGATCCAGACGTACGGGAACGAGGTCACCATCGCACCCGCGTAGGTCCGGGCGTGGGCGACGACGAAGGCCGCCATCACCACCACCACGACCACGAGGACATGCAGCGCCGGCTCGCGGATGCGACGGCGCACGAGCCACACGCCCGCGGCGAGCAGAAGGGTCACGGCGCCGAAGGCCGCGATCAGCCCTTCCGGTGCCGACGGGCTGAACGGGAAGACCACACCGAGCAGGGAGATCAGGCCGCCCCCGGCCAGCAGCGCCGCCCCGGTGGTGGCAGCCGACCACGTCCGCCGCTCCACATCCACAGGCAGATCTTCGCGCACCCGGTGGCGCGTCTCCGGTCGCGCCCAACGGTTTCCGCGGATCGGGCCTACGTGGCGAGGACGGCGCCGGCGTACCGAAGCTGCTCGCCCTCGGCCCGCACGACCACGCGAACGATGGCAAACGCGCCGCCGCCGGGCAGCCGTGCACGGCCACGGCCGTCAACGTGCAGGCGGCGCCAGGACAGCTTTCCGGCCCGGGTCCTCGCGACCTCGACCTCGAACGAGTCCACCGGCCTCCCCGTCATCTTGACGGTGATCCTGCGCCCGTCGGCGGTCAGGTCGACGCGGCGGCGGGGATCGCGGCGCAGTAGCAGCGCGGTCCCGCCCGTCACCTCGATCGTCCGTGCGCAGCGCCCGATGGGGGCGATGACGAACTGCGGTATCCCCGGGGGGTTGTCGCCGATCATCGACCGGGCGCCGCAGCGGGCCTGCATGCCGCGCGGGCCGCTGAGGATGTCCCCGGCCGGCCGGGGCGGCAGCCGACCGGAGCGCGACGACGCCCTGACCGTGCGCAGCGCCAGGCCGTACCTCACCGGCTCGTTCGCGCCTGCGGGGGCCGGCGCCCCGTTGCACGTCGCGGTCGATCGTGCGCCCTCGCGCACGGCGGTGAGCAGGCGGTCGGCGAGCGGCTGCAGGGAGAGCTCGGTCGGCTGCCCGGCGAAGGACAGCACCGCGGTATGGACGGCGTCGTAGCTGCCCCCGACGATCACGCGCCCGAACCCGGGCGCGGGGATGGTGCCTCCCGCCTGGCTGCGCGACGGCTGAGCAAGGGCGCTGGCCTGGCCCACCACGCCGTCGGACGGGTTGTAGTACCCAGGGACCTGCCTGACCGGGCCCGGCACAGCGAAGGCCGTGCCGTCGAGCACGGTGACCGGACACCCGCCGAACGGCTGGCTCGCCGTCCACGTCCCCATGTACGTGTAGGTCAGCTCGGCGATCGCCGTCGGCCCGCCGAGCGAGCTGATCAGGCGGGTGGCCGACGTCAGCGAGCGGCACGCCTGCGCGGTCCGGCGGTCGGGGACGACGCAGTCGATGCTCTGGGCGAGCATCGCGGCGTCGGCGACGAAGCTCCCGGTGTGCGGGGATGCCACCGTGTTGAGCGACAGGACGCGCACGCCGGCGTAGGCGCCGGCCTGGGCGATCGCCGACCGCGACCACAGTCCTCCGTCGGAGTGCCCGACGAACTGCACCGAGGTGACCCCGTAGGCGTCGCGCAGGAAGGCGACGAACCGCGCGAGCGCGCGGCCGTTGGTGTCGAGCTCGCCCTGGGTGTCGATGAAGGCGTCGGGGGGCGGCAGCGGTCCGCCTCCGGAGCACGGCGCGGGCGGCGTGGCGCCGGGGCCCTCGGGCGCGGTGAACACGGTCAGGCCGGCCGCCTTGAGCGTCGGCGCCACCGTCGTCCACGCCTCGCCCTCCATGCCCGCGCACTCGGGTGCCGAGGTGCTGAAGGGATTGCTGCTGGTGAAGCCGGAGACGAGGACGACCGCGTCCGCGGCCGAGGCCGCCGGTGCCGCCGCGAGCGCCGACGCAAGCGCGGCCACGAGCACGCACAGGGCGATGCGGGCGCCCGCCACGGGCTAAGCGGGCACCGGCGTCGCGGGCAGCCACGCGGCCGGGATCGTCCCCGCCGGCACGCGTCCCGCAATCGGCTCGAAGATCCGACGCGCGAGCCGGCCCGCCGTACGCGGCTCGATCAGCGGCCGGAGGTCCTCGACCGCGAGCAGGAGGTTCAACGCGGCGCCGATCTGCAGGTCGGCCGCGTTGAGCCCGTTGCCGTCGAGCGCACCCTCGGCGATCCAGGCGTCGATCCGGCGAAGGTGCTCCGGCAGCGCGGCGAGGTCGTCGCGCATCGCGTCGTCGGACGCCCCGTTCATTCGTCGCTCGATCCGCGCGATGCCCGGGGCCAGGGCCTTGATCACCGGAAGCGGCAGCGCCGGCAGGCGCGAGCCCTGCTGGAAGGAGTGCAGCGCGACCGGGTCCTTCGCGAACGCTGGCCAGATGATCCGCCGGGCGACCGGCTGGAAGACCTGCTCCCCCCAGCGGTCGGCCTCGCGGACCCGGTCGTCGGGATACAGCGCGGGCTCGGGGACGCGCCGGTCCAGCTCGGCCATGATCGCGCGCGAGCCCAGCACGCGCTCGCCGCCCTCGAACCGGATGCCGGGCACCGTCCGGCCGCCGAAGATCAGCCGCTGGCCGACGGCCTGCGTCGGAGGCGTCCATTCGAAGACCTTGTAGGGAATGCCCTTGAGCTCGAGCGCCTTCTCCACGGCCGCGCACGGGTGCGACCCGTGGACGACGAACAGCCGCGCCGGCATCGCGCGACTCTACTCGAACGGCAGCAGTGGTCCGGTACCGGTGACCTCGAGCAGGCGGCGGACGGCGCGAGCCGGGCGGCGCAACAGCAGCCGGTTGCCGTTCGTGCGCGCGACGGCGGAGGCGGTCAGGAGCATGCGCAGCCCGGCCGAGTCGATGAACTCGACCTCCTCGAGGTCGACGACGACGTGGCCGCTGCGGCGGTCGCGCATCGCCGCCAGGATCCGCTGGTCGAGCTGGGGCGCGGTCGCCATATCGAGCTCGCCGGCAGGCCGGATCACCCAATCGAGTCCGGCCGGAGCTTCGCTGATCTCGAGCACCGTCGTGCGCAGGTATTCCCGTTTCACCACCGGGTGCAACGCGACCAGTCGCGGGAGGTTGGCGGGTTAGGAAAACGACCTTCGGCCCGGGACCATCACCGCGACCATCACCGCCGCGGCAAGCAGCGCGACGCCGCTGACGAGCATGGCGTCGTGCAGCCCGTCCACGAACGCGCGCTCGCCGGCGGCGTCGAGACGACGCCCGCCGGCGGCGCCGCCGCCAAGCCCGGCGTAGACGAGCGCCCCGAGCACCGCCACGCCCAGCACCTGGCCGAGCTGGCGCATCGCGTTGTGGACGGCCGACGCCATGCCCGCGCGCTCGTGCCGGACGGCGCCGACCGCGGTGGCGGTCATCGGCGTGAGCGCCAGCCCGGCTCCCAGGCCGACCAGGGCGAAGTCCCACCACTCGGCGCTCGGGCCCGACCCCGGTTCGAGCCGGAGCAGACCGAGCGTGGCCGCTCCGCACACGATCAACCCGATGAGCATCGGCCAGCGGGCGCCGAATCGTCCGGTGAGGCGCCCCGAGACCGGCGCCGTGAGGGCAAGCGCGATCCCCACCGGCAGGATCAGGAGGCCCGCGGCACTCGCCGAGCGGCCCTGGACCTGCTGGAAGTAGGCGCTGAAGTAGACGATCGCGCCGACGAAGGCGAAGAAGACGACGAGGCCCGCGACGTTGGCGGCGGTGAACGCGGGCGCGCGGAACAGGCGTACGTCGACGAGCGGCCCGGGGCGGTGCAGCTCCCAGGCCACGAACGCGGCCAGCGCCGCGACGCCGCCGAACCCGACCGCCACCACGGCCGGCGACCCCCATCCGGCCTCCTGCCCTTGGATGATCGCGAAGGCCAGCGCGCCCACGCCGGCGGTGGTCAGGGCGGCGCCGAGCCAATCGAAGCCGAAGCGGCCGCGCTCGGGGCGGATGTACGGGATGTACCGCAGCGCGCCCGCGATCAGCAGCGCGCCGAGGAGCACGTTGACGAGGAAGACCGAGCGCCAGCCAAACCCGTCGACGAGGACGCCGCCGACCGTGGGGCCGAGGGCGAGCGCCAGGCCCGACCCCGACGACCAGATGCCGAGCGCCGCAGCCCGCTCGCGCGGCTCCCGGAACAGGGTCGAGATCACCGCGAGGCTGCACGGTACGACGATCGCGGGGCCGAGGCCCTGCACGAGCCGCCCGACGATCAGCACGCCGACCGAGGGCGCCAGGCCGTCGATCAGCGACCCGGCGGAGAACAGCGCCACGCCGACAACGAACATCCGCCTGCGGCCGCGCCGGTCCGAGAGCACGCCGCCGGCGATGAGGAGGCTCGCGAACACCAGCACGTAGGCATCGACGATCCACTCGAGGCCGGTGTTGGTCGCGTGCAGGTCGCGCCCGATCGCCGGCAACGCGACCGGCACGGTCGACGTCGACAGCACGGCGAGGAACTGGCCGGCCGCGACGACGGCGAGCGCGACCGTGCGGTTTCCCGGGGACGGCACGCTGGAATACTCGCGGGCGATGTCCTACCTCCCGGCCGAGGACCGCTACGAGCAGATCCCGTACCGCCGGTGCGGTCGCTCGGGGCTCGACCTGCCCGCGATCTCGGTAGGCCTGTGGCAGGGCTTCGGCGACGACCGCCCGCTCGACGGGCGGCGCGCGATCCTGCGCCGCGCGTTCGACGGCGGGGTCACCCACTTCGACCTCGCCAACAACTACGGGCCGCCCTACGGCTCGGCGGAGCGCAACTTCGGCCGCATCCTCGCCGAGGACTTCGGGCCCTACCGCGACGAGCTGATCATCTCGACCAAGGCGGGCTGGGACATGTGGCCCGGCCCCTACGGCGACCACGGATCGCGCAAGTACCTGGTGGCCAGCCTCGATCAGAGCCTGCAGCGGATGGGGCTCGACTACGTCGACATCTTCTACCACCACCGCGCCGACGGGGACACGCCGCTCGAGGAGACGATGGGCGCCCTGCACAGCGCGGTGGAGCAGGGCAAGGCGCTCTACGCCGGCGTGTCGTCGTACTCGCCCAGCCGCACCCGCCGGGCGGCCGCGATCCTGCGCGAACTCGGCACGCCGCTCCTCATCCACCAGCCGAGCTACTCGATGTTCAACCGCTGGATCGAGGACCAGGGGCTGCTCGAGGCCTGCGACGACGAGGGCGTCGGGCTCATCGTCTTCGGCCCGCTCGCGCACGGCCTGCTGACCGACCGCTACCTCGAGGGCATCCCCGACGACTCGCGCCTGCGCCGCGGCCTGCTGTTCAGCGAGGACTACCTCAGCGACGAGAACCTCGAGCACGTCCGCGCGCTCAACGCGATCGCGCAGGAGCGTGGACAGACCCTGGCCGAGATGGCCATCGCATGGACCCTCCGCGACCCGCGGGTCACCTCGGCGCTGATCGGCGCAAGCAGCGTCGAGCAGCTCGAGCAGAACCTCGCGGCCGTGGAGCGCCTCGACTTCGGCGACGACGAGCTCGCCGAGATCGACCGCTACGCCGTCGAGGCGGGCATTGACAACTGGCGCGTGTCGAGCGACATCGCCTAGACGGGCGGGCCGATCGTCGCCGGCGCGCCGCGCTCGACCAGCGGCGCCGGCAGCTCCACGCTGCCGTCCTCGCGCTGGCCGTTTTCGAGCAGGGCGATGATGGTGCGCCCGACCGCCGCCGCGGTGCCGTTCAGCGTGGCCACGTGCCGCGGGCGCCCGCCCTCGGCCGGCCGGTAGCGGATGTCGAGCCGGCGGGCCTGGAAGTCGGTGGTGTTCGAGCACGAGGTCACCTCGCGGAAGCGCTCCTGGCCGGGCAGCCACGCCTCGCAGTCGTACTTCTTGGCCGCCGACGCGCCGAGGTCGTCCACCGCGATGTTGACCACCCGGTAGGGCAACTCGAGCGCCCGCAGGATCCCCTCCTCGATCGCGAGCAGGCGCTCGTGCTCCTCGCGCGCCGCGTCCGGCTCGCAGAAGACGAACATCTCGACCTTGTCGAACTGGTGCACCCTGAAGATGCCGCGCGTGTCCTTGCCCGCCGCCCCCGCCTCGCGCCGGAAGCAGGGCGAGAACCCGGCGTAGCGCTTCGGAAGCCCGTCGTGCTCGAGGATCTCGCCCGCGTGCAAGGAGGCCAGAGGTACCTCCGACGTGCCGATCAGGTACAGGTCGTCGTCGGCCAGCGTGTAGATCTGCTGCTCGGTGTCGGGGAGGAAGCCGGTGCCGAACATCGCCTCCTCGCGCACGAGCGCGGGCGGCACGACGGGCGTGAACCCCTCCTCGGACAGGCGGTCGAGCGCGAAGCGCACCAGCGCGAGCTCCAAGAACACGAGCTCGCCGAGCAGGTAGGCGAAGCGGGAGCCCGACACCTTCGCGGCCCGCTCCATGTCGATCAGCGGCCCCGCTAGCTCGAGGTGGTCGCGGCCGGACCGGCCCGCCTCCCCCACCTCCTTGAGCACCGTGTCTTGCGGCGGCGCGTCCTCGGCGGGCAGGTTGGGCAACAGCACCATCTGCGCGTTGAGCCCAGACTCGGCCTCGTCGAGCTCGCCCTGCAGCGCCTTGACCCGCGCCGCGACGCCTCGCATCCGCTCGATCGCGTCGGTTGCGTCCTCGCCCGCCCGCTTGGCGGCGGCGATCGCATCCGACGCCCGGTTCTGCTCGGCGCGCAGGGCCTCGACCTCCGTCAGCAGGTCGCGGCGACGTGCGTCGAGGGCGAGGATCTCGTCGAGCGGCCCGTCGGCGTCCCGCCGCGCCAGCGCGGCACGGACGAGGTCGGGCTCGGAGCGGATCAGGCGGAGGTCGAGCACGCCCGCGAGGGGCTCACAGCTCAGCTCCCGGACCCGCAGGCGGGCGGGATCTTCGCCTGCTGGCCCGCGTACTTGGCCACGAACGTCGCCACCTCGTTGGCCTCCGCCCCGGTCACGATGTTCTGGGGCATGATCGCGCCGGAGAAGCCGCCGTTTCGGATCGCGTAAAGCACGCACTGCACGGTTTCCCGGCGCTTGTCGAGGTTCGGTCCGTCCACGCGCTCGCGGTCCTTGATGTTCTCCGACGTGCCCTGGGTGCCGGCGACGCTGAGGGTGTGGCAGCCTCCGCAGCGGTCGGCGAACAGCTGGGCGCCTGGCTTGAGCGCGGGTGTCACGCTCGAGCTGATGCTCTCGCTGCCGCAGGCGGCAAGGGCCGCCGCGGCGGCGACGACAAGAAAGACGGGCAGGGCGATGCGCAGGCTGCGAGCCATGAGCGGGCGGCAATATTACGGAATGGCTCGTGCGCTCCCGCTCGCCGTCCTGCTCGCCGCCGCGCTGGTGGCGGCGGGCTGCTCACGCCAGGAAACCAAGGAGGTCAATGGCCGGGACCTGCGGCTGACCATGACCGAGTACAAGGTCAGCCCGCTGACCAGCTACGTCAAGCCGGGCAAGCTGACGATCACCGCCCACAACGAGGGCAAGCTCGCCCACAACGTCGCGGTGATCCGCCAGGGCGACGTCATCGTCGGGCGCAGCAGCACGATGAATCCGGGCCAGACCGCGACGATCAAGGTCTCGCTCGATCCCGGCACCTATCGCGTCCTCTCGTCGCTCTCCAACGACGACCCGCTCGGGATCAACGGCTACATCGTCGTCAAGGGATGAGCGAGGAGCGGTTTCGCCGCCTGTTCAGCCACTTCCCCACGGGCGTGGCGGTCGTCACCGGCACCGGCGACCGCGGCCCGGTGGGGATGACCGCCAACGCGGTGTGCTCGCTCTCGCTCGATCCTCTGCTCGTCCTCGTGTGCTTCGACAACAGCGCGCGCACGCTGCCGGTGGTGCGCGACGTCGGCCGCTTCGGGCTCAACATGCTGCGCGCCGACCAGGGGACGCTGTCGCGCGTATTTGCCTCCAAGCTGCCCGAGCACGAGAAGTTCGAGGGTGTCGCGCACAGCCTGCACGACGACGTGCCCATCATCGACGGCGCACTCGCGTGGCTGACGTGCGACCTTGCCGGACTGCACCCGGGCGGCGATCACACCATCGGGGTGGGGGCAGTTCGCGAAATGGCCCCCGAAGCCCATGGCGATCCGCTGGTGTGGTATCGCGGCGATTACCGGGGCATCGTCTGACACTCGACGGCGACGCGTACCGGCCCTCAGACCCCGTCCAGATAGCGCAAGAAGACCTGGCGCCGGCCGCTCGTGGAGGTGTCGCCGAGCGGCCACACAGCGTCGAAGAGCACGTAGTTGGCGTAGTAGGACATCGTCCCGCGCTCGCCGCCGGCGGGGACCGCCTGGTCGGCGACCGACTGCACCAGCGTGAGCTTTCGGCGGTCGGTGTAGAGGTAGACATCGGGCTTGCCGTTGCGGTCGCCCCGATGCCCCAGCGCGTCGAGGCTCAGGTTCGAGGCGTCGGTGGTGAAGGTCACGTAGACGCCTGCGCTGCCGATTACCGGGTCGTGCGAGCGCGCGTTGCCCAGCGCCCGGCGGCGGCTGACCACCCGCTCCTTGTCGTCGCAGCGGCAGTCGCGAGTCCCGCCGAGCCCGCGGAACGCCACCTGACCGCCCTTCTCGTAGACGACGATCCGGCGCTTGACGTCGTTGTAGGCAGGGTTGGCACCACCGGGGACGACGGTCTTGGCGCGGTGGACCCCGCCACGCGCGAGCTTGACTCCGGTGGGCGCGCCGAAGACCAGGTCCTTGGTCTGGCCCACCGCAAACGACGGGTCCTGCCCCGGGCCCAGGTCGACGATGCGGCCACCGACGCGGACGCGGACGCGACCGCCTTCGACGAATGCGATGCGCGAGCAGTCGCCCGACACCGCCACCTGCGTCACGCCGCCGTTGTCCGCCGAGACCCGTTCGAGCGCACCGCCGGGGCCGCGGGAGACGAACGCGTCGGCGACCCCGTTGGTGTCGTCAGGGACGAGGTTGCTCGCCGACGAGACGAAGGCCACGCACGACGGCTGAAAGAGCTCCTGTCCCCCGCGCGTGCCGGAGAACGAGCCGTCCAGCGCCGCGCCGCCGGAAGGGCCGTCGGCCGGGCCACCGTCCGCAGCGCGTGAGATCAGCGTGGTGCCGCCGAGGGACCACGGGGAGCCGTCATTGCGCAGCAGCCCGCCCCGCGTGACGACGAAGACGTCGCGCTGTCCATTGGTGTCCCCGGCGACGAGGTTGCTCGCATCGGACTCGAAGGCGATGTACCGGGCCCAGCGCCGGTCGCCCGAGATGGCCGGGGCCACGGAGTCGCCGTTCGCCGGCCGACCGTCCATCGCCGTCGAGATGACCGCAGTGCTCTGGCCCTGATCGCCGACCGCCGCCGCCGGCGGGACGAGCGCCGCGGCCACGAGGGCTAGTAGCGGGACGAGGCGGCGCAGCATGGCGCGCCGGCCCAACCCAGGTTGGGTGCGAATCTGCTTGGGATGGCTCGCATATTCGTCCGCTACGCGCCCGCCTCGAACGCCTGCAACGCCTGTTTCAGAGCGCGTGCACGGCCTCGTCGATCGGCGTCGACCCGGACAGCACCTCGAAGGTGGTACCGATCGTGTTCGGCGCGTCGAGCACCGCCACCAGCACGGCGGCCACGTCCTCGCGCGGGATCGAGCCGCGTCGGCCGAGCCGCTCCGCCAGGTCCACCATGCCCTCAGCGCGGTCGTTGGTGAGCGAGCCGGGCCGCACGATCGTGTAGTCGAGCCCGGAGTCGCGCAGCGCCTGGTCGGCGTCGGCCTTGGCCTCGAGGTACGCGCGGAAGGTGCCCGACGCCGCCTCGGGATGATCGGCGCCCATGCTCGAGACGATCACGTAGCGGGAGATCCCGGCGCCCTTGGCCGCGTCGATGAGCTTCACCGCGCCGCCCAGGTCCATCGTGCGCTTGCGCGGCGCGCCGCTTCCCGGCCCCGCGCCGGCTGCGAAGACGACGGCGTCGGCCCCCGCGACCACCGGCCCGAGGTCGACGTCGTCCTCGAGGTCCGCCAGCACCGGCTGGGCCCCGGCCTCTCTGACGTCGTCGAAGTGGTCGCGGTTGCGCACGAGCCCGCGGACCTGGTCGCCCCGAGCGCTGAGCAGCCGCTCGAGCCGCAGCGCAATCTGGCCGTGGCCCCCGGCGATGACGACGTCCATCAGGCGTGCGCCTTCAGCCAGTCCGACCCGGCGAAGGGTGAGTGTTCTGGCCGCTCCTCGGCCTCGCCGTCGACCTCGATGTCCACGCGCTCGTTGAAGAAGGCCACCAAGCCGGCGATCGGAGCCACGCACGGCAGTGGGTCCTCGTAGGTCCAGGCGATCGCCTTCTCCTCGCCTGCCGACCAGTACCCGCTCGTCTCGCCCTTGTAGGGGCAGCGGGTCTTGACGTCCTCGGCCGGCTCGAGCGCGTCGAAGCGGACGTCCTCGCGCGGGATGTACCAGCGCGGCGGCAGCCCGGTTTCGTACAGGACCTGCGCGCGGCCGGTGTCGGCGAGCTCGGTCCCGTCGAGCGACACGCGCACGTGCCGTGAGGTGGGCAGCACGTCGACCCGGTGGAAGGGGTCGCGCGGGTGGACGAAGACCTCCTCGTCCTCCTCGTACCAGTGGTCGAGCTCGTCCCAGTAGAACGACACGAGCTCCGAGAAATCCGGAGCTCCCTCGACGGGCTCGGGGTAGTTCCAGACGACGTTCTCCGCCGCGCGGTCGCCGACCCGCAACGTCCAGTAGCTCGCGTCGCCCTTGAACGGGCAGTGGGTCGAGTGGTCCGTGGGCTCGAACAGCTCCCAGCGGACGTCCTCGCGCGGGAGGTAGTAACGGGGGAGGTAGCCGGTCTCGTGCAACAGCTGCGGGCGGAGGGTGTCGAGCACGGTCTCGCCCGCGAACACGGCGCGAACGCGCCGCGGATGGGGATGCAGGTAGAGGGCGTGGCCGGGGCCGTCGTACTCGAAGTTCCACTCGCCGGCAGCGTGCGGACCGAAGGGTGCGGTTCCGAGGCTGAGCGACATGCATCCAAAAGTACCCCCTTGCGCGCGCAACGACCGCGGGTCGGTGTGTGATTGGGATGCGCGGGAGCAAAATCCAGCACGGCCGGGGGCGAAGCGGTTAGGGTGCCGCAATCTGGAAAATCACGTGTCTGTCGGGTCGACGGACCATTGAACGGAGGTTCACGCATGAGGGTTCACGCATGAGGGTTCGACTGGCGCTGCTCGGGGTCGCCGTTTCGGTGTGCCTGCTGGCGCTGCCCGTGTCCGCGGCATTCGCGGGGCGCGTACTCGTCACCGGACACGACACCGACTTGCATTGTGGCGAGCAGAAGGCGGATCAGTGCCACTTCTTCAAAGTGGCGACGGACTACGTGCGCAACGGGTCTACCAAGCCGGTGCTCGTGCTGGATCCCAATCCCGCAGCGAGCAACGACGTTGCCAACTCGCTCATCAACGCTTACAACCCGGACGGGACGAACCCCGGTGCGGTCCCTCCATCGGTGCTCATGGACCCGAAGTCGGCGGAGTTCGCGAGCGCGCCGATCACGACTGACCTCTACAGCGCGATCATCGTGGCGTCGGACATCACGTGTGGCGGCTGTGATCTGAACACGTTCGATGCCACGCCGGACTCGGACGCGATCAACGCCAGGTCGGGCGACATCGCGAACTTCTTCAACGCCGGCGGTGGGATCTTCGCCAACGCCGGCGCCGATCATGGCAACGGCAATCCGGCCGACGGCCCGGACACGTACTACAACTTCATCCCGCTCCCGGTGGGCGGCGTCGAGGTCACGTCGCCATTCACGCTCACCGATGCGGGTAAGACGCTCGGGCTCGAGGACTCCTTCCACGGCGTGGGGACGTCGAACGACATCAACTGCTGCCCGACGCACAACTCGTTCACGTTCCCGCCGTCTGGCAGCGCGCTGACGGTGGCCGAGCTCAATGGGGCCGAGCCCCCCTTCCCCGAGACGCTGTTCGCCGAGGGTGTGATCAGCGGCGGCGGGATCGTGCCGACTCCGCCTCCGTCTTCCCCGGCCACTACCACCACCACCACGACGCCGAGCACAACGACGACCGCTCCGCCGGTCTCGCCGCCTCCGCCCCCGGCTCCGGTCACGACGGCTGCGGCCACCGTCCGGGCTGCGGTCGCCGGCGTCCCGAGGTCGGGGTGCACCTCGTCGCGGTTCGTGATGCGCGTCCGTGTACGCGGCACCGCGACCCGCGTGGGAGTCCGCGTCGAGATCGACGGCAGGGTCGTCGCGCGGTCGACGAGGAAGTCGTTCACGGTCAGCATCAACGCGAAGCGGCTGAAGCCCGGCCGTCACCGCGTGACCGTGGTCGCTCGCGGCACCAACGCAAGGTCCTCGACGACGAGCGTGACGTTCCGGCGGTGCGCCGCCATTCGTCCCACGCTCACCGGCTGAGCCGCACGGCGGCGGCCGTGGTCGCGATGGCGATCATGGCCGCCGCCGGCCCGACCGCTCGTGCGGCCGATCGCGGCGTCCCGGCGGCCCAGGCCGGCGCAGCCCGGGCTGCAGAGGCGAGCGGGCTCAGCTATCGCGCCCTGTCGGACGAGCAGACTCGGACGCTGCGGGCGTTCGTCGTCCATCGCTCGCCGGTGCGCGCCGTGCCCGACCCCGTCGGCAAGAAGGTCGGGGCGATCAAGACGCGCACGTTCTTCGGCACGACCGACCTCGTGCTAGAGCTGGGAGAGGCCCGGGGTCTGAACGGCGACCGCTGGATCTTCGTGCGCTACCCCGGACTGGGCCGGCGCACCGGCTGGGTCCCCAGCACCGTGCTCGGACGGGCCTCGAGCGTCAACACCCGGGTCGTGATCAACCGCCACCATCCGAGCGTGCGGCTCTTCAAGCGCGGGCGGCTGGTCTTCAGGGCGCGCGCCGGCGTGGGGGCGCGGCGGTCCCCGACGCCGGGTGGCCGCTTCTACGTGCGCGAGCGCCTGATCCCGTCGACGAACGACTCCATCTACGGCGTGCTCGCGTTCGGGCTGAGCGCGTACTCCCGGTTCCGGACTGACTGGCCGGGCGGCGGGCAGGTCGGCATGCACGGCACCAACGAACCGGAGCTGATCCCGGGCCACATCTCCAACGGTTGCATCCGGCTGCGCAACCGGGACATCCGCCGCTTCGACCGGCTGATGCCGGTAGGTACGCCGGTGCGAATCGTGTAGGGCTTCGCCGCAAGCGCGACCGCGGCCGGAGCGCTGTCAGGGATGACCTCGACTCCGTCGGACCGCTGACACACGGAGTCGGGTCCGGCTGCCTCAATACCCCCCGAACCCCAGCGACGCCCGCAGCATCAGCCCGGCGACGACGAGCGCCGCCACCGCCATCACCCCCATCTCGCGCCGCAGGATCGCCACAACCACGCCGCGCTGCTCGCCCGCCGGCAGCCGCCCCACGGCCTGCGCATCGGACAGGCCGCGCGAATCGAGGACCGCCGCCGCCGAGGAGATCCGCAGCTGCTCGGCCATGAACGACACCGCCAGCGGCAGCAGGGCGTAGACCCAGTACAGGTCGTCGCGCGGCCGCTCGCCCGAGAAGAACCGCACCGCCGCGATCGCCAGATAGACCACATACAGCACCTGGGCGGCCCGCAGCCCGCGCCAGAACGCGTCGCTCGGCTCGAACCGCCGCCACCGCCACCACCCCAGCGCGGCGACCGCCAGGAACGCGGCCGCGACCACGAGGCCGAGGATGGAGTGGAAGCTCGTCATCTGGTCACCGACGTCTCGTGGCCTTTGCGACCAAGTGGCAACTCCGCACAAACCGGTGATAGAACCCAGTGCCGTGCTGGATTCCTACCTGCCCGCGCTGTTCTTCCTCCTCCTCGGAGGAGCGGTGGGAGGCGCGTTTGCGGTGCTCAACCTCATCATCGGCCCCAAGCGGCCCCGGCGCTCGGCCGAGGACCCCTACGAGTGCGGCCTGCCCTCCGACGTCGAGAGCGGGTTCCGGTTCGGCATCTCGTTCTACCTCGTCGCGATGCTGTTCATCCTGTTCGACATCGAGGTGATCTTCCTCTACCCGGTGGCGGTGCAGCTGCGGGCGTTCGGCACCTTCGCCCTGGCCGAGACGATCGTGTTCATCGTCCTGCTCTTCGTGGCGTTCGTGTACGTCTGGCGCCGGGGAGCGCTCGAGTGGAGATAATCCGCGGCGCAGGCCCCGGCGAGGGCCACGGCGACTTTCGCGCCAAGCAGATGCGCGCCCGCGACATGCTGCGCGGCGACCTCGACGGCCCTGAGCTCGAGGAGTACGTCGAGCAGCGGGTGCTCACCACCACGCTCGAGCGCGCCCTGAACTGGGCCCGCTCCAACAGCCTGTTCCCGATGACCTTCGGGCTCGCCTGCTGCGCGATCGAGATGATGGCGATCGTCGGGTCGCGCGTGGACATCGCGCGCTTCGGCTTCGAGGCCCTGCGCGCCTCCCCCCGCCAGGCCGACCTGATCATCCTGTCGGGCCGGGTCTCGATCAAGATGGCGCCGATCATCCGGCGTCTGTACGACCAGATGCTCGAGCCCAAGTGGGCGATCTCGATGGGCGCCTGCTGCAGCTCCATGGGCGTGTTCAACAACTACGCGCTCACGCCGGCGGACAAGTTCATGCCGATCGACGTGCACGTGCCCGGCTGCCCGCCCCGGCCCGAGGCGCTCATGCACGGGGTCCTCCGCCTGCGCGACATGATCCAGGACCACGAGCAGGAGGGCTGGCGCGACCGCTACGGCGCCCGCGGCACCGAGGAGGTCGTGCCGCCCAGCGAGCGCGAGGTCGAGATGCTCAGGCAGGCGACCCAGCACTCGGAGGCCGAAAAGGGGCCCCGGATTGGGTAAGCGGAGGTCCCGTGCCTGACGCCCCCGGCCTCGAGCTCATCGCCCAGGACCTCCGGCAGGCCGATGCCGAGTCGGTCGTCGACACCGTCTATTTCCGCGACCGCGCCACCCTCGTCGTGGCGGCCCCCACCATCCGCATGGCGCTCGGCCACCTGCGCGACAAGGGCTACGGCGCGCTGATGTCGGTGCACGGCGTCGACTACTGGCCCGAGGAGCCGCGCTTCGGCGTTCTCTACGAGCTGCTCGACATGCGCGAGGTCGACCGCATCACGGTCAAGGTGCGCGTGCCGGGCGACGACCCGATCGTCCCCTCGGTGACCCCCGAGTGGCCGACCGCCGACTTTCAGGAGCGCGAGGTCTACGACATGTTCGGCGTCGTCTTCACCGACCACCCGGACCTGCGCCGCATCCTCATGCCCGAGGACTACGAGGGCCACCCGCAGCGGCGTGACTTCCCAGTCGGCGGCGAGCCCGTCCACTTCACCGCCAACGAGCACGACACGCCGAGGTACTGGGAGTGACCGACACCACCGACCTCATCGCGGCCGAGACGGTCGACCGCGCGCCGGCGGTCGTGGGCGAGACCGAGGAGCTGCTGACCCTCAACATGGGGCCACACCACCCCGCCACGCACGGGGTGCTGCGCCTGCTCGTCACCCTCGACGGCGAGGTGGTCAAGTCGGTCAAGCCGATCGTCGGCTACGTCCACACCGGCATCGAGAAGACCGCCGAGGACAAGGCCTACTGGAAGGTCATCCCCGTCGTCGAGCGGATGGACTACCTCGCCTACTACTTCAACGCGATGACCTACTGCGGCGCCGTCGAGACGCTGCTCCACATCGAGGTCCCGCCTCGCGCCCAGTATCTGCGGGTCATCCATCTCGAGCTGAACCGGATCATGTCCCACATGGTCTGGATGGGCACGAGCATGCTCGACCTCGGCGCGATCAGCATGTTCTGGTACTGCTTCCGCGAGCGGGAAACGATCGTCGACCTCTTCGAGTACTCGTCCGGCCAGAGGATGCACACCCGCTACATCCAGGTCGGCGGGGTCATGGAGGACATCCCCGTCGGATGGGCGGCCAAGGTCAAGGCGTTCTGCGAGGAGATGCCGCGCCGCGCCGACCAGTACGCGGCAATCCTCGAGAAGAACGAGATCGTGCTACGCCGCCTGCGCGACACCGGCGTCGTGCCCGAGGAGCGCATGCTCGAGCTCGGCGTCACCGGCCCGCTTCTGCGCGCCACCGGCAACGCATGGGACCTGCGCAAAGCGCAGCCCTACTCCTCCTACGACCACTTCGACTTCAAGGTCCCGGTCGGCACCGTCGGCGACAACTACGACCGCTTCCGTGTCCGCCACGCCGAGATCTACGAGAGCGTGAAGATCATCGAGCAGGCGCTCGAGGGCCTGCCCGAGGGGCCGTACATCACCGAGGACCGCAAGGTCGCGCTGCCGCCGCGGCACGAGCTGGCCACCTCGATGGAGGCCCTGATCCACCACTTCAAGCTCGTGACCGAGGGCTTCCGCGTCCCGCCGGGCGAGGTCTACTACCCGATCGAGTCGCCGCGCGGCGAGCTCGCCTGCTTCGTGCGCAGCGATGGCTCGAGCAAGCCCGCGCGCGTGCACATGCGCGACCCGTCGTTCGTGAACCTCCAGGCGACGGCGCCGATGGTCAAGGACGCCTACATCGCCGACCTGATCGCGACGCTCGCGGCACTCGATCCCATCCTCGGCGGCATCGACCGATGAGGGAGGCGAAGCCGACCGGCCTCGCGCGGCTGGCAGCCGCGCGCCTGTGTCAGAACGCGAAGCCGGAGGCCTCGCGGAGGTGACCATTCAGGTGCGCCGGTATGAGCACGGCTCACGCGTGCCGGGCTGGGACGAGGCCGTCGACCTCACGAAGGACCCGTCGCCCGTCCCCGACCCCGCGACCACGCCGGTCCCCGAGGAGCTGCGCGCCGAGATCGAGGCGGCGATGGCGAAGTACCCCGACCGCCGCAGCGCCGCGATCCCGGCGCTCGCCGCCGTGCAGCGCCGCTACGGCTGGTGCACGCCGGAGGGCATCGAGCAGGCCGCCAGCGTGATGCGCCTGACGCCGGCCTATCTCACGGCCGTCGCGACCTTCTACGACATGCTCGAGACGCGGCCCGTCGGGCGCCAGACGATCTACGTCTGCACGAACATCTCCTGCTCGCTGCGCGGCGCCCGCGAGCTCGCGGTGGCGCTTTCGCGCGCGACCGGCGCTCCGGTGAACGGCTCGAGCGCGGACGGCGTCTTCCGCCTGTGCTCGTTCGAGTGCCTCGGCGCATGCGACATCGCTCCGATGGCGTCGATCGAGGGGCACTACCGCGGCCCCCTGAGCGAGTCGGACGCGATCGCGATCGCGGAGCACCTGCGGGCGGGGAAGCCGGCACGGGAGGTCCTGCCCGAGCGCAGCTACGAGGGCGACTACGCACGCCGGCTCGCCGAGCGACAACGCGCCGAGAGCGAAGGGGGCTCGAGCCGATGAGCGACGACGAGCGTGGCGCGATCCTCTTCAAGGCCTTCGACACGCCGAACCGGCAGCGGATCGACGTGTACGAGCAGCTCGGCGGCTACCAGGCGCTGCGCAAGGCGCTGACGGAGATGAGCGCCGACCAGGCGCTGAAGGAGCTCGAAGCATCGGGACTGCGCGGCCGTGGCGGCGCCGGCTTCTCGATGGGGAAGAAGGCGAGCTTCCTTCCCCACGGCGACATCGACAAGTACCTCTGCTGCAACGCGGACG
>JBJMKX010000151.1:0-8044 GCA_045805605.1 Solirubrobacteraceae bacterium
CAACCCTCTCCGGGACCCCCTCCTTCGATGCTGCCGTTCAAGTGCGGCCGGGAAAGGCGCGCGACACGCGCGCTTCGCGCGGCGCCCGCTAGTCGGCTGCCGCCCGCCGCGCGAGCTGGACCAGCGTCCGCACGCCCCAGCCCGAGCCGCCCTTGGACGCATAGGGCTTCCCGCGGTCCCACGCCACGCCGGCAATGTCCAGGTGCGCCCACGGCACGCCATCGGTGAAGCGGTGCAGGAACTCCGCCGCCGTGATCGTCATCGCCTCCCGCTTGGCGGTCGAGTTGACGATGTCGGCGTAGCGGCCCTTGATCATCTCGGCGTAGTCCGGCCCGAGCGGCAGCCGCCACACCGGCTCCCCCGCGGTCCGCGCCGCCGCCTCGACCTCCGAGCACCACGCGTCGTCGTCGCCCATCAGCCCCGCCTGCGCCGAGCCGAGCGCGACCACGACCGCGCCGGTCAGCGTCGCGAGGTCGACGAGCCGCTCGGCCCCCTCGGCGACCGCGTGGGCGAGGCAGTCGGCGAGGACCATCCGTCCCTCCGCGTCGGTGTTGTTGACCTCGATCGTCGTGCCGTTCATCGCGCGGACGATGTCGCCGGGCTTGACCGACCGCCCCGAGGGCATGTTCTCGGTCGCACCCACGACGCCGAGCACCCGCACCCGGAGCTCTAGCCGCGCGATGGCGGCGATCGCCTCGACCACGGCCGCCCCGCCCGACATGTCGAACTTCATCTCGGCCATCTTGGCCGCCGGCTTGATCGAGATGCCGCCGGTGTCGAACGTCACCGCCTTGCCCACGAACCCGAGCCGCGGGGCACTCACGCCCACGGGCTCGTAGCGCAGGACGATCAGGCGCGGGTCCTCGTAGCTGCCGCGAGCGACCGCCGCGAAGGCGCCCATGCCGCGCGCCTCGATCGCCTCGCGGCCCTCGACCGCGACGCTGAGGCCGTCGATCTCGGCGGCGAGCGCTCGGGCGGCCTCGCCCAGCGCGGTCGGAGTGAGATCGTTGGCGGGAGCGTTCTGCAGGTCGCGAGCGGCGTTCTGCGCCTCGGCCAGCACCGCGGCGCGCCGCGCGGCCGCGGCGACGTCGTGGTGGGCGGAGACCAGCAGCTCGCGCACCCGCCGGTCGTCCGCATCGTCGCCCTTGTAGCGATCGAAGCGGTAGTCCGCGAGCAGCGTGCCCTCGACCAGCCCGGCGACCACCTCTTCGCCGACGTGGTGCGGCACCTCCCAGCACAGGGTCGACGCTCCCAGCTCGGCCGCCCGGCCGTAGGCCACGCCCGCCGCCACGCGGGCCCGTTCGCCGTCGAACGCGTCGCGCTTGCCGAGGCCAATGAGGACCCAGCGCTTGCCGTCGGCGTGGACCACCGCAAGCTTGCGAAAACGGCGCCTTGCCTCACCGCTTTCGAGTAAAGCTTGCAGCTCGCGGCCGGTGGTGTCGTGGGCGACGTCCTCCCCCTCGAATATCCCGACAACGACCGTATCGGCGTGGGTCTCGGGCGGGTTGTGGGTAGTGGCCTCAACGTCCATACAAAGCGACGGAGACTACATTTTCCAGCCATGCCCGAGACAGTGATCCTTTCCACCGCTCGCACCCCCGTCGGCAAGCTCGGCGGCGGCCTTTCCTCCCTCGACGCGACCGAGCTGGGCGGCACCGCGATCCAGGCGGCGCTCCAGCGCGCCGGCGTGGAGCCAGAGCAGGTCGAGCACGTGGTGTTCGGGCAGGTCCTGCAGGCCGGCCAGGGGCAGATCCCCTCGCGCCAGGCCCAGATCAAGGGCGGAATCCCCAAGGAGGTCCCGTCGGAGACGATCAACAAGGTGTGCGCCTCGGGCCTGCGCTCCACGGTGCTGCTCGACCAGGCGATCCGCGCCGGCGACCTGTCGATCGGCGTCGGCGGTGGGATGGAGTCGATGTCGTCGGCGCCCTACCTGCTGCCGAAGGCCCGGTTCGGCTTCCGCATGGGCGACGCGAAGGCGATCGACGCGATGGTCCAGGACGGCTTGCGCAACCCGTTCACCGGCAAGCAGATGTACGTGGAGGCCTCCGAGGTGTCGGCCGAGCTCGAGCTGAGCCGGCCCGACATGGACCGCTGGTCGCTTCGCTCGCACCAGCTCGCGATCGAGGCCACCGACGACGGGCGCCTGCCCGAGGAGATCGTGCCGGTCACCGTGAAGGGCAAGAAGGGCGAGACGACGGTCGAGGTCGACGAGGGTCCGCGCCGGGAGACCGACCTCGAGCAGCTGTCCAAGCTCCCGCCGCTCAACCCGGACGGCTCGCACACGGCCGGCAACTCGCCGGGCGTCAACGACGGCGCCGGAGCCACGGTGGTGGCCAGTGACGAGTGGGCCTCGGCCAACGGCGCGCAGCCGATCGCGCGGATCATCGCGCACGCCCAGGTCGCCGACGACTATCCGTATCTGGCCCGCACGCCGGCGGCGGCGTCGAAGAAGGCGCTCGACAAGGCCGGCCTGAGCGCCGACGACATCGACCTGTGGGAGATCAACGAGGCCTTCGCCTCGGTGACGCTGAACTCGATCCGGGTGCTCGGCATCGACGAGGACAAGGTCAACGTCAACGGCGGGGCGATCGCCCTCGGCCACCCGATCGGCGCGTCCGGCGCCCGCATCCTCGGCACGCTGATCCACGAGCTGCGCCGCCGTGGCGGCGGCAAGGGCTGCGTGGCGATCTGCTCGGGCGGCGGCCAGGGCGACGCGGTCATCCTCGAGGTCTTCGCCAACGGCGGGTAGCGCGCCGCCCCGCACGCTGAGCGCGGCGGCGGCCCGCCGCATCGCCCTCGCGGCGCAGGGCTTCGCCGACCCCCGCCCGGCCGGACGCGTCGACGCACGCCACATCCGGCGCGTGCTCCGGCGCGTCGGGCTGCTGCAGCTCGACTCGATCAACGTCCTGTGCCGCTCGCACTACCTGCCGGTCTTCTCGCGCTGCGGCCCGTACCCGCGGGCCACGCTCGATCGCATGGCCGGCCACGACACGACCGCCGACGGCGCGCGCGAGCTGTTCGAGTACTGGGCCCACGAGGCGTCGCTGCTACCGCTCGAGCTGCACCCGCTGCTGCGCTGGCGCATGGCGCGCGCCGACGACGAGGCCTGGGGCGGCATCGTGCGCCACGCGCGCGAGGCGCCGGAGGCGGTGGAGGCCGCCTACGCTGCGGTCGCCGACCGCGGCCCCTTGCGGGCGCGCGACGCGGGCGGGCCGCGGTCGGAGCGCTCGCCGGGCGAGATGTGGAACTGGCACGAAGGCAAGGTCTCGCTCGAGTACCTGTTCTGGGCCGGGCGGGTAACCGCGGCCCAGCGAGTCAACTTCGAGCGCCACTACGACCTGCCCGAGCGCGTGCTGGCGCCCGAGGTCGTGGCGGCTCCCACGCCCAGCGAGGCCGACGCCCAGCGCGAGCTGACCCGCATCGCCGCCCGCGCGCTCGGCGTGGCCACCGAGCCCGACCTCGGCGACTACTTCCGCCTGCCCCGCGCGGCGTCCAAGGCGCGCGTCGCCGACCTCGTGGACGCCGGCGAGCTCCACCCTGTGCAGGTCGAGGGTTGGGGCGCAGAGGCCTATCTCTGGTCGCAGGCGCGGCGCCCGCGCGCGATTCGGGCGCGTGCCCTGCTGAGCCCGTTCGACTCGCTCGTGTGGTTCCGCCCCCGGGTCGAGCGCCTGTTCGACTTCCGCTACCGGCTCGAGGTCTATACGCCTCGCTCCAAGCGCATCTACGGCTACTACGTGCTGCCGTTCCTGCTCGACGAGGCGTTGGTGGCGCGTGTGGACCTCAAGGCCGACCGCCGTGAGGGCGTGCTGCGAGTCGCGGGCGCGTTCGGGGAGGAGGGCATCGACCGCGATCGCGTCGCGACCGAGCTTCAGGCCGAGCTCGCCAGCCTGGCGGGCTGGCTGGGCCTCGATGGCGTGACCGTGCAGCACAACGGCGAGCTCGCCGCAGCGCTCGCCGCCGCGGTCGTGCCGTGAGCTTGCGTGGGGCCGCACGCAGCGGCGCGCCAGTAACGCACGCCGGCCCATCCGGCCAACGGCCGGCTGACCGACGCGCGCACTCACGCCGCTACGCTCGCCCGCGTGACTACGAGCGCGGCGTTCTTCGACCTCGACCGCACGCTGATCGCCGGATCGTCGGCGTTCGCGTTTGCGCGCGAGGCCTACCGGACCGGGCTGATGTCGCGCCGCCAGATCGTCGCCGACGGGCTGGCGAACCTCGCCTTCCGGCTGCAGGGCTCGACCGACGCGTCGACGGACTCGCTGCGCGACCGGGTCGGCGACGCGCTCCGAGGCATCCCCGTGCGCGAGGTCCAGCGCATGGGGCCGGGGATCCTCGGCGACATCCTTCCGCGCGTCTATCCTCAGATGCTCCAGGAGGCATGGTTCCACCAGGACGAGGGGCGGCCCGCCTACATCGTCACCGCCGCCTCGCAGGAGATGGCGCAGCTCGTGGCGACCGCCCTGCTGTTTGACGGCGCCCTCGGGTCGGGCTGGGAGAAGGCCGACGGCCACTACACCGGGCGCGCGATCGAGCCGTTCACCTACCGCGACGGCAAGGCGGAGGCGATGCGGGCCCTGGCCGAGCGCGAGGGCTTCGACCTCGAGGCGTGCTACGCGTACTCGGACTCCGAGTCCGACCTGCCGATGTTGCGGGCGGTCGGCAACCCGGTCGCCGTAAATCCCGACAGCGAGCTCGAGCGGGTGGCGCGCGAGGAGGGGTGGCGGATCATCCGCTTCGAGCGGCTGCGCCGGCGCCTGTTCGTGTCGGTCGGGGCGGTGGCCGCGGTCCTGCTCGGGACCGGGGCAGGGGCCGCCCTGCAGCGACGCCGCCAGCCGCCGGCGCAGCGGCTCCGCTGGGCCGTCGTTCGCCGATGAGCATCCTCGAGCTGACCGACGAGCAGCGCGAGATTCGGGCGCTGGCCCGCCGCTTCGCCGACGAGGAGATCGCGCCCCACGCGGGGGTGTGGGATCGAGAGCACCGCTTCCCGGCCGAGGTCTTCGCCGCGCTCGGGGAGCTAGGCCTCATGGGCGTGTGCGTGCCCGCCGAGCACGGCGGCGCCGGCGCCGACTTCTTGAGCTACGTGCTCGTGCTCGAGGAGCTGGCGCGGGCCGATGCCGGCGTCGCGGTCACCGTCGCCGTCCACACGAGCGCCGGCACGCTGCCGATCCTCGCCCACGGCGCCGCCGAGCAAGTCGACCGCTTCGTCCCTGCATTGGCACAGGGGCACGAGCTGGCCGCGTTTGCCCTGACCGAACCGGACGCGGGCTCGGACGCAGCCGCCCTGCGCACCCGGGCCGACGCCGAGGGCCGCATCACCGGCGCCAAGCAGTGGATCACCAACGGCTCGCACGCCCACACGTTCCTCCTCTTTGCCCGGGACCCCGACGAGCGCATCAGCGCTTACGTCGTGCGCCGCGGCGCCGCGGGCTTCGCGCCCACGCGCGAGGAGGACAAGCTCGGCCTGAACTCGTCCTCGACCGCCGACCTGCGCCTCGAGGGGACGCCGGGCGAGCGCCTGGGCGAACCGGGCGCCGGCATGCGGATCGCGCTCTCGACGCTGGACGGAGGGCGCATCGGCATCGCCGCGCAGGCCACCGGAATCGCCCAGGCGGCGCTGGATCTAGCGGCCGGCTATGCGCGCCAGCGCCGCGCCTTCGGCGGCCCGATCGGCCGCTTCGGGCAGATCCAGCAGAAGCTCGCCGACATGCAGACCGAGGTCGAGGCGGCGCGGGCGATGACCTGGCGCGCGGCCCGGTGCAAGCAGGCCGGCCGCCCCCACACGGTCGAGGGCGCGCAGGCCAAGCTGTTCGCGTCAGGCGTCGCCCGCCGGCAGACCGCCGAGGCCATCCAGGTCCTCGGCGGCTACGGCTACACGAAGGAGTTCCCGGCCGAGCGCTACTACCGCGATGCCAAGGTCACGGAGATCTACGAGGGCACCAGCGAGATCCAGCGCCTGGTCATCGCCCGGGCCCTGCTCGGCGAGGCGGCGCGCTTGGACACCTAGACTCCCTCCCATGGCCGCGACGCCGAAGCCCTTCCTGGAGCGGGACGTCCCCTTCGAGACCATGAGCGGCATCCCGGTCAAGGCCCTCTACACCGAGGAGGACCTCCCCGAGGACATCGAGGCGGCGATCGGGCGCCCCGGCGAGCCGCCGTTCACGCGCGGCGTGTACCCGTCGATGTACCGGGGGCGCCTGTGGACGATGCGCCAGTTCGCCGGCTTCGGCACCGCCGAGGAGACCAACGCCCGCTTCCGCTACCTGCTCGACCACGGCCAGACCGGCCTCTCGACCGCCTACGACATGCCCTCGCTGATGGGCCACGACTCCGACCATCCGCGCTCGCTGGGGGAAGTGGGCCGCGAGGGGGTGGCGATCGACGTCGTCGACGACATGGAGCGCCTCTTCCAGGACATCCCGCTTGCCGACGTCAGCGTCTCGATGACGATCAACGCACCCGCGGCGATCATGCTCGCCTACTTCGTGGTGGCGGCGGAGAAGCAGGGCGTGCCGCCCGAGCGCCTGGCCGGGACGATCCAGGCCGACATCCTCAAGGAGTACATCGCCCAGAAGGAGTGGTGCTTCCCGATCGACGAGGCGATGCGGCTGCTCGGCGACATGGTCGAGTGGTGCTCGCACCACATGCCGCGCTGGCACCCGGTCTCGATCAGCGGCTACCACATCCGCGAGGCCGGCTCGACCGCGGCCCAGGAGCTTGCCTTCACGCTCAAGGACGGCCTGACCTACGTGGAGCAGGCGGTGGAGCGGGGGCTGGACGTCGACACCTTCGCGCCGCGGCTGAGCTTCTTCTTCAACGCCCACATCGACTTCTTCGAGGAGATCGCCAAGTACCGGGCCGCCCGCCGCATCTGGGCCCGGGAGATGCGGGAGACCTACGGGGCCCGGGACGAGCGCTCGCTGCTCATGCGCTTCCACTCCCAGACCGCCGGCGTGTCGCTCACCGCCCAGCAGCCACTGAACAACGTGGTGCGCACCGCCCTGGAGGCCCTCTCCGCGGTGCTCGGCGGCACCCAGTCCCTGCACACCAACTCTTACGACGAGGCCCTGGCCCTGCCCACGGAGGAGGCGGTGCGGGTGGCCCTGCGGACCCAGCAGATCATCGCCCACGAGACCGGGGTTACCAACACCGTGGATCCGCTGGGTGGCTCCTACTTCGTGGAGGCGCTGACCGACCGCATGGAGGAGGCGGCGTACGCGGAGTTCCGCAAGATCGACGAGCTCGGCGGCATGGTCGAGGCGATCAAGCAGAGCTTCCCCCAGCGCGAGATCGCCGACGCCTCCTTCACCTACCAGGAGGAGCTCGACCGCGGCGAGCGGATCCTGGTCGGGGTCAACCGCTACCAGTCGGTGGACGACGCGGAGCTCGAGATCCTGCGCATCCCCCCCGAGCTCGAGCGCAAGCAGATCGGGCGCGTGCAGGCCGTGCGCGCGGGGCGCGACACGGCCGCCGTAGAGGGCGCGCTGTCGGAGCTGCGCGAGGCCGCGGCGGCGGACAGCAACCTGATGGAGCACCTGCTCGACTGCGCCCGCGCGCACTGCAGCGAGGGCGAGATCGTGGAGTCGCTGCAACAGGTGTTCGGGAGCTACACCGAGACCCCAGTCTTCTGATGGCCGAGGAGCAGCAGGTCCCCGACATCGATGCCGAGCAGTACGCGGCGCTCGTGGCGGACGCGAGCGACGAGGACCTGGAGCGGGGGCTGATCGAGAACCGCGAGCTGCTGCTGGAGCAGATCTTCCAGCGCATGCCCGAGCGCTTTCAGCCCGACAAGGCGGGCGACCTCGACGCCGTGGTCGAGTGGCGGATCAGGGGCCTGGGCGACAGCGGCGACGATCGCTGGCAGGTGGCAATCCGCGGCGGGCGCTGCTCCGTAGTAAGAGATGGGGATGAGGAACCCACTGTCACGCTCACGGTCGGCCCCGTTGACTTCGTCAAGCTCATCACGGGCAACGCCAGCGGGCCGATGCTCTTCACCTTCGGAAAGCTCAAGATCCGGGGCGACCTCCTTCCTCCGCTGAACGGCGCA
>JBJMKX010000152.1:0-29043 GCA_045805605.1 Solirubrobacteraceae bacterium
GCCTCGAGCACTATGCGCTGGACGTTGTTCTCGGGTTGGGCCTCGGTGAGGCCGAGCGAGTTGACCTGCACGCCGTAGCGGAAGCGGCGCTGGTTGGGGTCCTGCACGCCGTAGCGCTCGCGCCCGATCTCGTCCCACAGCTCGGACATCGCGCGCAGCTTGGCGTGCTCCTCGACGAAGCGCACGCCGGCGTTGACGAAGAAGCTGATGCGGTGAAAGACCTTGCCCATCAGGTCTTGGGGCACCCGCTCACGCACCGCGTCGAGCACGGCGATCGCGTTGGACATCGCGTAGGCGATCTCCTGCACCGGCGTGGCCCCGGCCTCCTGCAGGTGGTAGCTGCAGATGTTGACCGGATTCCACTTCGGCACGTGCTCGACGGTGTAGGCCACCATGTCGGCGATCAGCCGCATCGACGGGCCGGGCGGGAAGGCGTAGGTACCCCGTGAGAGGTACTCCTTGAGGATGTCGTTCTGTGTCGTGCCCTGCAGCACCGCCTGCTCGACGCCCTGCTCCTCGGCCACGACGATGTAGAGCGCGAGCAGCCAGGCGGCGGTCGCGTTGATCGTCATCGACGTGTTCATCACGTCGAGCGGGATGTCGTGCACGAGGAAGGCCATGTCGCCGCGGTGGGCGATCGGCACGCCGACCTTGCCGACCTCGCCGCGAGCGAGCTCGTGGTCGGCGTCGTAGCCGGTCTGGGTCGGCAGGTCGAAGGCGACCGACAGCCCCGTCTGACCCTTGGCCAGGTTGCGCCGGTACAGCTCGTTGGAGCGCTTTGCGGTCGAGTGGCCCGCGTACGTCCGCATCATCCACGGGCGGTCGCGCTCCGGCAGGCGGGGAGACTCCATGGCCCGAAAGATTCTATTTGGCTGTCTGCTTGGCCTCGTAGGCCCGGGCCTGCGTGGCGACCAGGTCGACGAGGTCGCCGAGGGCGATGTTGGCGTCGGTGAGGTGCAGGCCCCAGTTGGCGTCGGGCACTGGGTTGGGCACCGGGGCGCCGTTTAGCGGGCTGATCTGAAGGACGTCGGCGCCGTCGGCGGTCGAGCACTCGCTCTGATACGCGTCGCGGGCCTCGATCCAGGTGGTCGAGACGTCGGGGCGTGGGATGCCGACGAGGTTGGTCGCCACGCCGATCGTCGTTCCCGGAGCGAACGGGGCGGAGGGGTAGATCGTGGTCACCGGCGCCGAACCGCCGCCGAGCGCGGCCGGATCGGTGCACAGGACCTCGTCGCCGGGCATGGTCGTGCGGCCGAAGATGGCGGTGGGCGGGACCGGCTGGTTGAAGGTCGAGTAAGCGACGACGCAGCCGAACTGGCGCGTCGACCGGCAGGCGGGGACGTGCTTGAAGTCGCCGCCGGCGTTCTGGCCCCGCTTGACGAGGACGTTGCCCCCGAGCAGCAGGCCGGAGATCAGCAGGTTTCGCTGCTTGGGGGTGGGGTCGATCTCCTTCTGGACGAGCCGGCGCAGGACGAACGTGCCCTGGCTGTGCCCGATGAGCACGACGCCGCGGCCGTCGTTGTAGCGCTTGAGGTAGTCGCGCCAGGCGTCGCGCACGTCCTTGTAGGCCGTCTGGCGCATCTGTGGCGTCGCCGTGCTCGCTCCGCTGACGCCGATGCCCTGCAGGGTGAGCTGGCGGTACACCGGGGCGAAGAGGCGGCAGTGCTGCGTGTAGCGGGCGGCCTCGTAGAGGACGATCGAGTTGATCTCGGGGTCGATCGCAAAGGTGGCCTGCGGGGTCGGCTGGTCGGAGACCGTCGGGTAGACGTAGAAGCAGTCGAACTTCGGCTTGCGGTCGCGCCTGACGTTCCGAACGCCGAGGACCTGGCCGGTGGGCGAGAACGAGGTGGTCGAGATCGGCGGCGTGCAGTTCGCCGCGTTGGTGCCGGGCTTGCACAGCCAGTGCGTCTTCGCCCTTGCGGGGGTGGCGGCAAAAGCGAGCAGGACAACCGCCAGGGCGACCCATCGTCCCCAGAGCACGCCGGCACCCTATCCCGCCATCGTCCCGGTTATGCATAACCCGGCGCACACGCGATCGCACGGGGCTCCGTGGGTACCGTGTTGGGCGGTGCGCGAGATCGACGTCCACCATCTCGGTCGCGAGCGCGTGATCTGCTGCTGGCAGGTCGGTGACGTGCTCATCGACCCCGGGCCGGAGTCGACGCTGTCGACGTTGATGGACGAGATCGAGGACCGGGCGCCGCGTGCGCTGCTGCTCACACACGTCCACCTCGACCACGCGGGCGGCACGGGCGCGCTACTTCGCGCCTTCCCGGACCTGAAGGTCTACGTGCACGAGGTCGGCGCTCCGCACCTGATCGACCCGTCCAAGCTTCTGCGCAGCGCCTCCCGGCTCTACGGCGAGGAGAACATGGACCGGCTCTGGGGCGAGCTGGTTCCCGTCCCGGAGGAGAACGTGGAGGTGCTGAGCGGCGGCGAGACCGTGGAGGGCTTCCGCGTCGCACACGCGCCTGGCCATGCGTCGCACCACGTGGCCTACCTGCACGAGGACTCGGGGTGGGCGTTCACCGGTGACGTGACGGGAGTGCGCATCGACCGCGACCTGCCGATCGTCCCGCCGACGCCGCCGCCCGACATCGACGTCGAGGCGTGGTTTGGGTCGATCGATCGCGTCGCGGCCTGGGACCCCGCCGCTCTGGCGCTGACGCACTTCGGCGCCTACGACGACGTCGACCACCACCTCGACTCCATCCGCCAGGCGCTGCGCGTCCAGGCCGAGTGGGCGCGCGAGCTGGACGAGCAGGCGTTCCTGGCCCGGCGCCGTGAGTGGACCGCCGGCGCGCCGGCGCTCTACGAGCAGGCCGCGCCATCCGAGCAGATGTGGCTCGGGCTCGAGCGATACTGGCGCAAGAAAGCGGAGCGGGAGTCCGAGGCCGCGTGACTGAGCCCGGTGTCGTCGAGCTGCCGCGGGTCGGTGACCCCGGCTCGGGGCTCGGAGGCAACTGGCGCGTGATCGTCCTCAACGACGACCACAACACCTTCACCCACGTGGCCAACACGCTCGCCCGCTACATCCCGGGCATGACCGTCGACCAGGGCTTTGCGATGGCGGACAAGATCCACAACACCGGTCAGGCGATCGTGTGGTCGGGCGCCAAGGAGCCGGCGGAGCTGTACTGGGAGCAGCTGAAGGAAGCGGGGCTGACGATGGCGCCGCTCGAACGCGGATAGGGGTCGAGTCTTTCCTCGCCATACAGCAGAGAAACACTTGACCCCCCTTAGGCGTGTGTGTGAGTCACTCATATAATTGAGGGCGTGACCTCCACCGTCGAGCCGCCGCTTCGCACCTGCCGCACCTGTGGCAACGTCGAGCGCAACATCCACTACCGCTGCACGAACTGCGGCCGCGACTACGCCGCCGACCCGCCGCGGTTCAGCAAGCGGCAGAAGGTCACCGCCGCGGTGGTCGCCGGCATGGTGGTGGCGGTCGGGCTCGCGATCGCCATCCCGCTCCTGCTGAGCGGCAAGAGCGAGGACGAGGCCAAGCAGGCGGCCGCCAACCAGGCCGCCGCCGCACGCCAGGCGGCCAGGCTGCGCGTGGCCCAGCGGCCCGTCCCCGGACGGCTCGCCGTTCCGGTCGATCCCGGCTCGACGTCCGCCCGCCAGGCCCAGGTGACGGCCCTCGAGGCCGCCATCACGCGCGACGCCCGCGCCCGCGTCGCCTCCGGGCGCCTGAAGGGCCCGGTGCGCGAGACGCTGTGCGGACCGCTCGAGTCCGGCGTGCGGCGCGGCGACCAGCTCGACCTCGGCAAGCGCATCGGCCGGTTCGACTGCGTCGCCGTCCTGCGCGACGTCATCAAGCAGGGCAAGGTCGTCGGCCATCTCGGCCACAACTACGTCGGTGTCATCGACTTCGCCACCGGCGCCTACGTCGTCTGCCAGGCGAACCCGAACCAGTCCGAGGCGGGCCGCGACCTCGCACTCGCGCCGCTGCCGCCCGCGTGCTTGAACGCCCACGGCCCGCGGCTGAAGGGCGGGTTCATCGCCGATCCGCGTGACGCACGCGAGCCGCTGCCGCTCCTGGCGCGCGCGGCGCGAACATGAGCGACGAGCTTCGCGCCCGCAACCTCGTCGGATCGGGCGCGCTGGCCATCGTCGACGGGCTGCGCGAGGCGATCACCGAGGCGGCGGGGCTGGAGGGATCGGGACCTGCGGCGCTCGTGGCGCTCGACCAGTACGCCGAGGGCGAGGGCGTCGACACGCTGGCCCGGGCGCTCTCGCTCAGCCACTCCGGGGCCGTGCGACTCGTCGACCAGCTCGTGCGGCGCGGACTCGTGGTCCGCGGGCCGAGCCAGCGCGACCGCCGAGCCGTCGTCTTATCGCTCACCGCCGCGGGCCGGCGAGCGGCCAAGCGGGTGGCGGAGGCGCGCGGGCGGGCGCTCGCCGAGGCGATCGCGCCGCTGAGCCCGGCCGATCGCGAGCAGCTGGGCGAGCTCCTCGGCCGCGTCGTCGCCGCCCAGACGACGGACCGTGAGGACGCGAAGCGGATCTGTCGGCTGTGCGACGGCGATGCCTGTGGCCATCCCCACCGGTGCCCGGTGACGCAGGCCCGCCTGGCTAGTCGGCCCACCTGAAGCCCGTCGCCGCGGGCCGCGGCTCGAGCGGGCTGGACGGAAGGCCATCGAGCAGCTCTTCGTCGTTGTAGGGCGTCGGGGCGACGTCGTTGGGGCCGTCGGGATGGAAGAGCGACGCAAGCAGCTCGATCTGCCCGCGCGCCACGCCGAGCTCGCCCATCCCGCCGCCGTACATGCGCACGCCCCGCTCACGGCAGGTTGCGTAGACGCCGAGCAGCGCGGGCAGGCTTCCGATCCGCGACGGCTTGACGTTGACGACTCGCGTCTCGCCGATGTCGTCGGCCGATCGAATCGGCGCGTCGTAGGACACGCGGTCGCGGTGCGGCTCGAGCACCTCCGCGACGCCCGGCTCGTCGTGCGGGTCCTCGAGCAGCGCATCAGGGAAGATCTCGACGACCCGCTCGTAGAGCGGCACGAGCGCGTCGGGGTCCTTGACCTCGAGCCCGTACCGCCCCTTGAAGTCGATCGTGTCGACCGCGCCGGTCGCCGCGACGTCTTCCAGCAGCGCCCGGTCCCACGTCGGCTCGGCGTCGAGCTTGAACCGCAGGTCGGGGTATCGGTCGAGCCGGCGCCGCAGCGTGGCGAACTGCGGCGGATCGCCGAGGCCGAAGGAGTTGACGAACCGCAGCGGCGCGGGCGCGAGCTCGAGCGCCTCGTGCAGCGCCTGCCTCGCCTGACGCAGCGCCAGGTCGAGGGCGGCCGACTCGTACCCCCAGTTGCGCCACGCGCGCGCGAGGTCCCATTTCGGCGGCTCGGTCCACTGCTCGATCGAGCCCAGGTGCTCGCAGAACGACCCCAGCGTCCACTCGCCCGCGAGCTCCAGCCGCGGCGCCGCCGTGCCCTCCGGCAGGTAGACGGTGATGTCCTCGCCGAGCCCCTCCTCGCCGCCGCCGCGCAGCCGCAGGAGGTCGGTGCCGCGGTCGTGGCCGAACGCCGGCGGGCGCTCGAGGCGCTCGACCGCGTAGTCCTCGATCACGAGCGGCAGTTCGGCGAGGCGCGACCACATCGATCGGCACCCTATCTAGGCGCTCCGCAACGCCTTCGTGGGGGATCGGCCCCATCCTCGGGGCCGTGGGGAAGGGGAAGTTGAGAAGGCGGCCGGACGCTACCCGTTCGCCCGGACCGGCTCGATCTCGATCGCGCCGGTGGCGATCTCCTTCGCCACCGTGTAGATGACCGGCACCTGGTACCAGCTCGTGTGCTCGGCCCGCCAGGTCTGGAACTCAGGCCCGTACCAGTACCGCTCCCAGCTGATCTTGTCCGGCACGTCCGTCCAGTGGTAGAAGGCGTAGAGGTCCTCCTGGGACCGGTAGACGTGGTAGGAGGTCGCGCCGTACTGCATGGCGATCGGCGCGATCTCCTGCAGCGCCCGGGCGAATCGGTCGCCCCGGAACAGGGTCGCGTACCACGGGATGAAGATCGTCAGCGGGGCGGTGCCGCCCTCGCCCATCAGGCGCCGACCTCCGCGTGGATCGCGGCCGGGCCCTCGGTGGTGCGGCCTTGGCCCTCGTCGGTGGCACCGACCAGAATCGCGATCTTGCCTTGGTGCTTGTTCTCCTTCATCAGCTGGTGCGCCTCGCCGACGCCCTCGAATCCCATCGTCCGCCACAGCACCGGCTGGATCTTGCCCTGGTCGATGAGCTCGTTGGCCTTGTTGCACTCGTACGCGTTGGCGAAGTGCGAACCGAGGATCTCCTTCTGGCGCATCCAC
Organism: Solirubrobacteraceae bacterium; assembly: GCA_045805605.1. Taxonomy (GTDB): domain Bacteria; phylum Actinomycetota; class Thermoleophilia; order Solirubrobacterales; family Solirubrobacteraceae; genus DATBDE01. The sequence continues at coordinate 6,307 of JBJMKX010000152.1, forward strand.
AGGTACCGCACGTCGAAGTCGAGCTGGTAGCCGGTGGTGGCGGCGCAGATCACGACCTTGCCGAACGGCTTGACCGTCAGCACCGAGGTCGGGAAGGTCGCCTGGCCGACGTGCTCGAAGACGATGTCTGGCGGCGCGCCCAACAGCTCGGTCACGCGCTTGGCGAACCGGCGCGACTCCTTGAAGCGGGCCTTCTCCTCGTCCGGCGTCTCGTTGCCGTTGCGCATCATCCCCGCAAACTCGTTGCGGTCGATGTAGTCGAGGGCGCCGAGCGACTTGACCAGCTCGCCCTTGTCGTCGGAGGAGACCACGCCCACCGACTGCGCCCCGGCCATCCGGCACAGCTGCGTCGCGAACACGCCGAGGCCGCCGGCGGCGCCCCACACCAGCACCCGGTCGCCCGCCTGCAGGTTGCACCGCGTCATCAGCATCCGGTAGGCGGTGAAGTAGGTCAGGCCGTAGGAGGCCGCTTCGTCCCAGCTCAGCGCCGTCGGCTTGGGCAGCAGCTGCTGGGCCTGGACCTTGGTGAACTGCGCGAACGAGCCCCAGGTCGTCTCGTAGCCCCAGATCATCTGCGAAGGCGCCGCGAGCGGGTCGAGGCCATGGACCTCCGGATCCTCGTAGGAGGCCTGGTTGCAGTGGATGACGACCTCGTCGCCCGGCTTCCAGCGCGTCACCCCCGGGCCGACCTTCCACACGATCCCCGACGCGTCCGAGCCGCCGATGTGGTGCCCGTACTCGGGGTGGTCGCCGTAGCCCATGACCGAAACCGGCTTGCCCATCGCCGCCCAGACGTTGTTGTAGTTCACGCCCGCGGCCATCACCCGCACGATCACCTCGAACGCCCCCGGCTCCGGTACCTCGATCTCCTCGATCTGGAAGGCGTCGACGGGCTCGCCGAAGCGCTCTTCGCGGATCACCCAGGCGGTCATGGTCTCGGGAAGGATCCCGGGCTCGGTTGTGACTTCGGAGACGCGGCTGATGTCAACAGTCATAGGGCGCGGAAGCCTACAACCAGCCTCGCTGCTTGAAGAACGCGAACAGGATGGCGCAGGAGACGATCAGGCTGCCCATCCCGATGCCCCAGAAGGCCACTGCGGTGTCGACCCGCTGGACCAGCCATCCGAAGTTCTGTCCGAAGAACCCGGTGACGAAGGTCAACGGCAGGAAGATGGTGGCGATGACCGTCAGCTGCTTCATGACCGCGTTGAGGCGGTTGGAGACGCTCGAGAGGTAGACGTCCATCGCGCTGGAGAGCACGTCCCGGTAGGAGTCGATCTGCTCCGCAATGCGGGTGAGGTGGTCCCAGATGTCGCGGAAGTAGTCGCGCGATCCCGGCTGGAGCCCTGGAAGGTCCTCGAGAGCGTCCAGCTGCGTGGCGAAGATGTCGCGCATCGGGCCGATCACGCGCCGTAGGCCGAGCAGGTGCCGCTTGAGCCCGAACATCCGCTCGACTTGGTGGTGGCGTGCGTCGAGGGTGATCTCCGACTCGAGCACGTCGATCTCGTCGTCGATCGCCTCGAGGACCGGGAAGAAGGTGTCGGTCAGCCCGTCGAGGATCACGTAGACGAGGCCCTGCTCGGACTCCGGCGTCCGGCGCTTGGCCCGCTCGCGGATGCGCGCCAGCTCGGAGCCTCCGCGGTGGATGGTCACCACGTAGCCGCCGTGGACGTAGATGTGCACCTCCAGCGGCATGGCGTCCTCCGGCTCGCTCGTCGGACGCATGCCGTAGAAGACGAGCAGGACGTGGTCCTGGTAGTCGTCGAGCTTGGGCCGCTGGTTGAACTCGCGCGTATCCTCGACGGCGAGCGGGTGCCAGCGCAGCTGGTCGGACAGCGCCTCGAGCGTGGCCTCGTCGGGCGAGTCGAGGTCGAGCCAGAAGAACTCGTCGCGGGCGCGGAGGTCGGCGACGACGTCGCGGTCGTACTCGCTGAGCTCGCGCACCGCCGGGAACGTAGCCCCGGCGGTGGACGCGATCAGGCCCGTGCGGGCTGCGGCTCGCCCTCGCGCTCGGCCGCGGCGGCGTGGTCGCGCGCCGGGCTCAGCGCCGACGCTTCGAGCACGGCGGATTCCTCCTTCGCCGTGGCGTGGTCGGCGACGAGCAGCCACGCGAGCACGGCGCCGATCAGCGCCACCGCGGCGGCCACGATGAGCGCGGTCCCGAGGGCGTCGGTGTACGCCAAATTCATCGCCTTCTGGGCCACGGCGGGCACGTGCGCGCCGCCGTTTGTGCCGAGAGCGTCCGACAGCGTGTCGAGCTGGCCCGAGGTCGCCTGCGGCAGCAGGTCGGCGAGCCGGCCGCGCCCGATGGCGCTGACCATCGCGCCGATCACCGCGACGCCGAGCGTGCCACCGACCATGCGGGTCATCGACAGCACGCCGGAGGCGGCGCCGGCCTTGGTGCGGTCGACGGCGTTCATCGCGGCCGTGCTCATCGGCGACATGACGAACGCGATGCCGACCCCCATCAGCACGAAGGCGGGCAGCAGGAACCAGTACGAGGTGTCGACCTCGATGAACGACTGCCAGAGCAGCGCGCCGGCAACCGTGGTCAGGCCGAGCGTCAGCAGCGGCCGCGGGCCCACGCGGTCGGACAGGCGGCCCGCCACGGGGCCGAGGACCATGATGACGAGCGTGGTGGGCAGGAAGCGGACGCCGGCCTCGAGCGGCGAGTAGCCGAGCACGTTCTGCATGTACAGGGCGATGTAGAGGAACATTCCGAACATCGCGAACGTCACGAGGAAGGCGACCAGGTTGGCGCCGAAGAACGTGCGCGACTTGAAGTAGGAGAAGTCGAGCATCGGCACGCGCACCCGCCGCTCGGTGAGCGCGAAGGCGATCAAGCCGGCCGCGGCCACGGCGAACAGCGACAGCACACCGACCGAGTCCCAGCCCCACGAGTTGCCCTCCACGAGGGCGAGCACGAGCGCGCCCACCCCGGCCCCGAGGGTCAGGACGCCGGGAATGTCGACCGTCCGCTCGGCCGTCTCGTCGCGCGATTCGTGCGCGGCCCACAGGGTGACCACCACGGCGATGGCCGCGACCGGCACGTTGATGAAGAAGATGGCCTGCCAGCCGACGTGCTCGACCATCCAGCCGCCGACCAGCGGCCCGATGGCGAGGGCGATTGCGCTCACGCCGGCCCAGGTGCCAATCGCTTTGCCGCGCTCCTGCGGCGGGAAGGCGTTGGAGATGATCGAGAGCGTCGCCGGCATCATGAACGCGGCGCCGATGCCCTGGAGGGCGCGGCCGGCGATCAACCAGGCGTCGCTGGGGGAGACGCCGATGGCCGCACTCGACACCGCGAAGGTGATGACGCCGAACAGGAACATCCGGCGGCGCCCGAAGATGTCGCCCAGCCGCCCGCCGGTGACCAGGAGGACCGCGAAGGTCAGCGTGTACGCGTTGATCGTCCACTCGAGCGCGGAGAGGCTCGTGTGGAGGTCGCGCTGGATCGACGGAAGCGCGACGTTCACGACCGTGTTGTCGAGCATGATCATGAACAGCGCGAAGCACATGGCGCCGAGCGTCCACCAGCGGCGGTTGGACTCGGTCGGCGCGAGGGCGCGGATCCTCTGGGTCATGGGCGGGTCCTCTTCGGGATGCAGGCGGCGACCTCATCTCGGGCCACGATGGGCGCGAGCGCGCGGGCCAGGTCCTCCTGCTCGCGGGTGGTCAGGGAAGCGATGAAGGTCTCGATGCCGGCGAGCCGGGCCGCGCTGAGGCGGCCAATGACCTCGGACCCGGCGGCGGTGATGGCGACGCGCTTCTGGCGACGGTCGACGTCGTCCTCGCGCCGCTCGACCATCTGGCGGCGGTGGAGGCCGTCGACGGCGCGGCTCGCGGCGGGAAGGGAGAGGACGAGCTTCTCGGCGAGATCCTTGAGGTGCTGCTCGCCCTCGCGGTCGAGCAGCATCAGCAGCTTGAGCTGGCTCAGCGAGAGCTCGAGCTCGCCGACGATGCGGAAGAAGTCCTCGCCCGAGCTCTTCTGCGCGTAGCCGAGGAAGGCCATGACGCTGTCGGCGAGGCCGGCGACGTCGGCGGCAAGCTCTTGCGTGCGCGTGGTTGTTTGCACGTGCGCAAGTATTGCAACGTAGGCGAAGGTTGCAAGGGTGTGTGAGGTAGATCACACGACCGTGGGGCTCAGCGCGGGCCAGTCAGTCCCGGAGGCGTGGTGACTTTGGTGGCATATGCCCACCTGGGGCCCCACGCCTCAGGACCGCACCTCATAGCGCTCCGCGTCCGGCTCGACGAACCGGAGGAGCGCCTCGGCCTCGGTCTCCAGCTCCTTCGTCGCTGCTTTTCGGAGCCGCTTTAACGGCTCCAGCGTCAGAACGGCGCGCCGCCCAGACCGCGCCACCTTCCACACCCCCGCCACCCGCCCGTCCACCAGGAACGTTGCCTTGACCCGCAGGTTCTTCGTGACGACGAGCGGGCGGTGCTCGTCGTCGAGCAGCCGCGTTCGGTCGGCGTGGGCGAGGACGAGGTTGTCGAACTCCGGCAGCAGCCGCACCGGGGCCGGCGCGTCGCCGTCGGGGCGCGGCGCATCCGTGAGGTCGAAGAGCGTGCGGCGCCCGACCGAGAAGCGCTCGAGGTCTTCCATGCCTTCGAGCACGTCGGCCGCCCCCTTCAGCCCCGACCACGTCTGCACGTCGGCCGCGCTCGCCGGCCCGAACGCCGCCAGGTAGCGGCGGACGAGCGCGTCCGGCCCGGTGTCCTCGTCGCACTCCGCAACCGCGAACTGAGCGTCGCGCGGAAAGCCCCAACGGTCGCCGGTGGGCACCATCGTCAGGGGCAGGTGCGTGCGCGCGGCGTAGCCGAGGCCCCGGTGATTGGCGTCGGGGAAGCGCTCGGACAGCAGCGCGCGCAGCTCGTTGAAGGTGCGCGGCGACTCCTCCAGGAGCTCGCGCGCCACCGGCACGATGTCGTCGACGTCGACGCCGCCCCTGATGCGCTTGTTGACGCCGGCGAACGCCGCCGACAACACCGGTTGCACCGCCGGGCGGAACGCCCGGAAGTCGCGCGCGCTCACGACGTGCAGGGTGGCGCGCATGAGCAGGCCGCGCACGACCTCGCCGGAGCGCAGCGCGTCGACCAGCGCATCGGGCGTGAACCCCTCGACGCGCGTCCACAGTCCGATGAACGGCGGCCGTGGCTCCTGCGCCTGCAGGCCCGCCAGCCGCTCTACCGCCGCGACGACGGAGACGTCCTCGCGGGCGAGCAGCATCTGGCGCGCGAGTGTCGCCCGGCCGAGCTGCGCGGTCGAGAGGGTCAGGGTTGGAGAAGCTCGTTCTGCGACGTTCCGCGCGAGCCGCCGACCGCGATCGTCGCCGCATCGACCCGGTCGTCGGCCGTGCTGAGGCGATACGTGCCCGTGCTGACGTTGACCTGCAGCTGCGCCGTACCGCCCTCGGGGATGATCGGGCCGGTCGACTGCTGGATGCCGGCCTTGCCCGACGTCGTGTCGCTCTCGAGCGTCACGTCCTCCTTGCGGGCGGCCTGGTTGGTGATGATGAGGACGATCGGCCCCGCGCCGAATGCCTTGGGCGAGACCGAGACTCTCTTCTCCGACACGCTGGCGGTGACGTTGATCGGCTCGGGCGGCTTGAGCTTGTTCTTGTGGCTCTCGCTGCCGCAGCCGGCCCCCAGCACGGTCGCGCTCGCCAGGATCAGCGCCCCCGCGCGCAGCGTCGTGTGGCCGTTCGTCTCCATCCCTGGACCGCGGAGCCTAATGCTCGGCGGATCGCTGCGCTTCGCCACCACCCGCGACGACCTCCGCGCGCTGCTCGTCGAGCTCCTTGAGCTTGCGCTGCAACCGATCCCAGGAACGCCGTTCGGCGTCCTCGTACGGGCGTCCTTGCAGCTCACGCAGGCTGTCGCGATAGACGCCCCACGCGCGCGTCCGCCGCTCGTCGAGCTCCTTGAGCTTTCGAGCCTGGATGCGGTTCGGCGTGAAGGTCGGCACCGCGCCCTCCTCCTCTGGTGGCTGATGCCCGACGGATGCTACCCGCAGCAGAGGTCGAGACGCGCCGGCAGCCGTGCAAGGACGGCTGCGAAGCGTCCGGTCCAAGGCGTATCTCCTGTTGGATGACCCTGGTCGGGCAGGCGCTTGCGACGATGGAGTTCGTCGCCGTCGACACCGAAACGAACGGTCGCGCCGGCGAGGCATGCGAGCTCACCGAGGTCGGGACCGTGCTCGTCGGCGGGGGCGAGCTGCACGACCGCTTCGAGTCGCTTGTCGCCCCCCGTGAGCGGCTCGGGCGCGCCATCCAGCGCTTCACCGGCATCACGCAGGCCATGGTCGACGACGCGCCCGCGCCCGAGGACGTGCTGCCGCGGGTCGCCGAGCAGCTGCGTGGGCGGGTGATGATCGCCCACTCGGCGACGTTCGATCGCCGCGTGCTGCGCGCCGCGTTCGTGCGCGCCGAGCTCGCGTGGCCGGACCCCCCGGTGCTGTGCACGGTCGCGCTTGCCCGCCGCCTGGCGCCGCTGCACCACCACCGGGCGCTTGCCCCGCTGGCGGCGGCGCTCGGGATCGAGGTTGAGGTCGTGCACCGCGCGCTGCCCGACGCGGAGACCTGCGCGCGCGTCTTCTGCGCGCTGTGGCCGAAACTATCCGCGCATGCGCAGACCGTGCAGGAAGCGATCGACCTGATCGAGCCGCGGCACCGTCGCCGCCCGCCGCGCATCAGGCTGCCCCGCCGCGCCGGGGCCGAGCGCGTCGACGTCTCCCACCTTCCGCACGAGCCCGGCGTCTACCTGTTCCGCGACGCGTGCGGGCGCGTGCTCTACGTCGGCAAGTCGGTGTCGCTGCGCTCGCGTGCCCGCTCGCATTTCACCGCCGCCGACGGCGAGCTGCCCGAGTGGACGGACCAGGCGCGCAGCGTCGACTACGAGGTGACGGCGTCGGAGCTGGGCGCGCTCGTGCTCGAGAACCGGCTCATCAAGCGCGAGCGCCCGCCCGGCAACCGGGCGCTCAAGCGCGACGACCGCTTCGCCTACCTGCGCTGCCGGCTCGACATCGCCTACCCGATCCTCGAGGTCGCATCCGAACCCGCGCCCGGCCACGCCGTCAACGTCGGCCCCCTCCGCGGCCACCGCGCGGCCACCGAGCTGGTCGAGCAGCTCAATTCGCTCTTCCAGCTCCGCCACTGCGGGCGCAAGCTGCGTCTTCGGCCGTGGGCGTCGGCCTACGGGCAGATGGGTCGGTGCCTGTCGCCGTGCCTGGGCGACCTCGACCCCAACGCCTACCGGGGCCGGCTGGACGAGGCGCTCGCGCTGTTCACCGGGCCGGGGGAGGGCGGCGCGCGCCTGCTCGAGCACGTCGAGCGCCAGATGCACGCCGCCGCCTCGGAGCGGCGCTACGAGCGCGCGGCGTGGTTGCGGCGCCGGCACGAGCGGCTCGAGGAGCTGCTCGCCCGGCTCGGCGGCGTGCTGCGGGCGACGCACGCGCGCTCGCGCCTGGTGCTCGCCCCCCATCCGCACGGCGCGCATCGCTGGGACGCGCTGTGGCTCGTCGCCGGGCGCGTGGCGGACTGGGTGCCCGGACTGCCGGCGGCCGGGGAGCTTCGCGCACGCACGCGCGACGCGCTGGCGGCGGCGCCGGCGGGCCGCGCCGGCGATCCGTCGAGCGGCGCGTTCGTGCCGCCCGGTGAGGTCGACGAGGTACGCATCGTCTCCGGCTGGCTGGCGGCGCACGACGACGTGCCGGTGCTCGAGCTCGAGGCCGACCCCGAGCCCGCGGCGCTCGGCGCGTTCGTGCGCCGCGCCCGCCAGGCGGTGGCCGCTTGAGCCTCGGCACGCTCAACCACGGCGAGCGCTGCTTCGGCGAACCCTTTCGCCGGCATCTGGACGCCGCTGGCTGCGTCCTCGGGGATGCGATGTGCAGAGCACTATCGCACCGTCTGCGTCCTTGTCAGCGACGGCCACCTGCGACCGAAAGTGCCCGCCCGACCCTGTCGATCGGACGCTCGCCGTCCCCGCACCCATCGGGCCGACCTGCCCGCCCCGGTGGGGGCGGCCCTCCTCGTCGAGGCCTGGATCGCCGCGCGCGACGGCCGCAAGGCGCAACTGCGATCGAAGCTGCGCGACGGCGAGCGCGTGCTCGCCGAGGCGACCGCCGTCTACGTCGAGATGGACGCGCCGAGCGCGCTCAGGCACGACTCACAGAGCCCGACCACCGGGAAGTGAGCGAAGCTCGCGCGGTAGCCGAAGGCGGCCTCGATCGCGGCGCGCACGCCGTCGAGGCGCGCCGGGTCGACGGCGCGAAAGTCGCCGCAGCGCTCGCAGGTCAGCCACTCTCGTTCGCCGTCGAGGTTGAGCGCGTAGAGGCCGGGACCGTGGCCGAGGTGGACGTGGCTGACGAGGCCGACCTCCTCGAGCGTCTCGAGGTTGCGGTACACGGAGGTGAGGTCCGAGCGCGGCACGCGCCCGCCGATGCCGTCGGCGATCTGGTCGGCCGACATCGGCCCGTCGGCGCAGAACAGGGCTTCGAGCACGAGCCGCCGCGCCGCCGACACGCGCCGGCCGCTGGCGCGCAGCGCCTCGACCGCGCCGGTGGGTGTGACCGCCGGCGGCGCGGGGGTCAGGCCCGCTCGCGAACGCTCCATCGCTCCTCGATGCGCCGGGCGCGGAATACGGCGTAGGCCAGCGCCCACGTCACCACGAAGGTGCCCACGACGACGTAGCCGAGGGTGCCGAAGTCCAGGCCGCCGAGCCAGTCCCAGAACTCGCCGCGCCAGTCGAGCCGGTTGGCCAGCACCTGGAGTACCTCGACGGTGCCGATCGCCAGCGCGACGGCGACCGACAGCGACGTGACCGTGATGTTGTAGAAGACCTTGCGCGCCGGGCTCGAGAACGCCCAGCCGTAGGCCTTGGACATGAACACGCCGTCGGCGGTGTCGGCGAGCGACATCCCGGCCGCGAACAGCGTGGGCAGCGCGAGGATCGCGAGCACCGGCGCTCCGCCGCCCGCCGCACCGGCGGTCAGCGCGAGCAGGCCGACCTCGCTGGCGGTGTCGAAGCCGAGCCCGAAGAGGATGCCGAGCGGGTAGAGGTGCCAGCTGCGCGAGATCAGGCGGAACGCCTTGCCGATGAACAGCCGGTTCATGAAGCCACGGTCGAGCAAGCGCTGCTCGAGCTCGGACTCGTCGAGCTCGCCGTTGCGCATCGCGCGGGCGATGCGGATGACGTCGATGAGCACGACGAGGTTGAGCCCGCCGATGATGAGCAGGAACGTGCCCGATACGCCGGTGCCGATCACGCTGCCGACCTCGGCAAAGCCCGGGATGTCGGCCTTGACCGCGGCGGCGGCGACGGCGAGCCCGATCGCCAGCGCGAAGACGATCGTCGAGTGGCCGAGCGAGAAGAAGAACCCCACGCCCAGCGGGCGCTGGCCTTGCTGGCGAAGCTTGCGCGTGGTGTTGTCGATCGCGGCGATGTGGTCCGCGTCGAAGGCGTGCCGCAGGCCGAACGTGTAGGCGAGCGTGCCGAGCCCGACCAGTACGGGATGACTGGAGGCGAAGACCAGAACCAGACCCCAGCCGACGATGTGCAGCCCGATGACGGCGCCGCCGAAGCCGGCCAGTCGCCGCCACTCGGCGGGCGAGAACGCTCTCCTCACGCGGGACACCTCGGCTTCTTCTTCGTTTCGCGGACGCTTGCGGATCACGCGACTTGGGGCAGGGCCTTGGCGGTCATGACGATGCCGATCGCGACGATCGCCAGGCTGGACACGGCGGGCAGCACGGCGACGACCCGGCCCGGCACGCGCAATTTGGCGCTCAGCCGCTGGGCGTAGACCACGACCAGGCCGAGGCCGGTGAGGGTCGCGGCCAGGCCGAGCGAGAAGACCACGATGAGCCCGAGGCCGAGCGGGACCTGGTGCTGCGCCAGCGCGGCGAGGAGGACGACCAGGGCGGACGGGCAGGGGAGCAGGCCGGCGGATGCGCCCATGGCGACGATGCCCTTCTTCGAGAGCCCGTCGTCGTGGTGATGGTGATGGTGGTGGTGCGAATGCCGCTTGCGGGCGCGCAGTCGCTTGCGCAGCACCGTTGCCCCGATGCCGAGCACGAGCAGCGCCGAGGCGAGGCTCAGCCACGGGTACAGGTCCTCGGGCAGCACGTACTGGGCGAGCAGCAGCGCGACGGCGCCGAGCGCGAACACACCGAGCGTGTGGGTGACGGTGACCGTCGCGCCGAGGCCGATCGCATGGCGCGCCGTCCCGCGCGTGCCCACGAGATAGGCGGCGACCATCGTCTTGCCGTGCCCGGGAGACAGGGCGTGCACCGCGCCCCACGCGAACGCGGCGAGGATCAGCAGGATCAGCGCGCCGCGACCGGCGGCGGCGTCCTCGAAGATGCCGGTCAGCCCGTCGCCCGATCGGTTGGTCGTCGCCGGGCCGCCCGGCGCCTTCGGCGCGGTGAGCGTGCCGTCGCCGGGCGCGACCGCGAGCGTCGCCGTGCGCTGCGCGAGCGGGCTCGAGAGCTTGTCCTGGGGGTAGTGACGCAGCCCGCCCGTCGGGTCACCCGAGGGCGCGCTCGAGCGCACCGCGGTCCCCGTGCCGGGGCGCGCGACGATCGCCTTCCAGCCGACGCGGTCGGGGAAGGTGTCGTCATGCACCTCCACGCGGTGCGGGGCATGCACCGCGGCTCGCAGCGGCAACTCCAGGCGCGTCAGCGGCAGGCCGCCCTGACCCGGAGGCGACGATAGGGCGGCCGCGCCCTGTGCCAAACCCACTTCGCTGCCGTCGACGATCAGATGCAGCCCGCGGCGGACCTCGGCCCGCTTGCGCTCGAGAGCCGCGCCATGCGGAAGGCCCCGCTCCTGGAACGTCGGGATCTCCGCCTGGTCGAGGACATAGCGGAGGTCCACGCGGTCGCTCGAGACGCTGACGGTGACCAGATGGTTGATCGAGAAGTTCCCGAGCGGATGGGCGCTCGCCGATGCCGGCGCAAGCAGTGCCACGAACAACAGACCGGCGAGGAGCGCCCGTTTCATCGCAGCGCCGCCCTCGCGCGCGGGGCATACAGCGGCGAGAAGCGCGGGTTGCGTGCGAGCGCGCGGCGCAGCCACCGCTTTCCCAGCGCCGTGCGCCCGGCCGCGCGCGCGGTCATCCCGGCGTGGTAGAGGAACGCCGGGTCCGCCGAGCCGAGGCGCAACGCTCGCTTCGCCCAGCGCAGGCCGGCCGCCGGATTCCCGGCGCGGGTCAGCGACCAGCCCAGCGCGTCGGCCGAGCGCACGCTCGGCGCCGCAGCCAACGCACGCCGAGCGAGCGCCACTCCGCGCGCCGGTTCGCCGTGGTTGGCCTCGAAGAGGGCGAGGTCCACGTCGGTGTTGACGCCATTTGCCTGCAGCAGGCGCTCCTCGGCGCCGACGAGCGCCAGGTCGCGCCGCGCGGCGGCGGTACGGCCGGCGGCGAGCTCGGTCTCCCCGAGGGCGACGACGTACTCGGGCAGCGGAAGCCGCCCCACCGCCGCGCGCAGCCGGCGAATCGCGGGGCCGTAGTTGCGCTCGCCCGCCTCGACGCGGGCCAGGCCGACGCTCGCGGGCACGTACCGGGGCACTCCGGCGAGCGCTTGGCCGTAGGCGAGGCGAGCGGCGGCGGTGTGGCCGAGCGCGAGCTCGAGGTTGCCGAGCAGCGTCTGGACGTAGCCGACGTTCTCGGGCGTCCCCCCGCCCGCGGACACGGCGTAGCGCATCGCCTCGAGGGCGCCGCCGAGATCCCCGTGGAGCTCGCGGAAGTACGACACGCGCGCGTAGGAGGCGAGGTTGGGCTTGAGGTCGACCATCCGGTTGAGTGTGCGGGCGGCTTCGCGGTAGCGGCCGAGCTCGACCTGCGCGTCGACGATCACGCCCAGGGGCCGAACGAGCGAGGGCGCCGCGCGGCGAGCCGCCTCGCCGTAGCGCAGGCCGGTTGCGAAGTCGTGGCGTGCGAGCGCGAGCGTGCCCGCGCCGACGAGCGCGTCGACGTTGTTGGGGCTCAGGGCAAGTGCGCGCTTCAGCACGCCGTCGGCGCGCGTGTAGAACGACGCGTCGCCCGTCTCGCGCACCTTCTGCAGGTAGGCGTCGCCCAGCAGCGCCCAGCCGCCGGCCTCCTTGGGCGCGGCGTGCACCTCGGCCTGCAGCTGGCGGATGCGGGCGTCGGTCGAGCGGGCGGGAGCGGTGCCGTTGGCGACGGCGGGCGGGCCGGCCGGCGGCGACGAGGAGCGGTTGGCCAGCGTCAGCGCCGCGAAAGCGGCGGTAAACGCGACGACCGCGACGGCGGCGAGCGTGAGGACGGGGTTGTGGCGCGCGAAGGTCATGTCCGGAGATAGCGGTCGAGGGGCCCCGCCGGATCAGTGGTGGCGGGGCCCCTCTTCCGTGATTGCTGCCTACTGGTCCGGCGGTGCCGGGACGGGCTGGTGGGTGGGCTCGTTGCGCTTGAGGGTCGAGTCCGGGCCCGCGTCGGGTGCCGCCAGGTACGGGAACGAGGACAGGAACGGCTTGTCGTTCCGATCCACGCCGTCGCCGAGCGGCAGATGGTGGCCGACCAGCTCGCCGCCCACGACGCGCTCCTCGATGTCGACGACATCGTCGATCAGCCGCCGGCCGTTCGGGAAGCCGGCGCTGTCACCGGCGATCACCCCGAACCGCTTGGGGTTGGCCGCGGGACGCACGCCGAGGTTGATCTTGAGCGTGTCGGCCGCCGCCGGGTTGGAGCCGATCCTCGTGAGTCCCGGAATCCCCGTGAGCAGCGCCGTCACGATGTCCGTGCGGTTGGTCTCGGGGACGTCCAGCCCGGGGTAGAGGATGTTCAGCAGCTTCGCCAGCTGCGGGTTGAGGACGAAGGTGCCGAAGTTGGCCGCGTCGTTCTGCGGCTGCGTCCGGTTGAACTTGTCCTTCAGGCCGAGCGGGATGACCACCTCGTTGACCAGCGGGTTGCCCAGGCGGCTCACCTGAACCTCGTTACCGTTGCCGTGGCCTTCGTCGTCCCCCTGGTCGTTCGACGCCGGCAGCTTCCGGCGCTCGGTCGAGGCCCACACGCCGACCACGGCGTTGGGCGCATCCTGCCCCGAGACGGGCTTGCGGTCCCGGGTCACCCGGTTCACGGGAACCTGCAGGACGATCGAGTGGACGCCGTAGCCGGCGAGATCGTCCTTGCCGCCACCCGCGTTGCCGGTGCCGTTGCGGATGGTGAGGGCGTCGAAGGTGGCGCCCAGGTCGACGAAGAACGGATCGTCGCGCTGGCCCGCGAACACCTTCGATTCGTCGGGAAGGGCGGTGATCGCCTGGTTGGCGACGGCCCCGTAGTTCGGGATCGTCTTGGGCCCGACGTTGTCGGGGGCGACCAGCACGTCATGGCCGAGCATCTTCTCCTTGACCAGGTGCCCGCCGCTCCAGTCCTCGCGCACCACGCTGTAGCGCTGCTTGACGTTCAGGTTGGGCGAGTCGATCGAGTCGACGGTCGGCGCCGCGTAGAGGAACGAGTTCGGGTCGCCAACCGAGGTCCGGAAGCGGAACCGGTACCGGATGTCGTAGGCCCCGTCGCCGGTGTTGTCGACGTTGAGGTAGTAGGTGGCGCGGTCGTCGAACCGGTAGAAGTTCGGACCGCCCGCCGGATCCTCGAACGGGATCCAGTTGGCCACCAGCGTGAGCGAGTTGGGGGCGTCGGGCGCCTTGAAGGCGTAGACGTCCGTGTCGTCGCCGGTCGGGTCCAGCGCGGACAGCGGGGCCTCGCGGTGGCTTGAGCCTGGGCTGATGGCGGCCGCGGCGAACACCGCGGCCAGCACCGCCAACAGGGCGGTGCCGAATACGACAAACCTGCGCTTGCGCATAGATCCTCCTGAGGATCGGCGGGGTGGGTGCTGGCTGCCAGTGCGGCCGACCACCGCCCGCGGATCACCTGAAGTGCCCGCAAAGCGCCCGTTTTGCGACCCGCTCGCAATTGCGAGCGGCTTGCAGTTGCGCCCGTGGTCGGGCCGAGCCCGACCCGACCGGTGCCCTAGAAGGGCAGCTCGACGACCTCGGCGGTCGTCGCGCCGTCGCCGACGGCGAGCGTTGCGCCGGGCTGCGCCTCACGGCGCACGATCGCAAGCGCGCGCTCGCCGGCGACCGTGCCCACGCGCCCCACGACCTTCTCGCCCAGGCGCAGCTCGGCGCCCGGCTCGGCGGGCCCCGACAGGCGCAGGCCGCGCAGTTGGCGGTTTGCCTTGCCCCGGTAGTGGAGCCGCGCGACCGTTTCCTGGCCGACGTAGCAGCCCTTGGTGAACGAGACCGCGCGCTCGTTGAGGCCGGCCTCCTGAGGGATGGTGGACTCGTCCATGTCGAGCCCGAAGCGCGGCCGCCCGCGCTCCACGCGCAGGGCCTCGGCCGCGTCGTCGGACACGTCGCCCGCGCCGCGCGCCCGCAGCGCCTCCGCGAGCTCCTCGGTCCGCTCGGCGTCGCACACGAGGTCGACGCCCACGTCGGTGGCCACCATGAGCAGCGGGATGCCGTCGATCTCGCCGGCTGCATTCGCGTGCTCGCGCTCGGGCAGGTCCTCGGCGCCCGCGATCGTGCGCGCGTGGGGCCCGATCAGGGACAGCAGGCCCTGCTGCAGCGTCCGCTTGTGCAGCTCGAGGTCGGAGCCGAGCTTGTAGCGGTTGATCATCGTGAACAGCGGCTGGAGGGTCGGGCGCTCGGTGTCCACCCACAGCTCGTCGCCGGTGTTCAAGACCCGCAGGTCGCCCTGCATCTTGCCCTTGTGGCTCAGGAAGGCGGCGTAGCAGCCCTCGCCGGGCTGCAGCCCCTCGACGTCGTTGGTCACCTGCCCGTGCAGGAACGCCTTGGCCTCCGGGCCGGTCAGAGCGAGCTTGCCGCGCTCCGAGCGGTCGAGCAGACCGCAACCCGTCCGAAGAATCTCTTGTTCGGTTTGAACTTCAGTTTTAGGCATGCCAAAATATCCCGGTGGAGCACGTTTCGCCAGCCGTTCAAGACTACGCCAAGGCCATCTACGCCTTGCAGACGCGCGCGCGGGGCGCCGTTTCGACCAACGATCTCGCCGACCGCATGGACGTCACCGCCGCCTCGGCCTCCGGCATGGTACGCAAGCTCGATGACCTCGGTCTCGTCACGCACGAGCCCTACCGCGGCGTCGCGCTGACGGCGGCGGGCGAGCGGGTGGCGCTCGAGGTCCTGCGCCACCACCGGCTGCTCGAGCTCTACCTGGCCCAGTCGCTCGACGTGCCCTGGGACCGCGTCCACGACGAGGCCGAGGTGCTCGAGCACGTCCTCTCCGAGGAGCTCGAGGAGCTGATCGCCAACAAGCTCGGCAACCCGACCCACGATCCCCACGGCGACCCGATTCCGACCCGCGACGGCCGGATCGACGAGGGGGAGACCGCCTCGCTGCAGGAGCTCGAGCCGGGCGACTGCGGCACGTTCGTTCGCGTCTCCGACTCCGATCCGGAGATGCTGCGCTACCTCTCGGACCGCGGCATCGCCCCCGGCGACGGGCTCGAGGTCATCGACAAGCAACCGTTCGACGGGCCGCTGTTCGTGCGCTTCGGCGCCGACGTTCACGCGCTGGGCGGGACGCTGGCGCACGCCATGCGGGTGGAGGTGACCGCATGAGCCCGCCGCCTCCCCCCAACGCCGACGCCATCGCCCTCCCGGCGCCGAGTGCGCTCGAGCGGCTGCGCGCTCGGGGGCGGGCGCGCACCACGCTCACCCTGCTCGGTCCCGCCTTCGTGGCCGCGATTGCCTACGTCGATCCCGGCAACTTCGCGACGAACATCGCCGGCGGCGCCAAGTACGGCTACCTGCTGCTGTGGGTGATCCTCGCCGCCAACCTCATGGCGATGCTGATCCAGACCCTGTCGGCGAAGGTGGGGATCGCCACCGGCAAGAACCTGCCCGAGCTGTGCCGCGAGCGCTTCCCGCGACCGGTCAGCTGGAGCCTGTGGGTGCAGGCCGAGCTGATCGCGATGGCGACCGACCTGGCCGAGTTCATCGGCGCGGCGATCGCGCTGAACCTGCTCTTCGGCGTGCCGCTGTTCGTGGCCGGGCTGATGACCGGCGTCGTCGCCTTCGGCATCCTCGCGCTGCAGCAGCGCGGCTACCGCAAGTTCGAGCTGGCGATCGCCGGGCTGCTCGGTCTGATCCTGCTGGGCTTCCTCTACGACACGCTGTCCGTCACGCACGACGTCAGCGGGATCGCGCGCGGGTTCCTTCCCTCGTTCGCCGGCACCGACTCGATCCTGCTGGCCACCGGCATCCTCGGCGCGACGGTGATGCCGCACGTGATCTACCTGCACTCGGCGCTGACGCAGGGCCGCGTCCCCGCCCGAGACGACGACGAGCGGCGCTCGATCATGCGCTTCGGCAAGGTTGACGTGATCGTCGCCATGGGGATCGCCGGCGTGATCAACATGTCGATGCTGATCGTCGCCAGCTCGCTGTTCCACGGCACCTCGTCGGGCATCGACAGCATCGAGGGCGCCTACGACGGCTTCCAGACGCTCGCCGGCGGCGGCGCAGCGGTGGCGTTCGCGCTGGCGCTGCTTGCGTCCGGCTTCGCGTCGTCGAGCGTCGGCACCTACGCCGGGCAGGTGGTCATGCAGGGATTCATCGCCCGCACGATCCCGCTCGTCCTGCGGCGGCTGGTGACGATGCTGCCGGCCCTGGTCGTGCTAGCCATCGGCCTCGATCCGTCGCGGTCCCTGATCATCTCCCAAGTGATCCTGTCGTTCGGGATCCCGTTCGCGCTCGTGCCCCTGGTCATGCTGACCTCCAAGCGCGAGCTGATGGGGTCGCTCGTCAACCGCCGCGGGACGACGATCCTTGCTGCCGTGGTGGCGGGGCTGATCAGCGCGCTCAACCTCTTCCTGCTCTACGAGACCTTCTTCGGATGACGCCAGCCCCGTTCGGCGCGTTATAACCTCCGCCGCCCATGGGCGCGCTCGCCGACCGCTTCGAAGAGATCGTCGACTCGCTCCCCGACGACTGGACGCACCTCGACCTCGACCTGCGCATCGACGACGAGAAGCGCTACGTCGATGCCGCTCTCTACCTCGTCCTCGTCAATGCGCAGAACCACACGCGCCATCCCGAGGGCTACCACTGGCGGATCATCTGCGCGCACCGGTTCGGGCACGCCGCCGCGGCGCCCGCGGTGCACGGCACGCTCAAGCTGCTCGACGAGGCCGGCATCACCGGAACCCTGCGCGTCATCGGCGTCCGCGAGGGCCGCGCCGAGGTCGTGCACGGCTGGGGGCGCCCCGAGTCCTTCCGGCGCGAGTTCCGGCGCGTCCGCGCGCAGTAGTCCGTCGTGGCCCGGGTCGTCGCCGTCGTACCCGACCTGCTGTTCGGCTCGAAGGTGCAGGGAATGCTTGCCGCCGCCGGCCACGAGGTCGAGCTCGTGGGCAGCGCCGAGGAAGCACGGTCCCGGGCCGCCGACGTGGTGATCGTCGATCTCACCGCCGGCGAGCCGGACGTGACCGGCATCGTCGGACGCGTTCCGACCCTGGCCTTCTACTCGCACGTGGACGCCGACGTGCGGGCACGGGCGGAGGAGGCGGGCTACGACCTCGTCGTGCCGCGCTCGCGCATGGCGCGCGAGGGGCCCGACCTGGTGGGGCGCCTGGTCTCGTGATCGCGCTCGTCACCGGCGCGTCGTCGGGCATCGGCGACGCCGCGGCGCGGCGGCTCGCGGGCGAGCCGGATGCGACGGTGATCCTCGTCGCCCGCCGCGAAGAGCGGCTCAAGGCGCTGGCCGCGTCGCTGCCGCGCGCCACCTGGGTGGCGGTCGACCTCACCGCCGACGACGCGCCCGGGCGCGTGCGGGAGCACCTCGAGGCCGAGCACGGCGGTCGGCTGGACCTCCTCGTCAACAACGCGGGCGGGGCATGGCGCGGCGCGTTCGGCGACAAGGGCTACGAGAACGTCCGCCGCACGATGGAGCTGAACTTCGATGCCGTCGTGCGCCTGACCGAGGCGCTGCTGCCGCTGCTGCGCGCGAGCGCCCCGAGCTCGATCGTCAACGTGGCGAGCGTGGCCGGTCGGGTCGGTCGGGCGGGGTCGGGGGCCTACTCCGCGAGCAAGTTCGCCCTCGTCGGGTGGAGCGAGTCGCTCGGGCTCGAGGAGCGCGCGCACGGCGTCCACGTGGGCCTCGTGCTGCCCGGCTTCGTGCGCACCGAGGGGTTCCCGGCCCGCGAGCTTCCCGGCGTGATCGTGTCGAACCCCGAGAAGGTGGCCGGCGCGATCGTGCGTGCGGGGCCGGCCGGCAAGCCCGAGGTCTACGTGCCGGGCTGGTGGGCGGTCGTGCCGCGGCTGCGGTTCCTCGTGCCGGGGCTGGTCCGGCGGGTGAGCGGCTCGGGCGTGGTCGCGCCGCCGACGACGGCGGACAGCCAGCCCTAGGGCCGCGGCAGGAAGCTCGGGTCGAACGTCGTGGCGATCACGGGCGGGCGACGAACGACGCCGAAACGCGCCTCCCATTGCGCCCAGGCAGCCAGCACGCGGGGCTGCAGCGCGCCGAAGCGCGGCGCGTTGCCGACGAAGGCGGGCGCGACCGCGTCGAGCTGCGCCTGCAGCTGCGCGCGGTCGAGGTCGGGCACGGCCCGGCGCTCGTCCTCGACCGCCGACTCCGGGTCGCTGAGCACCTGCGTGTAGCCGCGGACCAGCGCGGCGACGGTCGCCCGCGCGAGCGCGGGCTGCTCGTCGAGCGTGCGGCGGGTAGCGACGACGACCAGCTCGGGATAGCCCGGGGCGCCGTAGTCGTCGACGCGGAACTCGCGCGTGCGGGGGCGGCGCGCGCGCAGCGCCACCCCCTCGACGTTCCAGAACGCCGTCGCGGCCGCGACGCGGCCGCCCAGCAGCGCCTGCACCGCGTTGAAGCCGATGGTCACCTCGCGCACCCGGGCGGGAGCGCCGCCGGCGCCGCGAACGATCGAGTGCAGGACGGCGCTGTCGGAGGGCACGCCGGTGACCCCTGCGCTGCGGCCCTGCAGGTCGCGCGGCGACGCGATGCTGGGCTGCGCGAGGACCGCCGCGAGCGGCCGTTGCACCAGGGGCAGGATGCCGACGACGTCGCGGCCCTGCTGGCGCGCGAGGGCGAGGTCGTGGATGTCGAGCACGGCGAAGTCCGCGCGCTGCGCCAGCAGGAGCTTGAGCCCCTCCGTCGAGGCGGACGGTACGCGCACGCGCAGATCGACGCCCTCGGCCTCGTCGTAGCCGTGCGCCTTGGCCACGTAGATGCCGCTGTGGACGGCGTTGGGAGCGAAGTCGAGGACGAGCGTGGCCGCGCGCTCGGGCCGGTCCTCGCCGCCCCCGCCGCAGCCGGCGGCGACAAGCGCGGCCGCCACGAGCACGAGGAGGGCCGGCCGCAGTCGCATCCGGCGTTGGAGCATAGAAACGCGCGTGGCCAATCGGCCGGAGGGGTCGGCGAGCGGTGGAGCGCGGCGCGGCGGCCTGCTGACGGGCGGTCAGCGAGGCTCGGGGGCGTGAACGGCGGGCTCGGCCGCGTGGACGGCGGGCCACGAGGGCGGTTGGGGTCGGGCCGCGTTGGGGGCTCGGCCGCGTGGACGGCGGCGACGAGAGAGGGTGGGTCGGGCCGCCTCGGAGATGTTGGGCCTGACATAGCGACCTGAGGTGGCCACGTCCCTTTTGGAGGCGTGGGCCGAGTTAGGTCTGGCATAGCGACCCAAGTCGGCCCACGCCCTCCCCGTCGCGCGGTCGAACCACCCTCTTTCGTCGCCCGCCGTCCACGCGGCCCCGCGTCCCTCCCGCGCCCCGAGCTGTGCGCGGGAGGAACCGCCCTGGGGGTGGGCCGGAGACCGAATGCAGCCCAGTCCCTGCGGCGCGGTGGGGGGACGCACCAGCCCCTTCGTCGCCCGCCGTTCACGCCGCCACGCGCTTTCGGCGCGAAGCCGAGCTGGGCAGCACCCGCTCGAGCCACCGCGGCCACCACCATGCCCGGGGGCCCAGCAGCTCCATGATCGCCGGCACCAGCGCCGTGCGGATCACGAACGCGTCGAGGAAGACGGCGACGGCCAGCCCGATCCCGAACAGCTTGACCACCAGGTCGTCGCCCAGGGCGAAGCTGGCGAAGACGCACACCATGATCGTCGCCGCCGCCGTGATCACCCGGCCGGTGTGAGCGATGCCCTGGGCGACCGCCTCGGACGCGTCGTGGCGCCGCACCCAGTCCTCGCGGATGCGTGAGAGCAGGAAGACCTCGTAGTCCATCGAGAGCCCGAACACGATCGCGAAGACCATCACCGGCAGGAACGACTGGATCGGCGCCGTCCGGTCGACGCCGATGGCGCTCGCCAGCCAACCCCACTGGAACACCGCCACGACGACGCCGAACGACGCCCCGATGCTCAGCAGGTTCATCGCGACGGCCTTGAGCGGCACGACGACCGAGCGGAACACGAGCGCGAGCAGCACCGCGGACAGCGCCACCACGACGCCGATGAACAGCGGCAGCTTGCCGTCGATGTAGGCCGCGAAGTCCTCGAACACCGCCGTCGTGCCGCCGACGTGGGCGCGGATGGCCGTGCGGCGCGCGACGGCGGGCAGCACATGGTCGCGCAGGTGCGCTACGAGGTCGCGGGTCCGCGCGCTCTGGGGCGCGGTGCTCGGATAGGCGACGACCACGGCGGTGTCGCGATCGGCGTTGACGCGCGCCGGCGTGACGCGCACCACGCCGGGCGTCTTCGCGACGGCCGAGCGCAGCGCCGGAAGCCCGCGGGCGCCGGCCCCGCGGGGCAGCTCTGCCACCACCTGCAGCGGCCCGTTGAAGCCCGGCCCGAAGCCGGCGGCGAGCAGGTCATAGGCGCGGCGGGTCGTCGTGGTGGTCGGGTCGGTGCCCGCGTCGGCCGAGCCGAGCTGCAGCGAGAGCACCGGGATCGCGAGCACCAGCAGCAGCCCTGCAGAGACGACCGCAGCCGGCCACGGGTGGCGCTGGATGAACCGGCTCCAGGCAAACCAGAACCCGGTGCCCTCGGGCCGCGCCCGTCCCAGTCCGGGCATGCGCCAACGGTCGACCCCGCGCCCGGCCCGGCTGAGCATCGCCGGCAGCAGCGTCAGCGACGCGAGCATCGTCAGCAGCACCGCCAGCGACGAAGCGAGGGCGGGTGCGTACAGGAACCGCACCCCCAGCGCGAACATGCCGAGCAGCGCGATGACGACCGTCGCCCCCGCGAACAGCACCGCCCGCCCGGCGGTGTCCATGGCGTCGAGCACCGCGTCGTCGACATCGAGCCCCACGCGCAGCCCGGCGCGGAACCGCGTCACCACGAACAGCGCGTAGTCGATTCCGACGCCGAGCCCGATCATCGCCGCGAGCGCCGGCGTGAAGTCGCTGGTGTCGAGCACGTGCGTCGCCAGCGTTACGAGGCTCAGCCCGGTGCCCAGCGCGACCAGCGCCGTGACGATCGGCAGGCCCATGGCGACGACCGAGCCGAAGGTCAGCAGCAGCACCACGATGGCCGCGACGATGGCGATGGCCTCGCTCCGGCTCTCGCGGCTGCGCCGCTCCACTCGCTGCACGGGCGGGCCGCCCGCCTCGACTTGCAGGCCGGGCCTCGCGGCGGCGCGGGCGGTATCGACGACTGCACGCACGGCGGACCGGGGCAGGTCGAACGACCGGCGGTCGAACTGCACCGTGGCGAACGCGGTGCGGCCGTCGCGCGAGACGCCGCGCGGCCCGAGTGGGGCATAGGGCGAGACGACCGCCCGCACGCGCGGCATGCGGGCGATGCGGTGAAGCGTCCGCTGGACGCGGTCCCGTACCGCCGGCGCTGCCACCGTTCCCCGGGTCACGTGGAAGACGATTGCCACCGGATCGCCTGACGCGGCCGGGAAGCGCTCGCGGAGGAGATCGCGCGCCCGTTGGGAGTCGGACTCGGGCAGGGCGAAGTTGCTTTGGAAGGTCGAGCCCGCGCTGCTCGCGGCGACGAAGCACACCGCCAGCACCGCGGCCCATGCGAGCGCGGTGGCCCGCCGATGCCGCACGCACCAGGCGGCCAGGGAGCGCATGGAGGGTTTCTACACCGCCTCCGTAGACTCCGGGCGGATGCCGCGCCGGCGCGTCACCTTCTCGCGCAACCTGACGCTGTCGCTCTCGCGGACGTGCCGCTGCTATTGCAAGTACTGCGCGTTCGCGACGCACCGGGCGCACCTGCACGAGCCGGACGAGGTCGAGCGGATCCTCGACGGCGCGCGCCGCCACCGCGCCAAGGAGCTGCTCGTGCTCACCGGCGAGGCGCCCGACCACCACCCCGGCGTGCGCAAGCGCCTGCAGGAGCTGGGCTTCGAGGACTTCACGGGCTACGCGGCGTGGGCCTGCGAGCGGGCGCTGGAGCGCGGTCTGCTCCCGCACACGAACCTCGGGGTGCTGAGCCGCGCGGACCTGGCCCGCCTGCGCGAGGTCACCGCCTCACAGGGGCTCATGCTCGAGTCCGTCAACCCGGACCTCGTCGCCCATCAGGGCTCCCCGACCAAGCACCCGGAACAGCGGCTCGCGACCATCCGCGCCGCCGGCGAGCTGAGGATTCCGTTCACCAGCGGCATCCTGGTGGGGATCGGCGAGGCGCCCGAGGAGCGCGTGGCCGCGCTGGAAGCCCTTGCCGAGGCGCATTCCGAGTACGGCCACCTGCAGGAGGTGATCCTCCAGAACTTCGGGCCGCATCCGCGTTACTACGGCGCGGAGCCCGCTGAAATAGCCGATGAGTCCCAGCGCACCCAGTCGCACGGCTCCGCGCTCGATCTCCCGCC
>JBJMKX010000153.1:0-18244 GCA_045805605.1 Solirubrobacteraceae bacterium
CGCCGCGATCGAGCCGCTCGTGCACCTCGAGTGGTTCGCCGACCACGTGCGGGTCGAACGGCTGTTGTTCGACGGCGTGGTCGAGCCCGACGGCGGTGTGCTGCGGCCGGACCGCTCGCGGCCCGGCCTCGGCATCGAGCTGAAACGGGCCGAAGCCGAGAGGGTCGCCGCGTGAGCGTCGGCACCGCGGAGCTCCAGCGGATCGCCCACCGCCGCCGGCGAGCCGCTCCCGACCTCGACGCCCTCGCCGGCGCCCTGCGCGAGGCCGTGCGTGGCGACGTGCGCTTCGACGCCGGCTACCGTGCGGCCTACTCGACCGACTCGTCGAACTACCGGCAGGCGCCGCTCGGCGTCGTCTGCCCGTTCGACGCCGACGACGTGGTGGCCGCGATGCGCACGTGCCACCGCCTGGGGGCGCCCATGACCTTCCGCGGCGCCGCGACGAGCCTCGCAGGCCAGACCACCAACCGCGCCGTGGTGATCGACACGTCGCGCCACCTGCGCGCGATCCTGGCGGTCGACGCGGCGCGCCGGATCGCCCGCGTGCAGCCCGGCGTCACGCGCGATCAGCTCGCCAAGCCGGGCGAGCGCGAGCACGGGCTCTCCTTCCCGCCCGACACGTCGACGCACGCCTACGCGACGTTCGGGGGCATGATCGCCGACAACTCGTGCGGAGCGCATTCGGTGATGTCCGGGCGAACGTCGGACAGCCTGCTCGAGCTCGAGATCGCGCTGGCCGACGGGACGCGGATGACCGTGGGCGCGACGAGCGAGGAGGAGCTCGAACGGATCGTCGCCGAGGGCGGACGGCGCGGCGCCATATACGCCGCGCTGCGCGACCTGCGCGACCGCTACGGCGATCTCGTCCGCGAGCGCTACCCGCGCATCCCGCGCCGGGTCTCGGGCTTCAATCTCGACGAGCTGCTGCCGGAGAACGGCTTCCATGTCGCCCGAGCGCTGGCGGGCACCGAGGGGACCTGCGCCGCCACGCTCGAGGCCACGGTGGCATTGCACCCCTGGCCGGCGGCACGTGCGCTGCTGATCCTCGGCTTCGACGCGATCGCCGACGCGGGCGACGCCGTGCCGGGGGTCATGGAGCACGGCCCGATGGCCTGCGAGGCCATCGACGACGTGCTCGTGCAGGACATGCGCAAGCAGGGGATGCACGAGGACGACCTGCCGCTGCTTCCCGACGGCGACGCGTGGCTGATCGTGGAATTCGGGGCCGACACCAAGGCGGAGGCGGACGCACGGGCGCGCGAGGTCGCCGATGCGCTGAACCCACGCAGCTGGCACATGTACGACGACGACGCGGACGAGGAGCGGCTGTGGAAGGTGCGCGAGGCGGGCCTGGGCGCGACCGCCTACCTGCCGGGCGCGATCGACCACTACGAGGGCTGGGAGGACGTCGCGGTAGCGCCCGAGCGCCTCGGCGACTACCTGCGCGACTTCCAGTCGCTGCTTGACCGCTACGGCTACGACACGTCGAAGTACGGGCACTTCGGGCAGGGCCTCGTCCATTGCCGGATCAACTTCGGCCTGCGCAGCGCCGGCGGCCTTGCCCAGTGGCGGTCGTTCATGGAGGAGGCCACCGACCTCGTCGTGGCCCACGGCGGCGTGTACAGCGGCGAGCACGGCGACGGCCAGTCCAAGGCGGAGTTCCTGGACAAGCTCTACGGGCCCGAGTTGGTCGGGGCGTTCGAGGAGTTCAAGGCGATCTGGGACCCGGACGGGTTGATGAACCCGGGCAAGGTGGTCCAGCCCTACCGGATCGACGACAACCTCAAGCTCGGCACCGACTACAACCCGTCCGAGCCCGAGACCCACTTCGCGTTCGCGCAGGACGGCGGCTCGTTCGCGCACGCCGCACTGCGCTGCGTCGGGGCCGGCAAGTGCCGCGACACCTCGACCGGGACCATGTGCCCGAGCTACATGGCCACCCTCGACGAGGAGCACACAACGCGCGGGCGCGCCCGGATCCTCTTCGAGATGCTGCGCGGCGAGGTGATCGAGGACGGCTTCCGATCGCCGGCCGTGCACGATGCGCTCGACCTGTGCCTGGCGTGCAAGGGCTGCAAGGGCGAGTGCCCGGTCAGCGTGGACATGGCCAAGTACAAGGCCGAGTTCCTCGCCCACCACTACAAGGGCCGCCTGCGCCCGCCGGCCGCGTACTCGATGGGGCTGATCATGCTCCATGCGCGCCTCGCCGCCCGCGCGCCGCGACTGGCCAACGCCGTCCCGCGCATGCCGGGCGTCGGGGCCGCCGTCAAGCGCGCGGCCGGGATCAGCCCGCGGCGCGAGCTCCCGCGCTTCGCATCCGAGCCGTTCATGGACTGGTGGCGGGCGCGGGCGCCGGTCAACCCCTCCGCGCCGCCGGTCGTGTTGTTCCCGGACACCTTCAATGCCTTCCTGCACCCCGAGGTGCTGCGAGCCGCCGTTGAAGTGCTCGAGGACGCGGGCCATCGCGTCGTGGTGCCGAAGCGGCGCCTCCTGTGCTGCGGGCGGCCGCTCTACGACTACGGCATGCTCGACGCGGCCCGGTGGATGCTCCGGCGGCTCGTCGACACCCTCCGCGAGCATGCGCGCGCCGGCACCTACGTGGTGGGCGTCGAGCCGAGTTGCGTGGCTGTTTTCCGCGACGAGCTCGTCGGGATGCTGCCCCACGACGAGGACGCCAAGCGCCTCTCCCTGCAGACGCTCACCGTGCCCGAGTTCCTCCAGCGGCACTGCGACGGCTGGGACGCCCCGCGGCGGGACGGCCGCGCGGTCGTCCACGGCCACTGCCACCAGAAAGCCGTCATGGGCATGGACGACGAGAGGGCGCTGCTGGAGCGGCTCGGGCTCGAGGTCGAGATGCTCGACTCGGGGTGCTGCGGCCTGGCCGGCTCGTTCGGGTTCGAGGCGTCGCACCACGACCTCTCGGTGCAGATCGCGCACGATCGGCTGCTGCCGCTGCTCGACCAGGCACCCGCCGATGCGCTCGTCGTCGCCGACGGCTTCTCGTGCAAGACGCAGATCGAGGCGCTCTCCCCGCATCGTCCCGCACACGCCGTCCAGGTCGTCGCCGAAGGTGTCAGTGCGCGGACCCAAATGGTCCGCTGAACGGGCCAAAGAACTTGCGCTGATCCGCACATTTGCCACACTCCCGGGCGCCATTTCCTGAGGGGTGAAGAGGGGGCAAGTCGATGCCGGCCAACATGGAGAGGCTGCAGGCCCGCGTTCGCGAGATGGAAGGCGTGGGCTACGGACGCGGCGACCGAAACGAGAGCTGGATCAACACGTGGGCCTTCCAGGCTCGCCGCGAGCTCCGGCGTCGCCGCCGCAGGATGCAGGCCGCCCGCCCGGCCACACGCCGGCAGCCGACGGCGTCGACCTAGCGCGGTCGGCTCGAGCGCGTAGGCTTGGACCGGCAGACGGCCGGCCGGTCAGCGCGCCACATCGCTGCGGTCCGCCGGTTTCAGCAGGCCTGAGGCAGGGCAGGCGAGAAATGAACAAGGAGGAACCGCAGCATGGCCGACACCCCCCTTCAGCGACTGTCCGAATTCGGACAGAGCGTCTGGATCGACTACCTCTCGCGCAAGCTCATCCACGGCGGTGAGCTGCGGCGCATGATGGACGAAGACGCCGTCGTCGGCGTCACCTCGAACCCCACCATCTTCCAGAAGGCGATCGCGTCGGGCG
The DNA here is from genome assembly GCA_045805605.1 of Solirubrobacteraceae bacterium. GTDB lineage: Bacteria > Actinomycetota > Thermoleophilia > Solirubrobacterales > Solirubrobacteraceae > DATBDE01. Next base: position 3,682 of record JBJMKX010000153.1, read on the forward strand.
ACGACTACGACGAGCAGCTGCGCTCGGTGCTGGACCAGACCGACGACGACAAGGAGGCCTTCCTCCAGCTCGCCACCCGCGACGTCTCCGACGCCTGCGCCCTGCTGCGCCCCGTGTGGGACAGCGGCGGCGGCCGCGACGGCTACGTGTCGATCGAGGTCGACCCGAACCTCGCCTACGACGCGCAGGCGACGATCGAGGAGGCCCAGCGCCTGCACGAGTGGATCGACGAGCCCAACCTGTTCGTGAAGATCCCGGCGACCGAGCCGGGCTTGCAGGCGATCGAGGAGATGATCGCGCGCGGCCGCTCCATCAACGTCACGCTGATTTTCGCGCTCGAGCGCCATGCGCAGGTGGCCGAGGCCTACATCCGCGGCCTCGAGCGGCTGGTCGAGTCGGGCGGCGACCCGTCGACGGTGGCCTCGGTGGCGTCGTTCTTCGTCTCGCGCGTCGACACCGAGGTCGACAAGCGACTCGACGACATCGGCGGTCACGACGAGCTGCGCGGCCGTGCGGCGGTCGCCAACGCCAAGCTCGCCTACCAGACCTATCTGAACACGTTCTCCGGCGATCGCTGGGATGCGCTGGCCGACAAGGGCGCGACGCCGCAGCGGTGCCTGTGGGCGTCGACGTCGACGAAGAACCCCGACTACCGCGACGTGCTCTACGTCGAGGAGCTGATCGGGCGCGACACGGTCAACACCATGCCTCAGGAGACGATCGAGGCCTTCCAGGACCACGGCGAGGTCCGCGGACTGACCGTCGAGGAGGACGTCGACGGGGCGCAGGCCACGCTCGACGCGCTGCGCGAGGCCGGCGTCGACTACGACGACGTGACCCAGACGCTCGAGCGCGAGGGCGTCGAGAAGTTCGCCGACTCGTTCTCGCAGCTGTTGAGCAAGGTCGGCTCAAAGCGCGAGGCTCTCGCGGGCGCGTCGGCGTAGGGTGCGAGCGATGCCGATGGACGCCGCCCAATGGGCCGAGCTCGGGCAGCAGCTGCGCGTGGATTCCGTTCGCGCGTCGGCCGCCGCCCGGTCCGGCCACCCCACCTCGTCGATGTCGGCCGCCGACCTGATTGCGGTGCTGATCGCCGAGCACCTGCGCTTCGACGTCGACCGGCCCGAGGACCCCAACAACGACCACGTGGTGTTCTCCAAGGGCCATGCGTCGCCGCTCGAATACGCGATGCTCAAGGCCGTCGGCGTCATCGACGACGACGAGCTGCTGACCTTCCGCAAGCTCGGGTCGCGGCTCCAGGGCCACCCGATCCCGAACGTGCCGCTGGTCGACGTGGCCACCGGCTCGCTGGGGCAGGGGCTGCCGATCGGCGTCGGGATCGCGCTGGCCGCCCAGCGCCTGGACCGCCTGCCCTACCGCGTGTGGGTGCTGTGCGGTGACTCCGAGCTGGCCGAGGGGTCGATGTGGGAGGGCTTCGAGCACGCCGCCTTCGCGGGGCTCGACAACCTCGTTGCGATCCTCGACATCAACCGGCTCGGGCAGAGCACGGAAACCATGCACGGCTGGGACCTGCGCTCGTACTCGTCGCGGCTGGGGGACCTCGGCTGGCACGCGATCGAGATCGACGGGCACGACGTCGAGGCGATCGACCGCGCCTACACGGAGGCCGAGGCGACCGCCGGCCGCCCGACGGCGATCGTCGCCCGCACGCTGAAGGGGCGCGGAGTCAAGGCGGTCGAGGACCAGCCCGGCAAGCACGGAAAGCCGCTGGACGACGCCGAGGAGGCGGTGGCCGAACTCGGCGGCGAGCGCTCGATCTCCGTGGCGGTGTCCAAGCCGGAAACGCACGGCTCGCCCCACGTCTTCGAGGCGCCGGGCGGGCCGCTGCCAACCTACGACGTCGGTGACGAGGTCGCGACGCGCAAGGCCTACGGCCAGGCGCTTGCCGCGCTGGGCGGAATGCGCGGGGACGTGGTGGCGCTGGACGGCGAGGTCTCCAACTCCACGTACTCGGAGTTCTTCCGCGAGGAGCACCCGGACCGCTACTTCGAGATGTACATCGCCGAGCAGCAGATGATCGCGGCGGCGGTGGGCATGCAGGTCCGCGGGTGGCGGCCGTTTGCGTCCACCTTCGCCGCATTCCTGTCGCGAGCCGCCGACTTCGTCCGCATGGCGGCGATCTCGCGCGCGAACCTGCGCCTGTGCGGCTCGCACGCCGGCGTCTCGATCGGCGAGGACGGCCCGTCGCAGATGGCGCTCGAGGACCTGGCGTTCTTCCGCGCCGTGCACTCGAGCGCGGTGCTGTACCCATGCGACGCCAACCAGGCGGCGTCGCTCGTGGAGGCGATGGCGGAGCGCGACGGGATCTCCTACATGCGCACGACCCGCGGTTCGACCCCGGTGATCTACGAGGCGGGCGAGCGCTTCGAGATCGGGGGCTCGCGCGTCGTGCGGGAGTCCGACGACGACGAGGTGCTCTTGATTGGCGCGGGCATCACCTTGCACGAGGCGCTGTCGGCGGCCGACGCGCTGGCCGGCGATGGCATCTCGGCGCGCGTGATCGACTGCTACTCGCTCAAGCCGATCGACGTCGAGGGGCTGCGCGAGGCCGCGGCGGCGGCGGGCGAGCGCGTGGTCGTGGCCGAGGACCACTGGCCCGAGGGCGGTCTGGGCGACGCGGTGCTCGGCGCCTTCGCCGATGCCGACGAGCGCCCGCGCGTGGTCAAGCTCGGCGTGCGCGACATGCCCGGCTCGGGCAAGCCGGACGAGCTGCTCGCGGAGGCCGGCATCGACGCCGACGCGATCGCCTCCGCCGCCAGGACGCTGGTGCGCGGCGGCGTGCCGGTCTGATGGCGGGGTCGGTCGACGAGGTCACCACCGAGCGGCTGCGGAACCTGGCGGCGCTGCACGCGCCGGAGGGAGCGCGGGTGCTGTCGGTGTACCTCGACCTCTCCCCGAGCCAGTTCGCGACCGGAGAGGCGCGGGCGACGGAGATCGAGTCGGTGCTCGACGAGGCCGAGCGGCGGGCGCGCGAGGCCGACGGGGCGCTGTCGCACGAGGGCCGGACCGCCCTGCGGCGGGACGTGGACCGCGCCCGCGAGTGGTTCGACCGGTCGTTCTCAGCCAAGGGCGCCCACGGGCTTGCGCTCTTCGCGTGCTCGCCCGCGGACGTGTTCGAGACGCTGCGGCTGCCGGGTCCGGCGCCCCGCCGCGTCGAGGTCGCCGAGGCGCCCCTGGTCTCGCCGCTGGCGTCGCTCGGGCCGCCGACGTCCTGGGCGGTGCTGCTGGTCAACCGGCGGCACGGCCGGCTGTTCGTCGGCACCCGCTTTGCCCTCGCCGAGGTCGGCGACGTCTACGACTGGGTGCCGGGCCGCGCCCGCGAGGGCGGCCTGTCCGAGGAGCGCTACCAGCGCTCGGTCGACGAGGATGCAAAGCACCACTTCGCACACGTCGCCGACGGGATGCTGCAGCGGGTCAAGCAGCAACCGTTCGACCGGTTGCTCGTGGCGGCGCCCGACCCGGAGTACTCCGAAGTGATCGCGCGCCTGCATCCCTACGTGCGCGAGCGCTGCGCCGGGCGGGTGGACGTCGACGTGGAGAGCGCCACGGCCGAGCAGGTGCTGGAGGCGTCGGCACCCGCGATGCGCGCCGACGGCGACCGGCACGCCCAGGCCGTGCTCGAGCGGCTGCGCGCGGGCATCGGCCGCGGCGACGGGGCGGTCCACGGCGACAAGGCCGTCCGCGACGCCCTCGAACAGCAGCGCGTCGAGGTCCTGTTGTACGACGACCGCGCCGACGGACCGATCGAGGACGCGGTCCGCGCGGCGGTCCTACAGGCGGCCGAGGTCATGAACGTCGGCGACGCCGACGACCTGGCGCCCCTCGGCCACATCGCGGCGGTCCTGCGGTTCTAGCTGCACCATTGACGATGACCGAGGAGCGGCAGCTCCAGGTGGAGTACACCTTCGAAGCGCCCCGGGAGCTCGTCTTCGCGGCCTGGATGGATCCCGATCAGGTGGCGCAATGGTGGGCACCGAAGGGTTTCGAGGTGCCCCGCGACTCGATCGAGATCGATCCGCGCGTCGGGGGCCGCCACGTCCTCTGCATGGTGCAGCAGGCCAGCGGGGCGGAGTTCTGGGTGCGCAACGAGATCGTCGAGCTGAACGAGCCCGAGCTTCTCGTCCTCCACGGGGAGGCGATGCCCGAGGTGGGACTTCCGTTCGAGACGGTCACGCGCGTCGAGCTGGCCGACGACGGCGGGGTGACGCGGATGGCGCTGACGAGCGGCCCGTACACCCCGCAGATGGCGCCCAACGCCGAGGCGGGCTGGCGCAACGGGGCCGAGCAGCTGGCAGCGCTCGTGAAGGAGCAGCCTTCGGCCTAGCGGTCGGGGGCGCCGGCGATCGCGTTCTGGAACCGGACGCGACGCCCTTCCCACCTCGTATGACGGACGCGCGCCTTGGCCAGCTTGTGGGGCTTGCCCCCGTAGCGCCGGCGGGCCCAGATCGAGTTGGGCTTGGCGATGCGAACGGCGGCGATGATCCCTATCGGTATCGGAATGAAGAAGCCGACGAGCGCGAACGTGACCTTCCCCTTGGCCAGGCCGACCGACATGATCGCCACGTCGATGATCACCGCGATCGCGACCTCCCACCAGGGGCCGGTGAACAGCGGCCCGGAGTTGAGGACGACCAGGCCACCGAGAATCGCGGCGATCACCACCGCGTCCACCGACTGCCGCCCCTGTTCGGCCCAGTAGACGTCCTGCAGCCGCAGCCAGAGCGCGAACTCGTCGAGCGTGAACCCCGCCCCGATCCCGAACAGGACGCCGATGATCTGGCTCTGGGGGGTCTCGTGGTCCAGTGCGAAGCCGAGGAAGCCGCAGACGATCAGCAACCCGATGCCCCAGACCAGGTGGTGGATGTGCAGGCCGCCCGACGTCTTGACGCTGCCCGGCCACCAGCTGACCTTCGGGCTGCGGATCAGCCGCGAGCTCGTCCGGATGAACAGCCACGACCCCAGGAAGCCGGCCAGGACCCACAGCGCGATCGACCGCCCGCTGGGCACGCTCGAAGCCAGGATCGCCCAGGTGGTCGGCAGGCCCGCCATGCCGTGGCGATCGTAACCGCAGCGTGCGGCGACGGCGAGGTCAGTGAATCGGCGCCGGCGCCCGCTCGGCCACCGCCAGCTCGTGGTGCCAGAACGGGGCCCGGAGCACCGGGACCGACACGTTCCTCACCGGGACGTCGCCGATCCGCCCTTCGAAGGTGCCTGCGTGGGCGTGGCCGTGCAACACCAGGTCCGGTTCGTGCTCGGCGATCGGCGCGGCCAGGCGGTCCGTGCCTAGGAACGGCCAGATGCCCGGCGGCTCGCCCGCGAGCGTCTCGTCCGTGGGCGCGTAGTGGAGCAGCACGATGCGGACGGGGCACATCGCCAGCTCGCGCAGCCCCGCAGCGATCGCGTCGATGTCCTGCGACGCCTCGCGGTAGACCGCGCGCAGCAGCGGCTCGCCGAAGTCGGGCAGGTGCGAGCCGGGGAAGCCGCCGACGAACCCCTTCGCCCCTACGACGCCGACGTCGACGTCGCCCACTCGCGTCACGCAACACGATCGGTCGAGCACGGTGATCCCCGCTTCGTCGAGCACGCCGACCACCTCGCCGGCACGATCGCAATGCCAGTCGTGGTTGCCGAGCACGGCGACGACCGGGACGTCAAGCCCCGCGCACGCCTCGGCCAGGACCGCCGCCTGCTCGGGCTCGCCGTGCGTGGTCAGATCGCCCGCGAGCAGCACCAGGTCGGTGCAGCCGCGCAGTCCGGCGAACTCGGCCAGGATCCGGTCGCGGTCCTCCGGGCGGCAGTGGATGTCCCCCGCGGCAGCGATGCGGATCATCCCGTGCATCCCCGGTCGTGGTACCCGGGTAGCGGACAGCCATGCCCGAAGCGCCCTTCGAGGCCATCTGCGCGACCTTCAAGCGCGCGGCCGCGGCGCTGCGCGACGGCGAGATCCGCTTCATGCTCGGCGGCGGCATGGCCGCCTGGGCGCGCGGCGGCCCCATCACGCAAAACGACCTCGACCTGGTCGTCGCCCCCGCCGACGCCGAGCGCGCCCTCGCCGTGCTCGAGCAGGCCGGCCTGCGCACCGAGCGCCCGCCCGAGGAGTGGCTGCTCAAGGCCTACGACGGCGACGTGCTCGTCGACCTCATCTTCCATCCGCGCGGCCTGCCCGTCGACGATGCGCTCTTTCACCGCGCGGACGAGATGGCGGTGCTGTCGATCACCGTCCCGGTGATGGCGCTGGAGGACGTGCTCGTGGCCAAGCTGCTCTCGCTCGACGAGCAGCGCGACCTCGACTACAGCTCGCTGCTTGCCATCGCCCGCTCGCTCAGGGAGCAGATCCCCTGGGACGAGGTCCGTGAGCGCACCGCGGACTCGCCCTACGCGAAGGCGTTCTTCACCCTGGTCGAGGAGCTGGGGCTGTCCGAGACGTCGGTTTCCGGCGCGGCGCAGGGGTAGAGGAACACCATGAAGATTCCCGTTCTCAACCGCGACATCAGCATTCCCGGCCGGTCGAGCTCGCCCGCCCGCTGGCCGTTCATCCCCGTGGCCGCGGCCGGCGTCGCGATCGGCGCGGTGGCCGAGTTCCTGCTCGACCCCGAGCAGGGCAAGCGCCGCCGCCACCAGGCCCGCGACCGCGTGCTCGCCCTTGTCCGCCGCGGCAGCCGCGAGACCGCCCGCAGGGCCGACTACGCCGCCGGCAAGGCCCAGGGCGCGGCGTACACGGCAGCCAAGGCGACCACCGGCGCAAGCGAGGAGACGCCCGACGACCGCACGCTCGCGAGCAAGGTCGAGTCGATCGTCTTCCGCGAAACCGGCATCCCGAAGGACTCGGTCAACGTCGATGCACACGAGGGGACCGTCGTCCTGCGCGGCGAGGTCAAGCGGCCGGAGCAGATCCACGAGCTCGTCGAGGCGACCGAGGAGGTCGAGGGCGTCCAGCGCGTGGAGAGCCTGCTGAAGACGCCGGGCTAGACGGATACGTCGCGTGCCTCGCGCGCGGCGTCCTCGGCCGCACGCAGCTGGTCGTCGATGAGGTCGAGGCCGGTGTCCCAGAACCCGGGGTCGGCGAGGTCGACGCCGACGATCTCCCCGAGCTCCTGCGGCGGCAGGGACCCGCCCGCCGACAGCAGCTCGACGTAGCGCGGGACGAACCCGTCGCCCTCGTCCTTCCAGCGCCGGTAGATCGACAGCGCGAGCAGCTGGCCGTATGCGTAGGCGTAGACATAGCCCGGCGTCGAGATGAAGTGGGGGACGTACGACCACCACGAGCGATAGCCCTCCGTGACCTCGACCGCATCGCCGAGCAGGTCGCCCTGTGTCCCGACCCACAGGTCCCCGAAGCGGTCGACCGACAGCTCGCCCTCGCCCCGTCGCACGGTGTGCACGCGGTCCTCGAAGCGGTTCATGGCGGTCTGGCGGAACACGGTCGCGATCTGGCCCTCGAGCGCCTCCGCCAGCAGCGCCAGCCGCGACTCGGCGTCCTGTGCGCGGTCGAGCAGCGCCTCGAACGTCATCGCCTCCCCGAAGACCGATGCGGTCTCGGCCAGGGTCAGCGGCGTCGACTGGTGAAAGACGCCCTGCGGCGCCGCCAACGCCGCATGCACGCCGTGCCCGAGCTCGTGCGCCAGCACCAGCACGTCGCGGCGCCGAGAGGTGTAGTTGAGCAACAGGTAGGGGTGCACCGAGGGCACCGTGTAGGCGCAGAACGCTCCCGGGCGCTTGTTCGGCCGCGGTGGCGCGTCTACCCAGGGCGCGTCGAAGAACCGCCGCGCGACCCCGCCGAGCTCGGGCGAGAACGCCTCGTAGGCCCCGAGCACGAGCCCCTTGCCCTCGTTCCACGGGATCGTGACCTCGTCGCGACTGACCGCCGCCATGCGGTCGAAGTCGGCGAGCCGGTCGAGGCCGAGCAGCCGCGCCTTGAGCCGATACCACCGCCGCGGCAGCTCGTAGCGCCGCTGCACCGCCTCGATCAGCGCCTGGACCGACTCGTCGGACGCCTCGTTGGCGAGATTGCGCGACGAGAGCCAGTGCGGGTAGTGGCGGAGCCGGTCGTCGGTCGCCTTGTCGGCCAGCAGCGTGTTGAAGACGTACGCGCGCGTGCGCAATCCCGGCGCGAGCGCCTCCGTCACTCCTTCGGCCGCCGCGCGGCGAACGTCGCGATCGGGCGAGAGCAGGCGGCTGAGGGCGGCGTCGAGGGGGACCTCGTCGCCGTCGAGCGACACCGTGAGCGCGGAGACGAGCTCCTCGAACAGCCGGCCCCACGCGGACTTCCCGGTGAGCGCCTTCTCGGTCAGCACCTTCTCCTCCGGCTCGGAGAGCAGGTGCGGGCGGTAGCGCCGTGCCGCGCGCAGGTAGTGGCGCGCGAAGTCGAGCTCGTCGGTGGCGAGCAGCTCGTCGGCGCGCGCGTCGTCGAGCCCGGCCCATTCGAGCTCGAAGAAAAGAAGCGCGGTCTCGAGCGCCGTGGACTCCTCCTGGACCTTCTGCAGCAGGGCGCCGCGCGTCGGGTCGGCGGTATCGGTCGAGAAGCGCAGGGCGGCATACGACCCCGCGCGGCCGGCGAGCTCCTGGATCGTCGCGAGCTCGCGCATCGCCGCCAACAGCCCCGGGCCGTCGAGCGAGGCGACCTTGCCGGCGTGCGCCTGCGCGAACGCGTCCGCGCGGGAGCGCGCCTCGGCCAGCAGCGAGTCGACGCCGTCGGTGCCCCGCCCGTCGACGAGCTCGTCCAGGTCCCAGGCGACGTTGTCGAGGTCGGGATCGCTGAGGGTGGTCACGCGGACCAGGGTAGGAAACGCCCGGCGCCGGCGTCGAGAGCGTACGCCCCGTAGGATCGGGCGCAAGCAGCCAAGGAGAGCCGATGAGCGACGAGCCCACCAAGTTCCTGCTGTCCGAGCGCGACATCCCCACGCACTGGGTCAATCTCATGCCCGACCTGCCGGACGAGCCGCTGCCGCCGCTCAACCCCGGCACCCAGGAGCCCGCGGGCCCCGACGACTTGACGCCGATCTTCCCGATGGGACTGATCCAGCAGGAGGTCTCGCCCGAGCCGGAGGTCGAGATCCCCGAGGAGGTCCGCGAGGCCTACAAGCTGTGGCGGCCCACGCCGCTGTACCGGGCGCGCCGCCTCGAGCGCGCGCTCGACACCCCGGCGCGCATCTACTACAAGTACGAGGGCGTCTCGCCGGCCGGCTCCCACAAGCCCAACACCGCGGTCGCGCAGGCTTACGAGAACGCGCAGGCCGGGGTGCGCAAGCTCGCGACCGAGACCGGCGCCGGGCAGTGGGGGTCGGCGCTCGCATTCGCGTGCACGCTGTTCGGCCTCGCGTGCGAGGTGTTCATGGTCGGCTCGAGCTACGACCAGAAGCCGTACCGGCGCTCGATGATGGAGGCGTGGGGGGCAACGGTGCACCGGTCGCCGTCGGAGGCGACCGAGGCGGGCCGCTCGCAGGCGTCGCATCCCACCGGGTCGCTCGGCATCGCGATCTCCGAGGCGGTCGAGGTCGCCGCCGGCGACGAGGGCACCAACTACGCGCTCGGCTCGGTGCTCAACCACGTGCTCCTGCACCAGACCGTCATCGGCCAAGAGGCGATCCGGCAGCTCGAGCAGGCCGGCGACGAGCCCGATCTCGTCATCGGCTGCGTCGGCGGTGGGTCGAACTTCGCCGGTATCGCCTACCCGTTCGTGCGCCGCGTGCTGCGCGACGGGGCAAAGACGCGGTTCCTGGCCGCCGAGCCGGCGGCCTGCCCGACGCTCACTCGCGGGGTCTACCGCTACGACTTCGGCGACACGGTCGGCATGACGCCGCTGATGCCGATGTTCACCCTCGGCCACGACTTCGTTCCGGCGCCGGTCCACGCGGGCGGCCTGCGCTACCACGGCGACGCACCGTCGCTCTGCGGCCTCGTCAAGGCCGGCCTGGTCGAGGCCCGCGCGTACAAGCAGAATGAGACCTTCGATGCCGCGGTGCGCTTCGCCCGCACCGAGGGGATCATCCCGGCGCCCGAGCCCGCGCATGCAATCAAGGCGGTGCTCGACGAGGCGCAGGCCGCCAAGGAGGCGGGCGAGGAGCGGGTGATCCTGTTGGGCCTGTGCGGCCACGGCAACTTCGACCTCGCCGCCTACGACGCCTACCTGTCTGGCAGTCTCGAGGACCCGGAGTTCTCCGAGGCGGACATGCAGGAGGCGCTGCAGCGCCTGCCCGACGTGCCCGTGCCGGCCTGATCCGGGAGTCAAGTCTTTCCCTGGTGCACCATGTGCACGGTGAAAGACTTGACCCCCTTGGAGCCCGCCATCCTGCTGCGGGGCGTCCGCAAGTCCTTCGGCGACATCGTCGCCGTCGACGGCCTCGACCTCGAGGTCCCCGAGGGGACCTGCCTCGGGCTGCTCGGGCCCAACGGCGCCGGCAAATCGACGACCATGCGCATGCTCACGGCGCAGGCGGTGGCGGACGAGGGCGACATCCGCGTGCTCGGCTACGAGCTGCCGCGGCAGTCCAAGCAGGCCCGCGCGCGCATGGGCGTCACCCCCCAGCAGGACAACCTCGACATCGACCTCACCGCGCGCCAGAACCTGGAGGTCTTCGCGCGCCTGTACCGCATCTCGCGCCGCGAGCGCGCCGCCGCCGTCGAGCGCGCGCTTGCGATGGCCCGGCTCACCGAGCGCGGCGACTCGCGCGTCGAGGAGCTCTCGGGCGGCATGCGACGACGGCTGCTCATTGCGCGCGGCCTGATCCACCGCCCGCAGCTCGTCCTGCTCGACGAGCCGACGGTCGGGCTCGACCCGCAGGTGCGCCAGGAGCTGTGGACCGTCATCGACGGCCTGCGCGGAGCGGGCATCACCGTGCTGATGTCGACGCACTACATCGAGGAGGCCGAGCGGCTCGCCGACACGGTTGCGATCATGGCCGAGGGCCGCATCGTGGCCCAGGGCCCGCCGTCCGAGCTCGTGCGCGAGCATGCCGGCGCGCAGACGCTCGAGGTCTACGGGCCGCCCGCGCGCCTGGATGAGGTTCAGCGCAGCGCCGTCGCGGCCGGCTTCCGTACCCGCCGCTCCGGCCCCGCTGTCGCGATCATGGGCGCCGACGGCTCAAACGGCGCGCTGCCCGCCGACGGCGAGCGCCGCGCGGCCAACCTCGAGGACGTCTTCGTGTTGCTGACCGGTGAGGAAGTCGAGTGAGGCGGCTCGAACCGGCGGCGATCGGCGCGGTCATGTACCGCGACTTCGTGATCTTCGTGCGCTACTGGAAGTCGCGCACCTTCTCGTCGATCGTCGAGCCCACGATCTACCTGCTGGCCTTCGGCTTCGGGTTCGGCGCGCTCGTCGCCAAGGTCAACGGCATCGACTACCTGGAGTTCGTCGCCACTGGGGTAGTGGCGACCGCGGTGCTGTTCTCGAGCGTGTTCAGCGGCATGTTCGACACCTTCATCAAGCGCAAGTACCAGCTGACGTACGACGCGCTGCTGGCCGCGCCGATCGATCCCGCCGAGGTGGTGACCGGCGAGGTCACCTCGATCTCGCTCAAGGGCGCCGTGTACTGCATGTCCCCGCTGCTGGTGGCGATCTGCTTCGGCCTGGACCCGAGCGGATGGATCGTCGTCGTGCCCCTGATCGGGTTCGTGACCGCGTTCGGGTTCGCGTCGTTCGGTGTGACGATGGCGGCGATCGTCCCGTCGATCGACACCTTCAACTACATCATCAGCGGCGTGATCACGCCGCTGTTCCTGGTCGCCGGGACGTTCTTCCCGATCAGCGCGCTGCCCGACTGGGCGGGCGTGGCCTCGCAGCTCAACCCGCTCTACCACTGCGTTCAGCTCGTGCGCCATGCGGTGTTCGACGACTGGGGCCTGGTCGACCTGTGGAACTTCGCCGCCCTGGCGCTATTCGCCGTTGCGATGTGGGGGCTCGCCGTGCGGCGCTTGCGCCTGAGACTGGTGGACTGACCGCGGGCGCGGGCCGCCGCAGCCCGCGGATGTCCGACCCCGCCTCTACCGGTAGGTCGACCCGTCCTGGCGCCCCGCGCTCCCCGCGCTCCAGGACGGATCGTTCGGCCCCGGGGACCTGCTGGCGTTCACCGCCGAGGTGAACGCGTGGTCTCGTCGCGGTCGGTGGCCGGCGTTTCGTCGGCGCTCTCCGGCCGATCGCGGTCGGCGAACGTCTCGCGGCGGTGGACAACCTCGTCGGGGTCGTCCGCGTCGCGGAGCTCGTCGTCGGCGAGGCCGCGCTCGTGGACCCGTGCCCGGGCCTCGTGCAGATCGGCCTCGGCCCGCTCGCGGGCCGCCTGACGCTCGGCCAGCTCCGCGCGCGACTGACGCGCCTCGGCGACCTCGCGGTGGCGGTCTACGACCGCGCCGCGACGGCGCTCGAGCTGCCGCTCCTCACGCTTGCGGCGGGCGCGCGGGAGGACGAAGGCCACCAGCGCGATCAGCACGATCACGACGATGACGATGGCGATGATGAGTCCTGTGTCCATAGTCACAGCGTTTCCCCCCGAGGGCCCGCGCTAATCATTGGCGGCACAAACTGTTGCCGCTACAATGGCTTACACAACGTAAGCGCCCAGAAAGCGACCCATTTCCATGGCGACACTCCTTCTCATCCCCACCGAAGACGCCGTGGTCTTCCCGACCATGGACGTCACGCTGCCGATCGACGTCGGCGACGACGAGCGGGTCCTGCTGGTGCCGCGCCACGACGGGGACTTCGCCCGCGTCGGCACGGTCGCCGAGGTCGCCGAGCGCGTGCGCCTGCCCGGCGGCGGCCGGGCGGTGGCCCTGCGCGGGCTGCACCGCGGCACCGCCGGCGCGGCGTCGACCGACGCGGCCGGGCGGCTGCGGGTCGACGTCGTCGAGCAGCCCGACGAGGTCCCGGTCGACGGCCGCACCCGAAATCTCGAGCGCGAGTACCGCGCGGTGGTCGAGGAGATCCTCGAGCTGCGCGGCGACGACGGCCGCATCGCGGCGTTCGTCCGCTCGATCACCGAGCCGGGCGCCCTCGCCGACACCTCCGGCTTCGCGCCCGACATCTCCCACGAAGACAAGATCCGGCTGCTCGAGACCCTCGACGTGACCGAGCGGCTCGAGCTCGCCCTGTCGCTCCAGCGCGACCGCCTGGCCGAGCTGCAGGTGCGCGCGCGCATCCGCGAGGACGTCCAGTCCGGCGCTGAGAAGCAGCAGCGCGAGTACTTCCTGCGCAAGCAGATGGAGTCCATCCGCAAGGAGCTGGGCGAGGACGACCAGTCGATCGTCGACGAGTACCGCAAGAAGATCGAGGACGCCGACATGCCCGAGGCCGTCCGTGAGCAGGCCGAGCGCGAGCTGGGCCGACTCGAGCGGATGGGCGACCAGTCGGGCGAGGCCTCGATGATCCGCACGTACCTGGACTGGATCGTCGCTGTGCCTTGGGGCAAGCGCTCCGACGAGCGGCTCGACCCGCAGCACGCCCGCGAGGTGCTCGACGCCGACCACGCCGGCCTCGAGGACGTCAAGGACCGCATCGTCGAGTACCTGGCCGTGAAGAAGCTGCGCGTGGAGCGCGGCATCCAGGAGGACAAGCGCTCCGGCGCCATCCTCACCCTGATCGGCCCGCCCGGCACCGGCAAGACGTCCATCGGCGAGTCGATCGCCCGCGCGACCGGGCGCGAGTTCGTGCGCATGTCGCTCGGCGGCGTGCGCGACGAGGCCGAGATCCGCGGCCACCGGCGCACGTACATCGGCGCGCTCCCGGGCCGCCTGGTCCGCGCGCTGCGCGACGCCGGGACGATGAACCCGGTGATCCTCCTCGACGAGGTCGACAAGGTCGGCGCCGACTGGCGCGGCGACCCGAGCTCGGCGCTCCTCGAGGTCCTGGACCCGGCGCAGAACTCCACGTTCCGCGACCACTACCTCGACGTCGAGATCGACCTGAGCGAGGTCGTCTTCATCGCGACCGCCAACCAGGCCGAGACGATCCCCGGCCCGCTGCTGGACCGCATGGAGGTCATCCGCTTCGACGGCTACACGGTCGCCGAGAAGATGGCCATCGCGCGCGATTACCTGTGGCCGCGCCAGCGCGAGCGCAATGGGCTGCGCGAGGACGAGGTGAGCATCACCGACGAGCTCCTCACAACCGTGGTCAGCGAGTACACGCGCGAGGCGGGCGTCCGCCAGCTCGAGCGCGAGCTGGGCACGGTCCTGCGCAAGACCGCGACGCGCATCGCGTCCGGGACGGCCACCGCCCCGGTGGCGGTCGACCTCGACCTCGTGCGCGACGCGCTCGGCCGCCAGAAGTTCTTCCAGGAGGCGGCGGTGCGCACCGCGGTCCCCGGCGTGGCCACCGGCCTGGCCGTCACGGGAACGGGCGGCGACGTGCTGTTCGTCGAGGCCACGTCGATGAAGGGCAACGGTGGGCTGGTGCTGACCGGCCAGCTGGGCGACGTCATGAAGGAGTCGGCGCGGATCGCGCTCTCCTACGTGCGCGGCCACGCCGAGCCCCTGGGCATCGACGAGGAGGCCTTCGAGGACCGCGAGTTCCACGTCCACGTCCCGGCGGGCGCCATCCCCAAGGACGGACCGA
>JBJMKX010000154.1:0-11445 GCA_045805605.1 Solirubrobacteraceae bacterium
GCGGCGCTCGTCCTAGTGGACGTGGATGGCGATGAGCCCGCTGTAGCCCTGGGCGTTGTAGTGCGTGGCGCGCACGCGCACGGCGTACAAACCCGTGTGGCGGATCCGCACGTGGGTGGTGAAGACCGAGCCGGTCAGACCGGCGTCGAGAAGGTGCGTGCGCTTGATGGTGCGGAAACGGCCGCTGACCGGCACCCGGCGCTGGATGTAGGCGACGGCGCCGGGGTTCCCCGGGCCGACGGCGCCCGAGAACCGCACCAGCTGACCACGTCGCGGGGTGGAATCGCTGATGGCCGCGTCCACCCGCTGGCTGACGGCCAGGTGCACGATGCCGCTGGCGACCGAGAGATCCGTAGCGCTGCTGACCTGGTAGCGCATGGTGATCGGTGGGGCAACGGTGAAGCTGTAGCGCCCGTCCGCTCCGCTCGCGCCCCGCGCGACGTCGGCGAAGACCTGGAAGGGAAACGGCGCTCCCTGGAGGACCAAAGGCTGGCGCACGGCGTGGCCCGTCAGCTGACCGGACACCGATGCCGCCTGGCCGTAGGTGATCGCGAAGGGATCGAGGCCGATCCCGATCTCGGTGACCGGCTTGGGCTTCGGCTTCGGCGTCGGCTTCGGTGGGGGCTTGGACGGTGCGGCAACCGCCGGCGAGGCCAGCACAAGAAGGAGCGGCACGAGCGCCAGCCCACGACGAACAGACATGAAACGCCTCCAGAACGAAACGACGGACGAATCCTAGGAGCGTCGTGCCGACCGCGTCGAGCGGCCAGATGCAACACGCAGGGCATCGCACGCGGTCAACCGCGCGCAGGATACGGAGGGCACCGGTATCCCGACTACGGTAAGGCGCGGAGACGCGACAAGATATGGAACACGGCTCCTGTCGTTGGCGCTCCCGACCCACTGGACTTGCGTCGCGGGTGGCCGGAACCATCTTGCATCCGTCGGCGACGTGGTCAGCGGCAGCGCGACCATCAGCAACGTAACGAACCCCACGACTTGGCGTACCTCGAGCGCGAAGGGTGCAGTGACAGGCGACGTGGTGGACGGCAGTAACAGGCTCTCCAACGTCGGTGGCTCCTGGGCTGTTGGAGATCACATTGCCGGGACCGGGATCCCGTTGGGTGCGTCGGTAACCACGGTGTCCGCACTATTTGTATGGATGGACGAGCGTGCGACCATAACGAACACTGGGGTTACGCTCACGTCGCCGGGAGACATCATCCGGGGGACGGGGATTCCTGACGACACAACGGTGAGCCGCTCCGGATCGACCATCACCCTCCGGGATGCCACGGACACTGCGAACGTCAACGCGACCGCCACGAACGTTGGCACTCCATTGTCAGACGCTAAATGGGGCGCCGCGGCGCAGGTGGTCTGATGACCGAAGTTCTTGGCCGCTCATTCAAAGACCTGCAGGACGAGGTTTTGGCCTACGGGTTTGACGACACCAGGTACCGAGCTCGAGTCAAGACATGGTTGAACGAGCAGCTGAGCCGCATCCGTCGTCGCGTCCAGCTTCCGCAGGCCGAAGCGTCCCTGAACTTCGCCACCGAGGTCGGCATCGAAACGGTCGAGCTGCCGACCAACTTCGTCCGGCTGATCTCGCTTCGCAACACCGACGTCAACGAGGAGCTCTCGTTGGTCGACCAGCGTGCTGTCGACACGTCTGTCACGTCGTCCGGGCGGCCGTGCGAATTTTCGATCTTCGGCTTCCAGATCCCGCTTTATCCGACCCCGGACAAGGTCTACGCGCTGAAAATGCGCCACGTCATCAGCGGCTACCAGATGGTCGCCGACGCCGACAATCCAGGCTTGCCGGACGACTATCGCTACCTGCTGATCGCGTGGGCGCTCAGCAAGGCATACCCGTCCGAGGACGACGGCGAAATGGGGACATACCACCGCCAGATCTTCGAGAACGAGCTGCACATCATCAAGGCGGACCTGCAGGACGAGGAGGGCAACGCCCGCGTCCGGCAGGTCCCCGCCATGTGGAGCTCGAGTCCTGGTCCGACGTTCGTGAGGCCCTGATGCGCGGCACGCCGGCACGGGCGACGGGCGGGGGAAGGGCGACCGTGCACATCATGGTCGAGGACGTCACGGCCACGCGCAGCACCCTCCGGAACGCCGGACTGGAGGTGGGCGATGAGCGCGAGGTGATCGTCGTCGACGTCTAGGACCGCCCCGGGACCATGGCAGGTCGCGCGCAAGATCGCCGACGCCGGAGCGAACATCGAGCTGGCCTACAGGACCTTCGGCGGGGTCAGGCTCGTCCTTGGGATCGACGACTTGGCGAAGGCGCGCGCGGCGGTCTGAGCCAAGCACCGCGAGTCCCGGATGCTTGCTCGCTGGCAAATTGGAGGTGTGAGATGAAGCCCCGGATCGACGCCACGGACTTCGGCTCGATCACCGTCGAGGGGACGGTCTTCGACCACGACGTCGTCATCAGCCGGGCGGCAGGAGCTTGTTCAGGGCATGGTGGTGAGCGCTAAAAGCCACTGGCGCCGGCGGACCTGAGCAGCGACGACCAGGCCCGGACGCTCTGCCCAATCGGCGTCGGATCTGCGTCAACGCATGGGCTCTAGCACGCAGGCGGCGAGCCCCGGCGAGGCTCCACCAGGTAGCCCTCGCGCGAGAAGCCCGGAAATCTGCAGGCCGATCCATAAGGCTCCAGACGGCCGGCGCCGCGTTCTCTTCCCTCCCCGCCGGCCGATGCCTGTGCACCCCGGTTCACTGATCGACCGTAAGTGCACCGGGTGCACTTACGCAACGGACATGTTACGCGTGGGTACGGCGTGGGTACGGGAGGCCGCTCTGGCTGACGGTCTCTGACGGCGACTGACGTTCTGAGCTACGCAGCTGCGAGGAGCGAAATCAGCCGAACTCCGGGCTTTTTGGCTCTACGAGCGGAGGGGGTGGGATTCGAACCCACGGTGGACCAAACGGCCCACAACGGTTTTCGAGACCGCCCCGTTCAACCACTCCGGCACCCCTCCGAATGGTCAGCCGTAGGCTAGCGCCGACTCGCTCAGCGTCGCCGCGCGAAGAACTCCTTTAGCAGCGCCGCCGACTCCTCCGCCCGCAGCCCGCCGATGACAAGCGGCCGGTGGTTGAGGCGCGGCTCGGCCAGCACGTCCAGCACGCTGCCCGCCGCGCCCGCCTTCGGATCGACCGCCCCGTAGACCACGCGCGGCACGCGCGCGAGGACGATCGCGCCGGCGCACATCGCGCACGGCTCGAGCGTGACGTAGAGGGTGGCGTCGAGCACGCGCCACGAGCCCGACGCCGCGGCGGCCTCGCGCAACGCCAGGATCTCGGCGTGCGCGGTCGGGTCCCGGCGCAGCTCGCGCTCGTTGCGGCCGGTGCCGATCGCGGCGCCGTTGCGCGCCACCACCGCCCCCACGGGGACGTCGTCGTGGTCGAGACAGCGCCGCGCGGCGTCGATCGCCAGCGCCATCAGCGCGTCGTCCGCTTCGTCGAATGGCTCGCTCACGCGGGATATGCTGGCGCAACCCCTGCCGTGCGGCGGGTGTTCTCGGTCTGTTGCGCCGCGCCTTCCTCCTCAGCCTGCTGCTCGCCGCGGCGTACCCGGCCGCTGCGTCGGCCGCCGACTACGTCCCCGGCGAGGTGCTCGTGCACGACGCCGCGGGCACCCGCGTCGTCCCGACCACGGGCGGCCATTCCGTGCGCTGGACCGCCGGCCACCTGCGCGTTCGGGCGGGCGTCGACTGGGCGGTTCCGAACTACCTCGCCCACGCCGCGCAGGAATTCCTGCCCGACGATCCCGGCACCGGGGGTGGCTGGCAGGCGATGCAGTGGAACTTCCTGCCCGGGACCGGCGTCAACGCGCCGGGCGCGTGGACGAACCTGATCCGCGCCGGCCGGCCGGGCGGCAGCGGCGTCGTCGTCGCCGTGATCGACTCCGGCGTGGCCTATGAGAACCGGGGACGCTTTCGCCTGTCGCCCGACTTCAGTCCCCGCCAGTTCGCGGCCGGCTACGACTTCGTCGACGACGACAACCACCCGGACGACGAGCTCGGGCACGGCACCTTCGTCGGGGGCACGATCGCCGAGCGCACGAACAACGGCCGCGCGCTCACCGGTCTGGCCTACGGCGCCAGGATCATGCCCGTGCGGGTGCTCGACCGCGACGGCGTCGGCGATGCCGCGACCATCGGCAAGGGCATCCGCTGGGCGGCCAACCACGGCGCGCAGGTGATCAACCTCTCGCTGGTGTTCGACTCGACCGAGCACGCCTCCGACATCCCACCGATCATCCACGCCCTCCGCTACGCCCACCGCCGGCGCGTCACCGTGGTGGGCGCATCCGGGAACGACAGCGGGCGGGTCGTCGCCTATCCCGCGCGCGCCGGCGATGTGATCTCCGTCGGCGCCACCACCCAGCAGGGCTGCCTTGCCTCGTACTCGAACACCGGCAACGGCCTGGACCTGGTCGCCCCCGGCGGCGGCGACAGCGCCGTCACCCCGGGCGACCCGAACTGCCAGGGAGGGTTCGAGCCGGGCCTGCCGATCTTCCAGCTCACCTATCCGCACGACGGCCAGGTGCGCCGCTTCGGCTACCCAGACGACTACGAGGGCACGTCGTTCTCGGCCCCCCACGTCGCGGCCGCCGCCGCCCTGGTCATCGCCTCGGGCGTGATCGGCCGGCGTCCGACCCCGGCCGAGATCCTGCACCGCCTGCGCGTCACCAGCCGCGACATGGGGACGCCCGGAGACGACACGTCGTTCGGCGCCGGCATGCTCGACGCCGCCGCCGCGACCGCCCCGTCGCCGCCGTAGCGCAATGCCCGATTGGGGGGACGTCGTCGCTATCGGCCACCGCTACCCCGGCGTCGAGGAGGCGACGTGGTTCGGAACGCCGGCGCTCAAGGTGGCCGGCAAGGGCATGTGCCGGCTGCGCACCGATCCCGACGCGCTCGTCATGCGCGTGCTCGACCTGTCCGACCGCGAGGCGCTGCTCAAGGGGCAGCCCGACGTCTTCTTCTCCACCCCGCACTACGACGCATCTCCCTACGTCCTCGTGCGTCTCGACGCGATCGACCTCGAGCAGCTCGCCGAGCTCGTCGAGGACGCCTGGCGGATCCGCGCGTCCAAGCGCGTGGTGGCCGGGTACGACGCCGGGGCGTAGGCGCCGAGCGCCCTACTCCCCGGGCCGGTACTGGTAGCCGAACCCGCGCACGGTCTCGATCGGCGAGTCCGATCCCACCTCCCACCCGAGCTTGCGCCGCAGGTAGCCGACGTAGAGCTTGACCTGGTCGCGCGACATGCCGGCCGCGTCGCCCCAGACGAGCTCGCGCAGCTGGTCGCGACTGAGCACCTGGTTGGGGTGGCGGACGAAGGTGGCGAGCATGCGGAACTCGAGCGGAGTGAGCTGCACCGGGCTGCCGTCTGCGATCACCTCGCGGCGCGCGAAATCGATCGAGATGCGCCTGTCGTGGTAGCTCTCCTGCGTCTCGGGCGGCCCGCCGGCGCGGCGCAGCAGCGCCTCCACGCGGGCGAGCAGCTCCTGGCGCCCGAACGGCTTCGACAGGTAGTCGTCCGCGCCCGCGCGCAGGCCGCGCACCGTGTCGAGCTCGCCTCCGCGCGCAGTGAGCATGAGCACCGGGACATCCGAGAGATCGCGGATGCGCTCGAGGGTGGACCAGCCATCGAGCTCGGGCATGGTGACGTCGAGAATCACGAGCGAGGGCCGCTCGGTGTGCAATGCCCGCAGTCCCTGTCGCCCATCGGGTGCCTCGACGACGTCCTTGCCGGCGCGCTCGAGCAGGGTGCGGACGAGAGTTCGGATGTCCTCTTCGTCGTCGACGACGAGGACCCGCTGCCTGTCCATACAACATTCATACCGCACCTCGTCGCGGCTCACTCTGCCCGGCACCACAGTTGCAGCGTGGCGCGGGTCCTCATCGTCGATCCCGATCGCGAGATCACCGATCTCTTCGCGCATTCGGTGGCGCGGCTCGGGCACGTCGCCCAGCAATGGCACGAGGGGATGACGGTGGCGGACGTCGAGGCCGACGTCGTGCTCGTGGAGCCCGCCCGCCTGCGCAGCCACGCGTTCGCGCGCGCCCTGCGAGCGGCCCGCCCCGACCTCGCGATCGTGGTCGTTTCGATCCGCTCGCGCGGCGGCGCCGACCGCGAGCTCGGCGCGGTGGCCCACCTCGACAAGCCGTTCGAGCGCCGCGAGCTCGCCCAGGCGCTGGCGGTCGCGCTGGGCGCGCAGGCCGCGTAGCTACTCGCGCCGCCGCCACAGCTCCACCGTGCCGACGACGCGGTAGCCGAGCCGCTCGTACACGGGCCGGCCCTCGTCGGAGGCGGTCAGCGTCGTCGTCGCCAGCCCCCGCGCCGCGGCGTCGGCCAGCGCCGCCCGCATGATCGCCGTGGCGTGGCCGGCGCGCTGTGCCGCCGGTGTCGTGGCGACGTACTGAATCGTGGCATCGTCCCCGCAGTCGAACGCGAGCCCGACGGAGACCAGGCGCCCGTCGCGATCGCGCCGGCCGTACGCGTGGACGGCGCTCGCGGGAAGCCGGGCGAACGCCCGCTCCACGCCGTGGTCGGCGTTGCCGTAGGCGAGGTCGTTGAGTGCGCCGACCTCCTCCAGGCAGACGCCGCGCTCGACGTCTGGCGGCGCATCGGGGGGCGACGCGAGCTCGATCGCCATCGCCGGCGCCCGCGCCACCCGCTCGGTGAAGCCCTGGGCCGCAGCGTCGCCCACCTGTCGCTCGGAGCACGCGAAAACGGCGTGCAGATGCCGGCCGACCGTGGGCAGCGGCGCTTCTGGGTCCTCAGGCACGAAGGCGCTCAGCCACGGGTCGTCGAGGCTGGCGACGACATCGCCGGCGTGCTCGCCGATCAGGCGATGGAATGCGGCGAGGCTGCCCAGGGCGCGACTGAACAGACTAGGTCGTACGGATGATCAGCACCGAGCAGGGCGCATGGTGCGAGACCTTGTTCGGCACCGAGCCCAGCAGAAACCGCTTCGCGCCCGTCATGCCCTTGTTGCCGACCACGATGAGGTCCGAGCCCCGCTCCTCGGCCACATCGAGGATGGCGTCGGCGGGATCGCCTTGGCGGGCGAACGTCTCGACCTCGACGCCGGCCTCGCGCGTCTCCCGCGCGGCCTCCTCCAACGTGGAGTCGACGTCCTCGCGCGGGTTGACCGCCCATTCGACGTCCTTGGGCGCCTCGCGCCGCTCCTGGCGGAGGCGATCGCCGGCGACCGGCTCGTAGGCGGACACGATGTCCAGGGACGCGCCGACGTGCTTCGCCAGGTCAATCGCCTGACGCACCGCTTCCTTGGCGGTGCCCGAGCCGTCCGTGCCGACCACGATCGAGCCGAACATCCGTCTCCTTTCTTAAAGCGTGCGCTGGGCGCGCGCTTGGCGCGTGCCCGCGCGCGCGTTTGCGGCGCGGGCATCATACGAGCCCGTGATCGACCTGCACTGCCACCTCCTGCCCGGCATCGACGACGGGCCCGACGACATCGAGGGGGCGATCGCCCTCGCTCGAGCCGCCGCGGCGGCTGGCACGCAGACGCTCGTCGCCACCCCGCACATCGATCACTGGTGGCACGTGGAGCCCGCCACGCTCCCCGAGCGGGCCGCCGAGGTCCGCGCCGCGCTTGCCGCCGCGGGCGTCGAGATGGCCGTCGAGGTGAGCGGCGAGATCGCGCTGACGCGGCTCGTCGAGCTGACCGACGACGAGCTCGCGGCGCTGTCGCTCGGCCCGGCGCGCCACCTCCTGCTCGAGGCCCCGCTGTCGCCCGGCGCTGGCCACTTCGACCCCGTGCTGCTGGCAATGCAGGACCGCGGCTGGCGCGTGCTCCTGGCCCATCCCGAGCGTTGCCCGGCCTTCCTGCGCCGGCCCGAACGGCTCGAGCGGCTGCTCGAGGCGGGTGTTCTCGTCCAGGTCACCGCGGGCTCCCTCGCCGGCCAGTTCGGCAACGAGATCCTCAAGACGACCGTCCGCTGGATCGAGGCGGGTTGGGTGCACGTCGTCGCCTCCGACGCCCACGACGCCTACCGTCGCCCGCCGGGCCTGCTCGAGCCGATCGAGCGCGCGGGCCTGGCCGCGCTCGCGCCATGGCTTACCGAGGCGGTGCCGCGGTCGATCCTCGAGGGAACCCCGGTGCCCGAGCGACCGCCGCTACCGGAGCGACCTGCGCCGCGCGGCCTGTTCGGACGCTTCAGGCCCAGAGCTTGATCGCCGCGATCACGATCCCGATCACGACGAACACGACGACGGCGACCTGCATCCAGATCCACGTCGGCGACATGCGTTGCACGGTAGCGGTCCGGTCCTGGGCGCCCGCAAGAGCGCTATGCGGGGGGGCCCGGCGTGCCTGAAGACCGCCACCCAGCGAGAGGTGCATCATCTTCACGTCCAGCTACAGCGACCAATTGTCAGTGGTGGTCCAACTCCAAGGAAGTTGCCGCGCGCCGGGGCGAGACCGAGGCGTTACCGCGCCGTCTCCTACAGCTCAGTTCAAGTCGGATCGAGGTCGATTCGGACCGTCAGCGGGCTTGTGCCGATCGAACTGGACGCCTGCAGGCAGAGCCGACGCCAACGATTGCCGCGACCGAGAATCCGCAGGCGCTCTTCGGCGTCGTCTTCATCGAGGATGTGCGCCGTCCCAGACCGCCAACCCCCGCGCGAGAGGCTGCCCTTGACACGGACGCGCGGATCGGCCTCGATGTTGCTCACGTATTCGGCATCCCGTCCACGCTGAGCGACGACCCAGAAGGTGTCGCCCTCGAGGCAGTCGCACACAGGCGTGACACGACGGCGTCCCGTGCGCCGCCCCGTCGTCTCGAGGAGAGCGTCGCCTGGAGGCGGGAGGCGCAACGCGAACGCGAGTCTGTCGAGGGGGTTGATCACGGACTCTTGAAGTCGAGCGGTCCTGATGGCGCGCCTCATCGCGGGTCCTTTCGGTTGTCGCGCTCCAGCGGGTACGTGCAAGGGCGCCGCCGGTGGGAAGAACGCCGCCTCTTGCTCGCCGAGCTCGGCTCGCTTAGCCGCCCGGGCGTGCCCTCCACGTCACCCTGCCGGTATCGCACCGGTACGTCCCCCGGTCCTTGTACGGGCCGGAGGCGACGGCCTGCCATGTTCCGGTTGCGCCTCGGCGGCGCACCGCGCCGGCGATGAGGATCGTGTAGTGAACGGTGGCGCCGTCGCTGGCCTTGGCGTCATAGGTCTCGCGGCTCGAGAACTGGCCGGCGTGGACGGGGAGCGCGCGCTGGGAAGCGGTCTCGGCCGAGAACGGCTTGCCGCCATCACCGCAGTTGGCGCGCCACGAGAGGCGGAAGCGCACGCCGTCGGGACGGAGGACGAGCTTGAACGGCTGGCTCTGCGACGTGCTTCCGGTGTAGGTCACGGTCGCGCCGTAGGCCACGTCCGCAGTGGCGGCAACCACGGCGACGACGCCCAGGAGCGCGAGCGCGCGACGCTTGCCCGAGGCGATGTAAAGGCCCACTGCCGCACCAACGAGGTAGCCGCTCGAGAGTTGCGTGCGGGTTGGGGCTCGAGGTCCGCGCCTTCGGGTGCGGCCGCCGCTCGTTAACCTCCGGCGGCTCCCATGGCCGACGACTTCCGCCTGCAGATCGAGCTCGACGCCTCCGGCGACGGCTTCTCGTTCGCGGAGTCGATGCGCGAGCTGTCGCTCGAGCGGGACGCGCGCAGGCGCCTGGGCGACCGCGTCGCGGTCAGCGCCGACGGCCCCAATGTCTTCGTCTACACCGACACCGAGGGCGCCGCCCAAGAGGCGCGGCGGGTCATCGCCCCGCTGCTGGCCGAGCACGGCCTGACCGACAGTGCGCTCAGGCTGACCCGCTGGCACCCGGAGGAGGAGCGCTGGGAGCCGGTCGACAAGCCCCTCCCGTCGACGCCCGAGGAGCAGGCCGCCGAGCATGCAACGGAAGAGGCCGGCGAGACGGCCCAGTCCGTCGAGCAGGGCTTCGCCGAATGGGAGGTGCGCGTCGAGCTGCCCAGCCACCGCGAGACCGTCGAGTTCGGCGACCGCCTCGAGCAGGAGGGCATTCCGGTGCTGCGGCGGTGGACGTTCCTGCTCGTCGGCGCGCCCAACGAGGACGAGGCGCATGCGCTCGCGCGGCGGATCGAGTCCGAGGCGCCGCAGGGCAGCAGGGTGCACGCTGAGATCTCGGGCGCGACGGTGTGGAAGGTCGGCGACCCGTTCCCGTTCGCCGTGTTCGGCGGGCTGGGCGGCTAGACGGCCGTCCAGCGGATCGGCAGCTCGTCGATCCCGTAGATGCCGTTGATCGAGCCCATGACGGGCTCGCCGTCGAGCTCGATGCGCTCCCAGCGGCGCGCGAGGAAACCGAGCGCCTCCTGCAGCTCGGCGCGGGCCAGGTTCGCGCCGAGGCAGTAGTGGATACCGGCTCCGAAGGTCAGCGGCTTGGCGTCGCGCTCGGCCGCGACGTCGAAGACGTCCGGCTCGCCCGGTTCGCGATTGCCGGTAAACGCGCAGACCATCACCACCGTGTCGACCGGGAAGACGATGTCCCGGCAGGTGATCTCCTCCTCGACGATGCGCGCCGTAAACGGCGTGATCGGCTCGTAGCGGAGGACCTCCTCGACCGCCCGCGGGGCCATCATGTCGGGATCGGAGCGCACGAGCTCCCACTGGTCGGGGTGCTCGGCGAACAGGCGGACGGCCTGGGCCAGCTGGCTCTGCGTGGTGTCGACGCCGCCCACGAGGACGTTGAGGACGAGGTTGACCAGCTCGGCGTCGTCGAGCTTGTCGCCTTCGAAGCGCGCCGCGATCAGGCTCGAGATCAGGTCGTCGCTCGGGTCCTGGCGGCGCCGTGCGAGCAGCTCGCCCGCCCAATCGTAGAACTCGGCGACCGCCTGCTCGATCCGCTCGCGCTCGGTCATCAGCGACGGCCCGTCGAACTGGCGCTGGATCCAGTTCGACCACTCGTGCAGCCTGGGCGCGTCGGACAGGGCGGCACCCATGACCGTGGCGATGGTCAGCGACGGATACGGCTTGGCGAACGCCTCAACGAACTCGCAGCGGCGCTCGGCCTCGACGGCGGCATGGAGTTGCTCGACGAACCCGCGCATCGCGGGGCGCCAGCGGTCGGCGGCGCGCGGCGTGAAGAACGGGTTGACGAGGTTGCGCAAGCGCCGGTGCTTGTCGGGCGGCACGTGGAGGATGTTGCGCACGATCTCCTCGTGCAGGGGCCCATCCTCGATGCCGAACAGCTCGGCGATCTTCAGCCCGGGGAAGCTGGCCTGCTTACTGCACAGGAAGAACGAGCCCGCCTCGCGGTCGAGGACGATGAATCCGAGCGGGGTCTGCACGATCCACGACTGCTCGGCCAACTCGCGCATCGTGCGGTGGAACCGCTCGCCGCGCAGGGCCGGATCGAACAGGTCGATCTGGGGAAGCTCGAGGTCGGTGAC
>JBJMKX010000155.1:0-5060 GCA_045805605.1 Solirubrobacteraceae bacterium
GTCGCCGAGCCGGGAGTCGCGCTGAGTGACGCCCTCGTAGCCCTCGGGCATGATCTCGCCCTTGTTGATCCAGACCTTCACGCCGATGCGGCCGTAGGTCGTCTTCGCCTCCGCGAAGCCGTAGTCGATGTCGGCGCGGATCGTGTGTAGCGGGACGCGGCCCTCGGAGTAGCTCTCGGAGCGGCTCATCTCCGTCCCGGCCAGCCGGCCGCCGCACTGCACCTTCACGCCCTGCGCGCCGGAGCGGATCGCGGAGGCGAGCGAGCGCTTCATCGCGCGCCGGAAGCTGACGCGGTTCTGGAGCTGCTCGGCGATCGACTGCGCGACGAGCTTGGCGTCGAGCTCGGGGCGCTTGATCTCGAGGATGTTGACCTTGATCGCCTTGCCGGTCATGCGGTGGAGGTCCTTGCGCAGCGCGTCGACCTCGGACCCCGACTTGCCGATGACGATCCCCGGCCGGGCCGTATGGATGTTGACCTCGACCTCGTTGGCGTCCTTGCGGATCGTGATGTCGGACAGCCCGGCGTGTGCGAGCTTGCCGAGGATGTGGTTGCGGATGCGCTCGTCCTCGTCGAGGTAGTCGGCGAAGTGGCGCTCGTTGAACCAGTTGGCCTTCCAGTCGTGGATATAGCCGACGCGAAGAGCCTCGGGGTGGACCTTCTGACCCATCAGCGGTCCTTCCTTCCGTTCGCTGCCGCCGCCGCCGGCGCGAGCGCGATCGTGAGATGGCTGGTGCGCTTGCGGATGCGCGTGGCGCGACCCATCGCGCGCGGCCGGTAGCGCTTCAGGGTGGGGCCCTCGTCGGCGTAGGCCTCGGCGATCTTCAGCTCATCGCCGATGAGCTCGTGGTTGGCCTCCGCGTTGGCGACCGCAGACTCGAGCACCTTGCTCCAGTCGCGGGCCGCGGCGCGGGGGGTGAAGTTGAGGATTGCGCGGGCCTCGGGCACCGACTTGCCGCGGATGTGGTCGCACACGAGCCGGGCCTTGCGGGCGGAGGTGCGGACGTAGCGGGCCTTGGCGCGGACGGTCACCGGGCCGTCGGGGGGCGTTGAACGTTGGGCCTTGGCTGTTGGGGCCGGCGCCGTGGTTTCGTCGGGGGCGGCCTCCGGCTCGTCCTTCTTGCGCGTCCGGCGCCGGCGCGGCTTGGGCTTTTCCTCGACCGCCGCCTCGGCCTTGGCCGCGGCCGCCTCCTCGGCGACCTTCTCGTCCGGGTTCGCGCCCTTGGTCTCGTCGATCTCGCGCTTCGGGCTCATCGGCGGCGTCCGGTGTCGGCGTGGCCGCGGTAGGTGCGCGTGGGCGCAAACTCTCCGAGCTTGTGGCCGACCATCGACTCGGTCACGAAGACGGGCACGTGCTTGCGCCCGTCGTGGACGGCGATGGTGTGGCCGACCATCTCGGGGAAGATGGTCGAGGTCCGCGACCAGGTCTTGATCATCTGCTTGGTGCCGGACTCGTTCATGGCCTCGATCCGCCTCAGGAGGCGGTCCTCGACCCACGGTCCCTTCTTGCTCGATCGGCTCATCGCTTCTTCCCACGGCGTCGGCCGCGGACGATGTAGCGGTCGGACGCCTTGCCCTTCTTGCGCGTGCGGTAGCCCAGGGTAGGAACTCCCCACGGAGTCACGGGATGGCGGCCGGCGGTGGTCGAGCCCTCGCCGCCGCCGTGAGGATGGTCGACCGGGTTCATGGCCGTCCCGCGCGTCTGCGGGCGCACGCCGAGGTGGCGCTTGCGGCCGGCCTTGCCGATCTTGACGTTCTGGTGGTCGGGGTTGGAGAGCGACCCGACGGTGGCGCGGCACTCCGCCCTGACCATCCGCATCTCGCCCGAGGGCAGGCGCAGCGTCGCCATGCCGCCCTCCTTGGCCATGAGCTGGATCGCCGTGCCGGCGGCACGCCCGATCTGGCCGCCGCGCCCGGGCTGCAGCTCGACGTTGTGCACCACGGTGCCGATCGGCATGTTCACCAGCGGCAGCGCGTTGCCGGGAGCGATGTCGGCGGCGGGCCCGGACGACACCGTGTCCCCCACGCTGAGCCGCTGCGGCGCCAGGATGTAGCTCTTGAAGCCGTCGGCGTAATGCAGCAGCGCGATGTAGGCGGAGCGGTTGGGGTCGTACTCGATCGCTGCCACGCGCGCGGGCACGCCATCCTTGCGCCGCTTGAAGTCGACCCTGCGGTACAGCCGCTTGGCGCCGCCGCCGCGGTGGCGCGAGGTCTTGCGCCCGTGCGTGTTGCGCCCGCCGGACTTCGTCAGGCCCTCGGTCAGCGACTTCTCGGGCTCACCCTTGGTGACCTCGGAGAAGTCGGGGTACGTCGCGAAGCGGCGGCCCGGGCTGGTGGGCTTGGGCTTTCTGATCGCCATTACTCGAGTGCCTCCAGTCCGGCGAAGATCGGGATCTCGTCCTCGGGTCGCACCTGCACGATCGCCTTCTTCCACGCCCGGGTGCGGCCCGACGTCCAGCCGCGGCGCTTGGGCTTGGGCTTGACCGATGCGGTGCGGACGTCGAGCACCTTGACGTCGGGGAAGAGCTCCTCGACGGCCTGGCGGATCTGCGTCTTGTGCGCGTCGGGATGGACACGGAACGTGTACTTGCCCGCCGACGCGAGCACGTAGGACTTCTCGGAAACGACCGGGCGGATGACGATCTGGCTGGCGTCCATCACACCGCCCCCTTGGCGCGCACTTCGCGCTTCGCCACGTCGGTGAGCCGCTCGACGGCGGCGTCGGAGAGCACGAGCCATCCGGCCCCGACCAGGTCGGCGACCCCGACCTCGTCGACTCCCAGCACGCGCACCTGGCGCAGGTTGCGGAACGAGCGCTGGACGTTGTCCTCGTCGGGCCCGGTCACGACCAGCCCCGGCTGCGGCTCCCGCCAGTCCTCCAGGCCCTCGGCCGCCTGCTTGGTCGACGGCTCCGTGAACGCGCCGGCATCGACGAGCGCCAGCGAGCTCCGCCCGGCGTGCAGCGACAGCGCGCTGCGGAGGGCGGCGCGGCGCTCCTTGCGGTTGACCTTGACCGTGTAGTGGCGCGGCGAGGGGCCGAAGGTGGTCCCGCCGCCCGCCCACAGCGGCGATCGGATCGAGCCGGCGCGGGCGCGGCCGGTGCCCTTTTGCCGCCATGGCTTGGCGCCGCCACCGCGGACTTGGCCCCGCGTCTTGGTCGACGCGGTGCCCTGGCGGCGCGCGTTGAGCTCGGCGCGCACGCACTCGTGGACGAGTCCCTCGTTCCAGCGCGCACCGAACACCTCGTCGTCGAGCGTCGCGTTGCCGTCCTTGTTGAGGTACGGCGCGCTAACCGGCATCGGTGCGCACCTCCACGATCCCGCCGCGCGGCCCGGGCACCGAGCCGCGCACGAGCAGGAGATCGTCGGCCGAGCGGACCTCCACCACCGTCAGGCCGCGCTGGGTGACGCGCCCCCCGCCCATGCGGCCAGGCCCGCGGATGCCCTTGAACACGCGCGAGGGCGTGGCCGAGGCGCCGATCGATCCCGGCGCGCGGACGTTGTGCGACCCGTGGCTCTTGGGGCCGGTCTTGAAGTTGTGCCGCTTGACCGTGCCCTGGAAGCCCTTGCCCTTCGACAGCCCGGAGACCTTTACGGTCTGGCCGGGCTCGAAGGCGTCGACGCGGACCTCGTCGCCGATCTTGAGCTCGCCCGCCTCGCCGCGGAACTCGGCCAGGCGGCGCATCGGTGGCGCGCCCGCCTTGCGCAGGTGGCCGAGCTCGGGCTTGGTCAGCGCCTTCTCGCGCGCCTCGCCGAACGCGAGCTGGACCGCGTCATAGCCGTCGCGGTCGGCGGTGCGGATGCCGGTCACGGGACACGGCCCGGCCTGGAGCACGGTCACGCGCTCCACGCGGCCGTCCTCCCCGAACCGCTGGGTCATGCCGAGCTTGCGCGCGAGGATCCCGGCCATCCCGCCTACGCCAGTCGGATCTCGATGTCGACGCCGGCCGGGAGGTGGTCGAGCCGCTGGAGCGAGTCGACCGTCTTCGGCGTCGGCTGGTGGATATCGATCAGCCGCTTGTGGGTGCGGATCTCGAAGTGCTCCTGCGAGTCTTTGTCCTTGAACGGCGACCGGATCACCGCGTAGACGGACTTGTCCGTCGGCAGGGGTACCGGCCCCGACACCGTTGCGCCGGTGCGGGTGGCGGTCTCCACGATCTCCTTGGCCGCCATCTCGATGGCCGAGTGGTCGTAGGCCTTCAGGCGGATTCGGATCTTGTTCTGGGCGATTGCTGCCATGGGTTCGGTTTCCTCGTCAGAGCGAGCCCCCGACGGAGCGGGGGCTCGTCACCTCCGTCGTATCCGTCTCGGACTCCCTCGGCCTTACTCGACGATCTCCGTCACGACGCCCGAGCCCACCGTCCGACCGCCCTCGCGGATCGCGAAGCGCAGGCCCTGGTCCATGGCGATCGGCTGGATGAGCTCGACCTCCATGGCGATGTTGTCGCCGGGCATGACCATCTCGACGCCCTCGGGGAGGCGGGCCACCCCGGTCACGTCGGTCGTGCGGAAGTAGAACTGGGGCCGGTACCCCGTGAAGAACGGGGTGTGGCGGCCGCCCTCCTCCTTCTTGAGGACGTACACCTCCGACCTGAACTTGGTGTGCGGGGTGATCGACTTGGGCTTGGCCAGCACCTGGCCGCGCTCGATCTCCTCGCGCTTGGTGCCGCGGAGCAGGCAGCCGACGTTGTCGCCCGCCTGGCCCTGGTCGAGGATCTTGCGGAACATCTCGACGCCGGTGACGACCGTCTTCTGCGTGTCGCGGAAGCCGACGATCTCGACTTCCTCGCCCACTTTCACCTTGCCACGCTCGATGCGGCCCGTGACGACGGTACCGCGTCCCGAGATCGAGAAGATGTCTTCGATGGGCATCAGGAACGGCTTATCGATATCGCGCGCCGGCAGCGGGACGTACTTGTCGACCGCCGCCATCAGCTCGTCGATCTGCTTCTCCCACTTGGCTTCGCCATTCAGCGCGCCGAGTGCCGAGAGACGCACGACTGGAAGGTCGTCGCCCGGGAACTTATAGGACTTGAGCAGCTCGCGGACTTCGAGTTCCACG
>JBJMKX010000156.1:0-16287 GCA_045805605.1 Solirubrobacteraceae bacterium
GTGGCGGGCCACGTCCATGCCGTCGACCGTGGGCAGGCCGAGGTCGAGCACCACGAGGTCGGGATTGAAGCCATCGGCCTCGGCGAGGGCGGACTCGCCGTCGCCGGCGATCCGGACCTCGTAGCCCTCCATGCGCAGCGAGCGCTGCAGCGCCTGGGCGATCTCGGCATCGTCCTCGACCACGAGGACCCGGGGCGGTCGCGCGTAGTCGTTCACGCCGACAAGGGTACGCCGCCCAGGCGTCGAAGCCTCTCGGGTCATGGCCAAGCGCCGCAGGAAGACCCGTGCCCGCCGCTCCTCGGCGTGGCCGTTGCAGTTGCGGCTGCCGGCGCTCAGCCAACGCCAGGTCGACCTCATCGGCCTCGGGCTGATCGCGGTCGGCGTCTTCCTTGCCACCGTCCTGTACTTCCACTGGGAGGGTGGGAAGGTGGGCGCGGGGATGGCCGACGGGCTCCGCTTTGCCTTCGGCGCCATCGCCTACGTCGTCCCGGTGGCGGTGATCGCGGCGGGGGGGATTCTCGTCCTTCGGCCGGTGCTGCCGACCACGCGCCCGTTCGTGCCCGGCGCGCTCTGTCTGTTCGCCGCCCTGACGCTGGCCTTGGCGGCTCAGACGTTCGGGCTCGGGCCCGACGGCGTCCGCCACGGCTTCTGGCACCAGGCCTGGTTCGAGGCGCGGGGCGGCGGCCTGGGCGAGGCCGAGCTGTGGCTGACCTCGACGCTGCTCGGCATGGCGGGCGCCCAGATCGTGGCGGTCTTCCTCTTCCTCGCGGCCGCGCTGCTGCTGACGGGGGCCACCGTGGCCGGCGTTGTGCGCGGGCTGCAGCGCCATGTCGCGACGACCACGACGGCGATCCACCGCCGGGCGTCGACGCTGCGCCCGCCCGATCCCACGCCCCAGGAGATCAGCGTGCAGCGAGCCCTGCCCGAGGCGCCCGAGCTCGACGCGGAGGAGCGCTACCCGGACCTGTTCGGTCCGACCGAGGCAAGCGAGCCCGAGCCGGAGGAACCGGAGCCCGAAGAGCCGCCCGAGCCTGAGCCCCAACGCCCAACGCCCAACGCCCAGCTCACCCCGCAAAACCGGCTCCGCGCCCACGTAACCGACCACCCCGACTTCCCATGGAAGCTCCCCGCTCCCGGCCTGCTGAAGTTTTCCGAAGGCGACAACGCCAAGCCCGACACGGCCGGCCAGGAAAAGATCGCCGCCCAGCTCATCGAGGCGCTCAGCCACTTCGGCGTGCAGGCCAAGATCGTGGGGACGGTCGCCGGTCCCCACATCACCCGCTACGAGCTTCGCCTCGCGCCGGGCATCAAGGTCTCCAAGGTCGCTCAGCTCAAGGACGACCTCGCCTACGCGCTGGCGGCCACCGAGATCCGCATCCTGGCCCCGATCCCGGGCAAGACCGCGGTCGGCGTCGAAGTGCCGAACATGCGCCGGCGGATCGTCCACCTCGGCGACGTTTACGGCGAGCCGCCCGCCGACGCGTCGCCGATGTACGTATGGCTGGGCAAGGACGTCGCCGGACGCGCCATCGGCGCCGATTTGTCCCGCATGCCCCACCTGCTCGTGGCGGGCACCACCGGCTCGGGCAAGTCCGGCTGCATCAACGCGATGCTGTCCTCGATCCTGCTGCGCGCGACGCCGCACGAGGTCCGGCTCGTGCTGGTGGACCCCAAGCAGGTCGAGCTCAACCACTACGACTCGATCCCGCACCTGCTCACGCCGGTGATCACGTCGCCGCGCATGGCTTCCAACGCGCTGCAGAACCTCGTCCGCGAGATGGAGCAGCGCTACGGGCAGATGTCGCTTGCGCGCACGCGCAGCCTGCCCGAGCTCAACCTCGCGCGCGAGAAACGCGACGAGCCGCCGCTGCCCTACGTGCTCTGCGTCATCGACGAGCTCGCGGACCTGATGATGGTCGCCCCGGCCGACGTCGAGGACGCGGTGATCCGCCTGGCCCAGAAGGCCCGCGCGGTGGGCATCCATCTGGTCCTCGCCACCCAGAGCCCGCGGGTGGACGTCATTACGGGAATGATCAAGGCCAACGTGCCCTCGCGGATCGCGTTCGCGGTCTCCTCGCAGACCGACAGCCGCGTGATCCTCGACCACAACGGCGCCGAGTCGCTGCTCGGCCAGGGCGACATGCTCTACTCGCCCGTCGGCACCTCGCGCCTGCAGCGCATCCAGGGTGCCTACATCGACGAGGCGCAGATCGCCGAGCTGGTCGACCACTGGCGAGCCCAGGGGGAGCCCGAGTTGCATGAGGAGCTGCTCGAGGAGGTCGAGGGCGACGACGGCGACAGTGGCTCGGACGACGAGTTCGATCCCGACGAGGACGAGCTGCTCGAGGACGCGATCACGCTCGTGGCCCAGATGCAGACCGCCTCGACCTCGATGCTGCAGCGGCGCCTGCGCCTCGGCTACACCCGGGCCGGGCGGCTGATCGACATGCTCGAGCGCCGTGGGGTGATCTCGGGCTACGAGGGGTCCAAACCGCGCCAGGTCCTCATCACCGAGGCCGACCTTCCCCGCGTGCTCGAGGCGCTCGCAGAGGGCGCCCGGGGGAGGGTCCCGGAGCGGCCGGATCCCATGGAGGAGCAGGCGGTTTCGGAGCCGGTCGAGGAACGCTGAGAACTGCGCCTCCGGCGGTAGCCTTCGCGCGCGATGCCGGAGATCGGCGCATCATTACGGGAGGCCCGCCTTCGCGCCAAGGTCGACATCACCGATGTCGAGGCGGCGACGAAGATCCGCGCGAAGTACCTGCGTGCGCTGGAAAACGAGGAGTGGGGGCTGCTGCCGGGCCCCGCGTTCGTCAAGTCGTTCCTGCGCACCTACGCCGACTACCTCGGGCTCGACGGCAAGCTGCTCGTCGACGAGTACAAGCTCCGCCATGAGCGCCCCACCGACATCGACCAGATGCCGATCTCGCCCAATCTGGGACGGCGCAGGACGCCTGGGCCGGTCTCGCGGATCTCGCCCGCGTGGATCATCGGGATCGTGATCGTTGCCCTGCTCGGCCTGTTTGCCTATCTCGGAGCGTCGGGCGAGGAGGACACCAACACCACGCCGACGACCTCGACCCAGAGCGCCGCCTCGAAGCGAGCGGAGGCCAAGCGCAAGGCCGAGGCCGCCGCGGCGGCCCGGCGGGCGCGGATCCGCCGCCAGCGGGTCAAGCTGCGCATCGAGCCGACAGCGGCGCTGTACGTCTGCCTCCAGAACGCGAAGGGCAAGTCGCTGATCCCAGGCCAGATTCTCCAGGGCGGAGCCAAGACGCGGACGTTCAGCTCCAAGCGCTTCCGGATCACGCTCGGCCACGGCGGCGACTCGACCCTGCGGCTGAACGGCAAGGCGTTCGCGGTGCCGGCGAGCGACACGTCGATCTCGTTCGTCATCACGCGCCGCAAGCGCCAGCAGCTGCCGGCAGGAACGGGCCCGACATGCGGGAGCGGCGCCACGACCACGAGCACGGCGACTGGGGCCGGGACGGGATGAGCGCGCGCGCCGGCATCGTCATCACCGGCACCGAGGTGCTCACCGGCATCATCGCCGACCGCAACGGGCCCTGGCTGTCCGAGCGCCTGCGCGAGCTCGGGGTCGACACCGCCCACATCGGGATCGTCGGGGACCGGCGCGGCGACATGGAGGCGCAGCTGCGCTTCCTCGCCGGCGAGGGGATGGACCTGATCGTGACGTCGGGCGGGTTGGGCCCTACCGCCGACGATCTGACTGCCGAGGTGGTCGGCCGCTTCCAGGGGCGCCAGATGGTGCTCGACGAGGCGCTCGAGGAGCGCATCTGGGTGATCCTGGAGCCGCTGCGCAAGCGGTGGCCGAACCTCGACGAGGACGCGATCCGGCGCTCGAACCGCAAGCAGGCGGTCGTGCCGGCGGGGGCGACGATCCTCGAGCCGGTCGGGACGGCGCCGGGGCTGGTGGTGCCGCCGGGGTCGGGCGAGGGCCCGACCGTGGTGGTGCTGCCCGGGCCGCCGCGCGAACTGCAGGCGCTGTGGCGCACGGCGACCGAGACGGAGGCGTTCCGGCACGCGGTGCGCGGGCGCACCGTCTACCGCGAGGGCGTGCTGCGGCTCTTTGGGATACCGGAGTCTGAAATCGCCGCCACCCTCCGGGTGGCTGAAGGCGACGGAGTTCCGCTGGACGAGCTCGAGGTGACGACGTGCCTGCGCCGGGGTGAGATCGAGATCGCCACGCGCTACGAGCCAACGGCCCAGGAGGCCTACGACCGCTTCGTCGACGTGGTGCGCGAGCGCCACGCCGCCACGTTGTTCTCCGAGGACGGGTCGACCATCGACGAGCAGGTGGCGGGGCTGTTGCAAGGGCACACCGTGGCAACGGCCGAGTCGTGCACGGCGGGGCTGCTCGCGGCGCGACTGACCGAGCGGCCCGGGTCGTCGGCCTACGTGCTGGGCGGCGTGGTCGTGTACTCGAACGACGCGAAGGTCGAGCAGGCGGGCGTCGACCCGGCGCTGATCGAGCGCTTCGGGGCCGTCTCGCCCGAGGTGGCCGAGGCGCTGGCGGAGGGGGCGGCGGCGCGGTTCGGGGCGGAGTTCGGCATCGGCATCACCGGGATCGCGGGGCCGGACGGGGGCACGGCGGACAAGCCGGTGGGCACGGTGGCGCTCTCGATCGCGCGCGCCGGCGGGGCGGCGCTGACCCGCTCGACGCAGCTTCCGGGCGGACGCGCGGACGTGCGCGACCGCAGCGTCACGGTGGCGCTGCACCTGCTGCGCCGCGTGCTGCTCGGGCAGGCCGACGCCGCCCCGGGGCAGCGCGAGCTCGTCCGGCGTTGAACGTCCGCCTCTTCGTCGCCGTCGCGCTCCCGGATGAGGTGCGCTCGGCGCTGGCGGACTGGCGCCCGCGCGACGACGCGCTGCGCCCGGTCGACCCGGGGCATCTCCACGTGACGCTGTGCTTCCTGGGCTGGCGCGACGACTCGGCGGTGCAGCGCATCGGGGACGCCGCGATGGGGTGCGCACGCGCCCTGCCGGCGGTCACCCTCGGTGCCGCGCGCTGGCTTCCCCCGCGCCGGCCTCGCGTGCTCACCGTCGAGCTGGGGGACCCCGGCGGCGAGCTCGCGGCGCTCCAGGCGCGGGTCTCCGACGCCATGGTGCAGGCGGCCGGCTACGTCCCCGAAAAGCGCCCGTTCCTGCCCCACGTCACCGTCGCACGCGTGCGCCGGGGCGCGCGCCCGCCCACGGGCGACCTCCCTCCCCCGCCGGAGCTGGTCTTCGTCCCCGCCGCGCTCAGGCTCTATCGCTCGCACATGCGCCGCGAGGGCGCCCGCTACGAGGCCCTGGCGAGCGCGCCGCTACGGTAGAGCGCCGTGCCCACGCCGACGCCGGTCCGCTTCGCCCCGGGGTACGGCATCGTCGCCGTGCCGGGCGAGAAGCTGCCGTGGGAGACGGTCGAGCGCTGGCTGGTGCGCTCGCGCAACTACTGGATCTGCACCACCCGACCCGACGGCGGCCCGCACGCCAAGCCGGTGTGGGGCGTGTGGCTGGACGGGGCGGTGCTGTGGTCGACCGACGACCGCAGCGTGACCGGGCGCAACCTCGCCGCCAATCCGGCGGTGTGCGTGCATCTCGAGAGCGGTGACGAGGCGGCGATCCTCGAGGGGGAGTCCACGTTCGAGTCCGACCCGGACGTGCTCGGGCGCTTCGTCGAGGTTTATGACCGCAAGTACGCCCTCCGGCCCGAGCTCGAGCGCGCCTACGCGCTGCGCCCGCGCACCTGCCTGAGCTGGACCGAGGCCGACTTCCCGGCGACGGCCACGCGCTGGGTCTTCTAGAGCGCGCGAGCCGGCCGCCGCCGGAGGTGGCCGCCAGGCGAGCGTGATTGCGCGCGTTCGTAGGCGATCGTCGCGCCAAGCACGAGCACCACGGCGCCGATCTGCGCCGCGCCGGCGATCTCGGTCCCGAGCGGGATCGCCGCCATCACGAGCAGCGCCGCCACCGCACGCGGGCGGCCGGTGCCGATGCGCAGGACCAAGCGGAAGATGACGTCGCCGGCCAGGAACGCCGCCAGCCCGCACGAGAGGAAGAGCGCCGGCGCGAGCGCCTCGTGCTCGCCGGCGTGGCCGATGACCATCTTCAGCGCGGCCGCAATGGCGATGATCCCGAGCAGCATCAGCCAGTGGGCGTACCCGAAGGCGTCGATTGCGAGTCGGGGGCGGCGGCGTGTCGGCGCATCCTCCATCGCGCGCTCGGCGCGGGTGTCGTCGCCGCCGAAGTACGTCCACCACAGCTCGGCGCTGAGCGCGAGCCCCAGCAGGGCCACGCCGACGAGCCCGACGTCGACCGGCAGTCCCTCGACGCCGATGCCGATGGCCACCACCGACTCGCCGATGGCGACGATGATGACGAGGCCGTGGCGCTCGACGAAGTGGCCGGGGGCGATGGTGAAGCCGCTGTCGTCGATCAGCTTGGGGGTGATCCAGACGAGGCAGGCGATCGCCCACAGGACGTACTGCGCGGTGCCGCCGGCGATGCCGCCGGCGAGCACGAGCAGCGCCATGGCGGCGTTGTAGCGCGCCACGCCCAGGATCGCGCGCACGACGTCCATCGACGAGTGGCGGGTGAACAGCGCCGCGTGGACGGCGATGATCGCGGCGTAGGCGAGGCCGAACGCCAGCCCGCTGTCCTCGAACGCGCCCGGGATCGAGAGCGCGAGCACGAGGAACGCCGCCATCCCGCCGAGCAGGAGCAGGCGGCGGTTGGCACGGTCGGGAGCGACGAAGTTCGTCAGCCACGCATAGCCGCCGTACATCCACCAGATGACGCCGAGCATCAGCACGACCTGCAGCACGCCGTGCCCGTTGGGCTCGTGCACGAGCACCGTCGTCAGCTGGGTGATCGTGAAGACGAAGACGAGGTCGAAGAACAGCTCGAGCGTGGTGACCCGGTCGGCCTCGGCCTCGATCGTCCGCACGGCGCTCATGCCCTCATGATGGCGAGGGGGTTCGGTTGTCCGCCGCCGAGTCGGCGGGTGGCTCCATGGCCGCGGGGCCCGCGCGGGCGTACCGTCACTCCCATGTTCGCTGCCAATACATATGTGATTCGACCCGCCTCCGAGACCGAGGGCGTCGCGCTGCGCGAGCTGCGCGGTCCCGTCCTCATCGGTGAGGTGCAGGGCCGTCCCGCCGCCGCGATGTCGGTGGCCGACGGCCGCGCCGTGACCAATCCGTTCATGCCCACAGCCAGCCTGGTCGCGCACCTGCGACTGCGGGCCGGCGCGCTGCGGGCCTTCGAGCGCATGCCCTCGGTGGGCGCGCGCATGCGGGCGGGGGTTTCGACCGGCTGACGCCGTCCCGCCGCGCCGCTGAGGAAGTCCAGCACCGCCCGCGAGCACCGCGGGCGGTGCTTCGCTTTCCTACGGCGCGAGGTCGCCCGCGTAGAGCGCGAACGCGGCGCCCTGCGGGTCTTGGGCGATCGCGATCCGGCCCATCGGCAGGTCGAACGGGCCGGCGAGCTTGTTGCCGCCGAGCTCCTCCACCTTGGCCATGGATCCGTCGGCGTCGTCGGTGGCGAAGTAGACGACCCAGTTGGGCGGCTCGCCCGGCTGGGGTGCGCGCATGCCGCCGTTGGGGCGCTCGCCGTTCTGGATCGTGAAGTAGGGCTGTTCGCCCTCGAAGGGGGTGAACGTCCATCCGAACAGGCCGCCGTAGAAGGCCTGGGCGGCCTCGAAGTCGGGCGTTGCCAGCTCGTTCCAGCACAGCGCGCCGGGCGCGTTGACGAGGCCGGCGCCGATGTTCTGCCTCGGCTCCCAGACCATGAAGAACGCGCCGCCGGGATCCTGGACCACGGCCATGCGGCCGGCGTCCATGACGTCGAAGGGCGGCGCGTGCACGGTGCCGCCGAGCTCTGAGGCCTTGTCGGCGGCGGCGTCGGCGCTGTCGACGGTGACGTACGAGTTCCACGTCGGCGGGACGCCCGCGTCGCGCTGCTGGGGCGGCTGCGGCGAGATCGCGGCGACCGGCTTGCCGTCGATGAGCTGCATCGAATAGATGGTGTTCTCGTCGACCGGCAGGTCCTGCGCCTGCCAGCCGAACAGCCCCGCGTAGAAGGCCTTGGCGCCGTCCTGGTCGGTGGTGGAGAGGTCCGCCCAGCTGAACGTCCCCGGTGCGTGCTGCGTTCGTTCACCCATGGCGCGCGAGGCTATCTCAGGCGGGGTGGCCGGATGTTGCCGACTGGCGGCCCGCCTCCCTGGTCGCGCGCGTTCACACGGCGTGCAGAACCACCGCACTTTCGTTGCAAAGTGCGACTGACGTCCGTCCGGTCCCAGGCCTAGCGTGTTCGGTCCGACCAAAGACGAGGAGTCGTTCCATGAGCAGCAACGACAAGGCCGCTTCGGCCCGTGACGCCGCCCTGCAGGGCGCGCTGACCCAGATCGAGCGCGAGTTCGGCAAGGGCACCGTCATGCGGATGGGCGACGAAGGCGCCCAGGTGCGCGTCGACGCCATCCCCACCGGCGCGCTCTCGCTCGACCTCGCTCTTGGCATCGGCGGCGTGCCGCGCGGCCGGATCGTCGAGATCTTCGGCCCGGAGTCGTCGGGCAAGACCACGCTCGTCTACCACTTCATCGCCGAGGCCCAGAAGCTCGGCGGCGTGTGCGCGTTCATCGACGCCGAGCACGCGATGGACCCGCTCTACGCGCAGGCGATCGGCGTCGACATCGACGAGCTGCTCGTCTCCCAGCCCGACTACGGCGAGCAGGCGCTGGAGGTCGCCGACATGCTCATCCGCTCGAGCGCGGTCGACCTCGTGGCGGTCGACTCGGTCGCGGCGCTGACCCCGCGCGCCGAGCTCGAGGGCCAGATGGGCGACCAGACCGTCGGCGTCCAGGCCCGGATGATGTCCCAGGCCATGCGCAAGCTGGCCGGCAACCTCAACCGCACCCAGACCCTCTGCGTCTTCACGAACCAGATCCGCGAGAAGGTCGGAGTAATGTTTGGTTCGCCGGAAACGCAACCGGGCGGTCGCGCATTGAAGTTCTACTCCTCCCAGCGCCTCGACATCCGCCGCATCGAGACGCTCAAGGACGGCACCGAGGCGGTCGGGAATCGCGTCCGGGTCAAGGTGGTCAAGAACAAGGTCGCCGCGCCGTTCCGCCAGGCCGAGTTCGACATCGAGTTCGGGAAGGGCATCTCGTCGGCCGGCTGCATCCTCGACCTCGGCCTCGAGCACAACGTCGTCTCGAA
The DNA here is from genome assembly GCA_045805605.1 of Solirubrobacteraceae bacterium. GTDB lineage: Bacteria > Actinomycetota > Thermoleophilia > Solirubrobacterales > Solirubrobacteraceae > DATBDE01. The sequence continues at coordinate 9,210 of JBJMKX010000156.1, forward strand.
GTCGGGCTCGTTCTTCTCCTACGGCGAGGAGCGCATCGGCCAGGGGCGCAACAACGCCAAGGCCTACCTCGTCGAGCACCCGGAGATCGCCCGCGAGATCGAGGCCAAGGTCTACGAGGCGCTGGGAATCGAGCGGGCGACGCCGGCGGAGATCGCGGCCGGCGAGAACGGCGATGGTCCCGCGGCCAAGCTCGAGCCGGTCGGCGAGAAGGCCGCCTGAGGGGCGCGCCTTGACCAGCCCGACGTTGGACTCGCGCGCCCGGGCGCTCGACCTCGCGTACCGGTACCTCGGCCAGCGCGACCGCACGGTGGCCGAGATGCGCCGCTACCTCGAGGGCAAGCGCGTCGACCCGGCGACGATCGAGGAAGCGGTCGCCGAGCTGACCGAGCAGGGCTACCTCGACGACGCCCGCTACGCGCGGCGGTTCGCCGAGGACCGCCGGGAGCTCGACCACTGGGGCACGGAGCGGATCGAGCGCAGGCTGCTCGCGGTCGGCGTCGACCGCGCGCTCGTCGAGGCGGCGCTCGCCGACCAAGAGGCCGAGGACGAGCTGCACGCCGCGGTCGCGCTCCTGCGCCGGCGCTTCCCGACCCCGCCGGCCGACGACCGCGAGCGCAACCGCGCCCTGGGCGTTCTCGTGCGCAAGGGCTACGAGCTCGAGCTCGCCCACGACGCCGTCCGCGCCTTCGAGTGCGCTCGCGACTAGCGAGCTCCGCCCTGGACCGCTATCTGTCGGGCGGTCCAGTCATGGCCACGAGCCGGATCGCGCTTGTCGAAGTCCCGCGGGCGGTGGGGCTCGCGAACGCTGCGCCAGAGCCGGCGGCGGAAGCAGCGCGTCTTCTCGAGTCCTGCATGTTGATCGGCGTCGCCGACGCCCTCCTCCCGGGCCGCTGCCGGGTTCATCATCTCGAGCTCGGTGAGGACACTCGACGCGATCCACCTCGCCAGCGCCCTGCGCGTGGGAGCGGATGAGGGTCCTCACCTACGACCGCCGGCTTGCAACCGCTGCCGGCGAGCATCGGCTCGTCGTGGCGAGCCCGGGCACCGCCAGCCGCGGAAGCGGTCAGAGCACAGGGTCGAGTAGGCGAAACACCCGTTCGTTTGCGCCGCAACCACCGCCCCACTACCATCATCTCAGCAGACGACATGGGCCCGCGAGGGCGTGAAACACGAGCAAATCCACCTGTTTTGAACCTTCTTTCCCTTTTCAGTCCGACGGCCACCGAAACGCTTCCAAAGACAGATTCAAGGGTGGTTGGGCGAAGCCCGACCCCGACTAGCCGCCAACTGAAGCGGCGCGCGCCTGCGCGCCACCCCGCTCGCTGACCGCGAACCTCGCGCGGCCCGGTCCGACGCTCCACAACCGAAGACCGTGACGGCCGGGCCCGCCCGGCAGGCGAGGAGAGGAACGGACATGGAGATCGTGATCGCGGCGGCCGTGTTGGCGGGGGGGCTGGTCGCCGCCGCCCTGCTCTACGGACGCGGGCGCCACGCACGACCGGTCGCAACCACCGCCTCAGCCGCGGCCACGGGCAATCCGCGTACCGCGCCCGTGGCGTCCGCCGCACCGGCGGCGTCCACCACCGATGCCGAGGCGGAGCTGCGCGAGCGCCGCACGGAGCTCGGCCGCGCCGAGGAGCGCCTGCTCGCGCGCGAGCGGACGCTCGAGGCCAAGATGGCCGAGCTCGAGAAGCGCGAGCGCTCGCTCGCCGACCGCTCGCGCGAGTTGGACCGCCAGCGCGAGCTGCTCGACGAGCGCAAGCAGGAGCATCTGCGTGAGCTCGAGCGCGTCGCCGGCCTCAGCGTCTCGCAGGCCAAGCAGATCCTGATCACCGAGGTCGAGGAGCGTGCCCGCCACGACGCCGCTCGCGTCATCCGCCAGGTCGAGGAGGAGACCAAGCGCGACGCCGAGCGTCGCGTGCGCAACATCCTCGCCGTCTGCATGCAGCGCATGGCGGCGGGTCACGCGGCCGAGACGACGGTGTCGGTCGTGCATCTGCCTTCCGACGACATGAAGGGCCGGATCATCGGCCGGGAGGGCCGCAACATCCGCGCGCTCGAGAACCTCACCGGCGTCGACTTCATCATCGACGACACGCCGAGCGCGGTCGTGCTGTCCGGGTTCGACGGCGTCCGCCGCGAGCTCGCCCGCATGACCCTCGAGAAGCTGCTCCAGGACGGGCGCATCCATCCGGCCCGGATCGAGGAGACCTACTACCAGGCCAAGTCCGAGCTCGACAGCCACATCGCCGAGCTCGGCGAGCAGGCGGTCTTCGACGCCAACGCCGGCGCGGTCAACCCCGAATTGAGCAAGCTCCTCGGACGCCTGCGCTTCCGCACCTCCTACGGGCAGAACGTGCTCGCCCACTCGGTCGAGTGCGCCAACCTCGCCGCGATGATGGCCCAGGAGCTCGGCGCCAGCCCCAAGACCGCGCGCCGAGCGGCGCTGCTGCACGATATCGGCAAGGCGGTGTCGCACGAGGTCGAGGGCCCGCATGCCCTGGTCGGCGGCGAGCTCGCGCGCAGGCACGGCGAATCCGAGGCGGTCGCCCACGCGATGGAGGCCCACCACAACGAGGTCGAGCCGCAGACGGTCGAGGCGGTGATCGTCCAGGCGGCGGACGCGCTCTCGGGCGCTCGGCCAGGCGCCCGTGGCGAGTCGCTCGAGCAATACGTCACCCGGCTGCGCGACCTCGAGCAGATCGCGGCCCGCCACCCGGGCGTGGACAAGGTCTACGCCATGCAGGCCGGGCGGGAGATCCGCATCATGGTTGCGCCGGGCGAGCTGGACGACGACGCCGCCGCCCTGCTCTCGCACGAGATCGCCCGTGAGATCGAGAAGGAGCTCGAGTTCCCGGGCCAGATCAAGGTGACCGTGATCCGGGAGTCGCGCGCAGTCGAGTATGCGAAGTAGCGCTAGCGTGGACGCCGTGAAGCGGTACCACGTCACCACCTTCGGGTGCCAGATGAACGCTCACGACTCGGAGCGGATCAAAGGCATGCTCGAGTCGCTCGGCCTCGGCGAGGCGGTGTCGCAGGAGGAGGCCGACGTCCTCGTCTTCAACACGTGCACGATCCGCGAGAAGCCCGACCAGCGCTTCGCGGCCCACCTCGCGCAGGCGGCGGCGCTCAAGCAGCGCGAGCCGGAGAAGGTGATCGCCGTCGGCGGCTGCTACGCCGAGGCGCAGCGCGAGCGACTCTTCGAGCTCTACCCGTACGTCGACGTCGCCTTCGGCCCCGGCTCGATCCCGCACCTCGGCGACTGGGTCGGCGCCGGAGGCGAGGGCGTCGGCCGCGGCAGCTTCGGGCTCGAGGAGCGCAGCTTCGCCGGCCAGCTCCCGATGCGGCGCGAGCGCGCGTTCCAGGCCTGGGTGCAGATCTCGATGGGCTGCAACTCGAAGTGCGCGTACTGCATCGTCCCGTCGGTGCGCGGGCGCGAGCAGAGTCGGCGTCCGGGCGAAATCCTGGCCGAGGTCGAGCGGCTCGCGCTCGAGGGGGTCCGGGAGGTCACCCTGCTCGGTCAGAACGTCAATTCGTACGGCCGGGACCTGGCGCCCGAGATCCGGACGGATTTCGGCGAGCTGCTGCGGGCCTGCGACGAGGTCGACGGAATCGAGAGGATCCGGTTCACGAGCCCGCACCCGAAGGACTTCCGGCGGCCGGTGATCGAGGCGATGGCCGAATGCGGGTCTGTCTGCGAGCACGCGCACCTCCCGCTCCAGTCGGGCTCGACGCGGATCCTGAAGGCGATGCGGCGAACCTACAGCCGCGAGCGGTATCTCCAGCTGGCCGGCGAGATGCGCGCGGCGATCCCCGATCTCGCTCTGACCACCGACCTGATCGTCGGCTTCCCAGGGGAAACGGACGAGGATTTCGAGGAGACGGTCACGGCGGTCGAAGCGGTCGGCTACGACAGCGCCTTCACCTTCGTCTTCTCGCCGCGACGCGGTACCGAGGCGGCGACGATGCCGGAGCAGGTGCCGGAGGAGCTGAAGCGCGAGCGGATCGAGCATCTGGTCGAGGTCGTCCAACGCGTCGCGGAGCGGCGGAACCGAGAGCGGATCGGCCGCGTGGAAGAGGTGCTCGTCGAGGGCCCGAGCAGAACCGACCAGAGCGTGCTTCGCGGCCGGACGCGCCGGAACACGACCGTCAACTTCACCGGCGTCGCCGAGGCGGGCGAGCTCGTCTCGGTCGAGATCGAGGGCGCGACCTCGACGACCCTTCGCGGGACCGCCGTCGCGGCAGTTGCCGCCTGAATCAGTGCGTTTCGCCTGAACCCGGCTAGCCGGACGCGGCCGAGCGCAGCGAGCGCAGCCCGAAGACTGCGGGAACGATCGGCAGCCAGAAGTTGACGATCCGGTAGGCGACGACCGCCGGTACGGCCGCGGCCAGCGGCGTGCCGGTCCAGAGAAGGGCAAACGGCAGCAATGCCTCGACCGCGCCGGCGCCGGCGAGCGGAAGTGTCCGCCGCGTGAGCGCGTAGCCCGTTGCGTAGCCGATCAGGAGCGGCGCCACCGAAGGAAAGTGCCCTTCGTAGGCGCGAAGGCAGAAGGCGAGGCAGGCGATGTCCCCGAACCAGTAGATGGCCGTGCCGATCGGCCCTGCAAGGTGCTCCAGCTTGACGAAGAGCTGCCGGATCACGTGGATCGAGTCGAGCCACTGCCCAACGTGGTCGCGCCAGCCCTGGCGTCCCCGCAGCCGGTCGCGAAGCCGTAGCGCCGACAGTGCCAGCACGCCGCCGACGGGAACTGCGATTGCCCAAGGCATCGTCAACCCGCTGCCCGGCCGTTGGACATGGTCGAAGAGCAGCAGGATCGCGACGATGCACGTGGCAGGCGCCAGCAACGCGTACTCCAGGGCGCCAAGGCCGAGCACGCGCACGCGGGCTTCGCGATCGTCCACGAACTCCTGACGGAACGCGTGCAGATCGACGGAGAAGCCGCCGCGCGCGATGAAGACTCCGAAACCGGTCGCAACGAGCGCGAGCGCTCGCGAGTGTGGGAGGCTCGGACCGTCCTCGACGCGGGCGACCTCGCGGTAGGCGAGTACGTACCCGACGTAGGCAAGCACCTCCGCGCCGAGCGCGAGCGGCAGCCAACGCGCATCGACCTGCCGGAGGCGCTCGGCGACGGCAGCGAACCCCGCCGCCCACGAGACACCGACGATAGCGGCCGCGGAAAGAGCCGCTCCGAGCACGATGAACGCGACCATTTCATGTGGGCGCCGATCCATGTACGTGCGGCCGCGGGAGCTGCGCGGGAACTTCACAGACGAGGTATCGGCAGCCGCCTGCCAATGCAAACACCACAATCGGGGCATGCAAGACGGCTTCGTCTTGGGGATCTTCGGCCCGACGGCCTCGGGGAAGACCGCCGTCGCGGAGGAATTGGCGCGCCGCTTTCCGGCCGAGCTGATCTCGGCCGATTCGATGCAGCTCTACCGAGGCCTGCCGATCTTGACGAACCAGCCGACGGTGCCGACCCGGCTCGTTGCGGTTTGTGATCTAGATCACGAGTCCTCGGTGGCTGAGTACCAAGAGCTGGCCCACAAGGCGATCGACGACGCCATCGGCGACCGCAAAACTCCCGTCGTCGTCGGGGGGACGGGTCTCTACCTGCGAGCTGCGCTGTCCGCGCTCGAGCTACCGCCCGCGCCCCTTCCCGGTCAGCGGGAGCACTGGCAGCGCGTCTACGACAGCGTTGGGGGCGAGCGGGCCCACGAGCTGCTCGCCGAGCGGGATCCCGCAGCGGCGGCCTCCGTCCATCCGAACGACCGGCGCAGGGTCGTGCGCGCGCTCGAGCTCACGAGCATCGGTCGGTCGCTGAAGGCTCCGGCCGACGCGCTCTGGAGCGCTGAGACACGGCATCCGACGGTGATCGTGGGGCTCGACCTCCCCCGAACCGAGCTTCTGCGCCGGATCGACGTGCGAACGCGGACGATGTTCGAGGCGGGCGTGGAAGACGAAGTGGCGCGAGCGCTCGCCGGGCCGATCTCGGCCACCGCTCGCAAGGCACTCGGCCTCGAGCAGGTCGCGGCCCTCGGTCGCGACGAGGCGATCGACGCCCTCAACATTCGCACGCGCCGCTACGCGGCGTACCAGCGCAAGTGGATGCGCCGCATTCCCGGCCTTGTTAGCGTCGCGGCCGATCGCCCGCCCGGTGAGGTCGCCGATGAGATCCTCGAAGTGGTCCGCGCACGGCAACGTCTATCTGCTCGCCGAGGGCGAGCGGCTGACGGCTGAGCGCGCGCGCGAGCTCTCGGCGGCGCACGAAACCGACGGCGTGCTCGAGGTAATTGCCGTCGAGGGTGCGGAAGCGGAAATCGCGATCTGGAATCCGGACGGCTCTCGCGCCGAGCTCTCCGGAAACGGGACGCGAATCGTTGCCCGTTGGCTCGTCGATCGCATCGGCGCGGACGAGGTACGGATCCGGGTCGGAAAGCGGGTGACGGCTGCAATGATCAGAGGCGCGCTGGTCGAGCAGGAGCTGGGGCGGGTCGAGGTCGGCCCAGCAGAGCGGCTCGATGGAATCGAGTTCGTGCCGGTTTCGGTCGGGAACCCCCACGCAGTCGTCGAGGGCGATCCGGCCGAGATCGAACGGGTCGGACCGCTGCTCGAGACGCACCCGCGCTTTCCCGGCCGGACGAACGTCCAGGTCGCGCGGCGCGACGGCGCCGGCCGGGTGACCGCCCGGATCTGGGAGCGCGGCGTGGGGGAGACGAGCTCGTCCGGCACGAGCGCGGTCGCCGTCGCTGCGGCCCTAGGCGGTGAAGGCGAGACGGAGGTGAGCTTTCCCGGCGGCATCCTGCGCGTGCGGATCGCAGACGGGCGGGCGTATCTGAGCGGCCCCGCCGAGCGCGTCGACTAGGGCGGGAACGGTGCTGGTGCCTCGGCCAGGAACCGGCCGCCGGCTTCGGCCCGCAAAGAAGTCACAGATTCGGCGCGAGCCAGTCTCACCCCGGCGCGAGTTTCCGCGGTAGCGTGGCGTCAGCCCGCGTGACTTAGGGATGGGTCCCGGCCCCGGCACGGCGTTCCGAATCGACGCGTCCCGAGCACAGCGGGCTTCGGGCGACACGGCC
>JBJMKX010000157.1:0-18172 GCA_045805605.1 Solirubrobacteraceae bacterium
GTCGCGGTCCGTCTTGGCGAGGACGAAGACGACACCGGACATCAGGCCGTTGGTGACCCACATCTTCTGGCCGTTGATCTCGAAGGCGTCGCCGCTCTTGACGGCCGACGTCTTGATCGCCTGCACGTCGGAGCCGAGCTCGGGCTCGGAGAGGCTGAAGGCCGCGCGCACGTCGCCTGTGGCCATCTTCGGCAGCCAGCGCTCCTTCTGGTCGGCCGTGCCGAACTTCATCAGCAGGTAGGAGCCGATGAAGTGCGTATTGACGATGCCCGAGATCGAGATCCAGCCGCGCGATAGCTCCTCGACGATCATCGCGTAGGTCGTGAGATCCAACTCCATCCCCCCGTACTCCTCGGGGATGGTCACGCCGAACAGCCCGAGCTCCTTCATCTGCTCGACGATCGGCTCCGGGAAGGCGTCCTCGTGGTCATAGTGCTCGGCGTGGGGGATGATCTGCTCGTCGACGAACTGGTGGACCATCTCGGTGATGGCCTTCTGCTCATCGGTCTTCTCGAACGGCTCGGTCGCTAGCGCCATGCGCCCGAGGATATCGGCGCCTCGCCCGCTGGCCGCCGCCTGTACGGCGCTGTGCTGCCTGCTCGTCGCGGCAGGCTGCGGCGGGGCCGATGAGCACAAGCAGGCCCCAGTCCTGGTGTCCTTCAAGCGCTGGGCGGGCAGCGATCCTGCCCAGGATGACGTCGTCGTCCGCCGCGACGGCACCGCCGACCTGCACCTCATCCACGGAGGCGCCGGCGGGCACTTCGTCACCGTCCGGCTGTCCGGCGCCGAGCGGGCTCAGCTACGCGGGGCGCTCTCCGGCGACCCGGTCGCACATCCGGGCCGCCCAGCCGCCGGTCCTCGCGTCTCGGGCGCGTACCGCTACGTGGTTTACGCCGGCGGACATGCGTCCTTCTAGGGGTGTTCGACCCTTCCTACGAATAATTCAGAGGAAGGTCGAACACCCCCTCCCCGCTAGCCTCCCGCGCCGTGTCGCGACCCGAGATCACGCCGGAGCTGGCCGCCAAGATCCTGCCGGGCTCGTTCCCCGGCGACCTGGGCATCGAGCTGGTCGCGATCTCCGACGCCGAGGTGCACGGGCGCCTCGCCGTCGATCGCCGGCATCTCCATCCCGGCGGCTACGTGCACGGCGGCGTGTGGGTGGCGTTCGGCGACACCGTCGCTGCGTGGGGCACCTTTCGCCACGTGCGCGAGGGCCAGGACTTCACCACCGCCGAGCTCAAGGCCAACGTGTTCGCCGCCGGACGCGACGGCGACGTGCTGACCGCCCTCGGCATCCCGCTGCACGTCGGCCGCCGCACGCACACCTGGGAGGTCAAGGTGCACAACGGCGACCGCTTGGCGGCGCTGTTCGTATGCACGCAGATCGTGCTCGAGCACGCGCCCTTCCCGGGCGGGTAACCGCGCGCGCTCGGCCGCGACCGCTCAACGAGGGCAAGCAACGAACGGTTCATGCGGCTGCAAACGCCCGATCGCCGGGAATTCGCAGCCACTTGGCGCATTCCCCCGCCGCTAGGGTCACCCGCCGTGAACTTCGCCCGCGACGTCGTCGACGCCGCGCCGCCCGACCGGCCGGCGCTTGTCGCCCTCGCCCTCGACGGGTCGCGGCGGGAGATCGCCTTCGGCGAGGTCGCCGACCGCAGCGGCCGGCTGGCCGGCACCCTGCAGGCGCGCGGCGTCGGCCGCGGCGACGTGGTCCTGACCCTCGTCGGCAACCGGCCCGAGTGGGTCGAGGCCATGGTTGCGTGCTTCCGGATCGGCGCCGTCGCCCTGCCGTGCAACGAGCAGCTGCGCGCCCGCGACCTGCGACAGCGCCTGACCGTCGCGCAACCGGCGCTGATCGTGGTCGACGAGCGCAACCTCGGTGAGCTCGAGGCCGCGTCGCCCGACTGCGCCGTCCTCGTGATCCCCGACGGCCGCATGTATGACGCCGAGCCCGCGCCGGCCGCGGAGCTCGCGCCGGCGGACCCGTGCCTGATCGTCTTCACCTCCGGTACCTCCGGCGAGCCCAAGGCCGTCGTGCACCTACAGCGCTACCTGCCCGGCCAGCGCGTGCAGGCCGAGCACTGGTTCGGCCCGCGCGCCGGCGAGCTCGCCTGGTGCACGGCCGCCAGCGGCTGGTCCAAGTCGGCCCGGAACGTGTTCATCGCCCCCTGGCTGTGCGGCGCGACGGCGCTGCTGCACGACGGCCGCTTCGACCCGCACGAGCGGCTCAGCCTTCTCGAATCCGAGCGTGTAGCTGTGCTCTGCATGGCGCCCACCGAGTACCGCGTCATCGCCAGCCGGGCGCAGCCGCGACCGATCGAGGGCCTGCGCGGCCTCGTGGCCGCCGGCGAGGCCCTCGACGCCGAGACGCTCGGCGCCTGGCGGGAGGCCACCGGGCTGGAGATCCGCGACGGGTACGGGCAGACCGAGACCGGCCAGACGACCGGCAACCCGGTGGGCGCCCCCGCCCGACCGGGCTCGATGGGCAAGCCACTGCCGGGGATGCGCCTGTGGGTAGAGGACGGCGAGCTCCTGCTCGACCCGGCCACCGTGCCGACGTTCTTCGGCCGCTACCTCGGCGGACCGCCGCCAACCGGCACGTGGCACACGGGCGACCGCGTCCGCCGGGACGATGACGGCTACCTGTACTTCGAGGGCCGCTCCGACGACGTGATCATCTCCGCCGGCTACCGCATCGGGCCGTTCGAGGTCGAGTCGGCGATCGTCGAGCACCCCGCCGTGGCCGAGGCGGCGGTCGTCGCCCATCCCGACGAGGAACGGGGCAGCGTCGTGCGTGCGGTCGTCGTCCTGCGCGAGGGACACGAGCCAAGCGACGCGCTCGCGGGCGAGATCCAGGAGCACGTCAAGCGCCAGACCGCGCCCTACAAGTACCCGCGCGTGGTCCACTTCGCCGACGACCTGCCGAAGACCGCGAGCGGAAAGGTCCGCCGGGCGGCGCTGCGCGGATAGGGCCGCCGGCCGCTCAGCGCTCAGCCGCGCTCAGGCGGCGGGACCATCGTCCCGGCGGGCCGCCGGCGCGGGTCCCGGTCCGGCGCCGAAAGGTGCGTGCTGGCCCAACGCCAGGGGTCGCGCCACGACCGCCTCGGCACCTCGCCGGCATTGCGGCTGAGCGCCGAGGTCCCGAAGCAGCCTTTCCAGCACGGGGAGGTCATGGCAAAAGGCCTTCTCATTGTGCCTTTTCGAGCGGATCGACGCGTTCTTGAGCGCTGCTCACCTCGCGACGACCCGCGCCTGCTCGAGCCAGCGGTCCACCTGGGGGTCGGCGGCGGCCTCCTCGAAGCGCGTGAAGTGCGTCTCCGCGTAGTCGACGAAGTCGTAGTCGGCGGGCGAGATGGCGCTCTGCACCAGCCCCCACATCGCGTCGCGGAAGTCGGACATCAGGCGCATCAGCCGCAACGACGCAAACCGCCGGTCCGTCGGCGGCTCGTTGAAGTAGGCGGTCAGCAGCCATTCGTCGTCGCCTTCGTCGAAGACGGCGTTGGCCGAGAGGTTGCCGAGGTCGAAGAACCGGTCCCCCATGCCGGCGTACTCCCAGTCGACGATCCGGACGTGCTCGCCGTCGTAGATGAGGTTGGGCGGCGCAAGGTCGCCGTGGCACGGTACCGGCGCATGGTCGCGGCCCTGCATGGCGGCCTCGATCTCGCCCGCCAGGGCGTGGGCGCGGTCGTAGCGCCCGTCAGCCTCCACGCCATGGTCGGTGGCGATCTCGTGGTAGCGCTCGACGGCGCGGAAGGGCGAGAGCTTCGTCCGCAGCCGCGGGCCCTTGTGCAGCGCTCGCAGCGACTCCGCCACGTCGGCGAGCACGTCGGGCTCGGAGAGCTCGACCGTCCGCAGTGGCCGTCCCTCGAGGTAGCGGGTGACGAGCACGTCGTAGTCGGGCAGGTAGGCGGCGACCTGGGGCCCCACGCCCACCCGCGCGGCCGCGCGCGCGGCGTCCTGCTCGGCTCCGCGGTCGATCCCCAGGGCGCGGTTGTCCTTGCCGGGCATGTGCACCACGTAGTCGCCCGCACCGAGGCGGACGCGAAACACGCGTCCGGTCATCCCGCCCTCGAGCGGCGCCGGCTCGCCCTGCACCGGCCCCAGTCGGGTCGCGAGCTTGCGCAGCACCGCGTCCATCGTCGGCAGGAGCATGGCGCGGAGTAGAGCAAGCAGGAGGGTAGGGTTGCCGTATGGAGCGGATCGTGGCGGTGGACGCCGTCTTCGAGCCGGTCGCCCGCCCTTCGATGTTCGAGGAGACGGTGGCCCGGCTGGGGACCGCGATCCGCGTGGGGCTCCTGGCCCCTGGCACTCAGCTCCCGCCCGAGCGCGAGCTCGCCGAGCAGCTCGGCATCTCGCGCTCCACGCTGCGCCACGCGCTGACCACGCTGGTCCAGAGCGGACTGCTCGCCTCGGCCCGTGGTCGCGGCGGGGGCACCTTCGTCGTTCCCCGTCCGCCGCTGGTCAGCGGCGAGGCGGTCGCCCTGGGCGAAGATGTGCGCGATGTGCTCGACCACCGGCTCGTGGTCGAGACCGGCGCCGCCGTGCTGGCGGCAGAACGGCGGACGCGGACCGACCTGGCGCACCTGCGCGACCTCGTCGTGCGCATGGCGCGCTCCGACGACTTCGAGGACTACCGCCGCGCCGACATCCGCTTCCACATCGGCCTGGCCGAGGCGTCGCGCTCGGCCCGGCTCGTGGCCTCAATGACCGAGGTGCAGGGGCAGATGAGCGAGCTGATCTCGGTCATTCCCCACCCCGAGGAGGTGCTCACGCACTCCAACGCCCAGCATCGGCGCCTGGTGCGCTGCCTGGCGCGCCGCGAGGCCGGAGGGAGCGTCGAGCTGCTCCGCGAGCACCTCGCCGGCACCGAGCACATCCTCGAGGGCTTGATGCCGGGCCGCGGCGCCGCATAGGCTCGGCGAGTGAACCTCCAAGAACTGCGCGCCGGTGTCGAGAGCGGCGAGATCGACACCGTCCTGGTCGCGCTGGCCGACATGCAGGGCCGGCTCCAGGGCAAGCGCTTCACCGCTCGCCACTTCCTCGACACCGTCGTCGACGACGGTGCCGAAGCGTGCAACTACCTGCTCGCCGTCGACGTCGACATGGACACCGTGTCCGGCTACGACATGTCGTCGTGGGAGCGCGGCTACGGGGACTTCCACCTCATCCCCGACTTCGCCACCCTGCGCCGCGTCCCGTGGCAGGAGGGGACGGCCATCTGCCTGGCCGACATCGAGTGGGAGGAGGACCAGAGCCCCGTCGTTGCCTCCCCCCGGCAGATCCTGCGGCGCCAGCTCGACCGGCTGGCCGAGCGGGGGTGGAAGGCCTATGCGGGCACCGAGCTCGAGTTCCTGGTCTTCGACGACTCCTACGAGGATGCGTGGAAGAAGGCCTACCGCGACCTGCAGCCGAGCAACCTCTACAACGTGGACTACTCGCTGCTCGGCACCGCGCGCGTCGAGCCGCTGATCCGGCGCATCCGCAACGGCATGCTCGGCGCCGGCCTGCGGGTCGAGAACTCCAAGGGCGAGTGCAACTTCGGCCAGCACGAGATCAACTTCCTCTACGACGAGGCGCTGACCACCGCCGACGGCCACGTGATCTACAAGAACGGGGCCAAGGAGATCGCCGCCCAGGAGAACATGGCGATCTCGTTCATCGCCAAGTACAACCAGGCCGAGGGCAACTCGTGCCACATCCACATCTCGGTCCGCGGCGACGACGGCACGCCGGTGTTCGCCGAGCAGCCCGAGATCTTCGACCGCTTCCTCGCCGGCCTGCTGGCGGGCATGCGCGAGCTGACCCTGTTCTACGCGCCGAACATCAACTCGTACAAGCGGTTCCAGCCGGGGTCGTTCGCGCCGACGGCGGTCGCCTGGGGCAACGACAACCGCACATGCTCGCTGCGCGTGGTAGGCCATGGGCCGGCCAAGCGGGTCGAGAACCGCATGCCCGGCGCCGACGTCAACCCGTACCTCGCGCTGGCGGCGCTGATCGCCTCGGGCCTGGACGGCATCGAACGCGAGCTCGAGCTCGAGCCGCCCTTCGAGGGCAACGCCTACGAGTCCGACAAGCCGCACGTCCCGAGCTCGTTGCGCGACGCGCGGGACCTGTTCGCGCAGAGCGACCTGGCCCGGCGAGCGTTCGGCGACGACGTCGTCGACCACTACCTCAACAATGCCCGCGTGGAGCTCGACGCGTTCGACGCCGCGGTGACCGACTGGGAGCTCTACCGCGGCTTCGAGCGGTTGTGAGGCGGCCGGTCGTCGGCGTCACCGCCTCCCTGCAGGAGATGACGTCGGACGGCTGGACCGAGCTCACCGCGGGCACGCCGGCCACGTATCCGGCGTGGTCGGACCGTCCGGCGCGGACGTGGGCCGAGTTGGGTCTGATATGGCGACCCAAGTCGGCCCAGGCGAGCCCCGCCGGAAGTGGGCTGCATTAGGTCGCATGGCGAGCTCGAATCCAGCCCACGTCGATGGCTGCGGACCCGTCTTGCCGCGCCCTATTACGGCGGGGTCACGTACGCGCCGCTGATCCCGCCGTCGACCATGAACGCCGACGCCGTCACGTAGGACGACTCGTCCGAGGCGAGGAACAGCGCGGCATTGGCCAGCTCCACCGGCTCGGCGAAGCGCCCCATCGGCACGTGGACCAGGCGGCGGGCCGCCTCGTCCGGGTCGTTGGCGTAGAGCTCGCGCAGCAGCGGCGTGTCCACCGGGCCCGGGCACAGCGCGTTGACGCGCACGCCGCGCCTGGCGAGCTCGACGCCGAGCTCGCGCGAGAGCGCCAGCACCGCGCCCTTGGACGCCGTATACGAGATCTGTGAGGTCGCGGCCCCCAGCACGGCAACGAACGAGGCGGTGTTGATGACCGAGCCGCCGCCGGTCTCGAGGAGGTGAGGGATCCCGTGCTTGCAGCAGAGAAAGACGCTCGTGAGGTTCACCTCCTGCACCTGGCGCCAGACCTCGAGCTCCGTGTCGAGCGCCGAGGCGTCCTCGCTGGGCGAGATCCCCGCGTTGTTGAACAGCACGTCGATGCGCCCGTGGCGCTCGTGCACCTTTGCGTAGAGGTCGCGCACCGCATCCTCGTCGGTGACGTCGACCGCGAAGTCGGCGTCGCCGGCCACGTCGACGCCCACCACCGTCGCGCCCTCGGCCGCGAAGCGATCGCTCGTCGCCGTCCCGATGCCGCCGGACGAGCCCGTGATCACCGCGACCTTGCCGTCGAGCCGGCCCATTCACTCGGTCGCGTAGAAGACGTTCTTGACCTCGGTGTAGGCGTCGAGCGCGTCGGGGCCGAGCTCGCGCCCGACACCCGACTGCTTGAAGCCGCCGAACGGCGTCGCCACCCGCACCGACGTGTTCGAGTTGACCGAGACGACCCCGGTCTCGATCGCGCGCGCCACCCGCAGCGCCTTGGCGCCGTTGCGCGTCCACACCGATCCGGACAGGCCGTAGATCGTGTCGTTGGCGAGCCGCACCGCCTCCTCCTCCTCGCGGAACGGGATCACGGCGGCCACCGGCCCGAAGATCTCCTCGACCGCGGCGCGGTCGTCGTTGCGCACCGGGCAGAGCACGGTGGGCGGGAACCAGTAACCGGGTCCCTCGGGCGCCGAACCGCGGATCGCCACCGGCGCGTCGCCGTTGACGTACCCGGCCACCTGCTCACGCTGGCCCGCGGAGATCAGCGGCCCCATCTGCGTCTCCTCGTCGAGCGGGTCGCCGACCCGCAGGCCCTCCACCGCATCCTCGAGCGCCGCCATGAACGGGTCGAGCACCGAACGCTCGACGAGGATGCGCGACCGCGCGCAGCAGTCCTGGCCGGCGTTGCCGAACACCGCCAGCGGCGCCGCGGCGGCCGCACGCTCGAGGTCGGCGTCGGCGAACACCACGTTGGCCGACTTGCCGCCGAGCTCGAGCGTGACCCGCTTGATCGTCGCGGCGGCGCCGGCGGCGATGGCGCGCCCGACCTCGGTCGAGCCGGTGAAGGCGATCTTGGCCACGTCGGGGTGCTCGACCAGGCGTTGTCCGCACACGCTGCCGGGCCCCGCGACCACGTTGAGCACGCCCTCGGGCAAACCCGCGCCAAGCGCGATCCGCTCGAGCTCGAGCGCGGTCAGCGGGGTGAGCTCGGCCGGTTTGAGCACGACCGTGTTCCCGGCGGCGAGCGCGGGTGCGACCTTCCAGGAGGCGATCACGAGCGGGAAGTTCCAGGGCACGATCAGGCCGACCACGCCGAGCGGCTCGCGGAACGTCATGTCGACGCCGCCGTCGACGGGGATCGTCTTGCCGGTCGTTCGCTCGGGCGCGCCCGCGTAATAGCGGAAGGTCTCGACGACCATCGCCATTTCGCCCCGCGCGTCCAAGATCGGCTTTCCTGCGTTGCGCGCCTCGAGCACCGCCAGCTCCTCGCGGCGGTCGTCGATCGCATCGGCCAGTCCCCGCAGCAGCGCCGAGCGCTCGCGGGGGGACACCGCCCGCCAGGCCGGATACGCCGAACGGGCTCGAGCGACAGCGGCATCGGTCTCCTCCGCGCCGGCGCGGGCGACCTCGGCGAGCACCTCCTCGGTCGCTGGCTCCACTACCGACAGCATCGGGGGGATGGTATTCCCACCCTGCCTTTACGGTCGAATCCGCGCGCGCAAAACGCGCACGACGATCGGGCCGCCGTCCGGCTCCACCGCCTCGACCCATCCCGCCCGCAACCGGGCGGACCGGCCGGGGCCGAGATGCGCCAGGCGCCCCCGCCAGAGCACGCCCTCGTCCTGCATCACCTCGACCACCGGCAAGGTGAGCTCCGTGCGCGCGCGCACGAGGAAGCGGCCGTCGGATGGCAACCGCGGCTCGATCGCATTGGGGACGATCCAGCCAAGGGGAGGTTCGAGCAGGATGGGGATTCGGCCCGGCCACGACTCGCCACGAAGATGGGCCAGCACCGCAGCGCACACTTGCCCGCCCGAGAGCGCCGCCACGTCGGCGGGCTCGGCCCCGTGGAGAGCGTTGCCGGCAGCGAACAGGCCGGGACGGTTCGTCCGGAGCGACGCATCGACGGCGGGCCCGCGCGTCCCCGGGTCGAGCTCCACGCCGCCGAGGACGGCGAGCTCGTGGTCGGGGATCCAGTCGGCGGTGAAGATCACGAGGTCGCAGTGAAGCCGGCGCCCATCGCTCAGCTCCACCGCTTCTACCCTCCTGCGGCCGTGGATGGCGGTGACGGTCGTGCCCGTGAGCAGCGGCGCCCGGAAGCGCATCGCGGCGGCCGCCCGAACGGCGCCGAAGGTGGCGTGGCGCGGCGCCTCGGTGACCATGGCGACCGCCTCGGCGCCGGCGTGGGCGAGCGTGATCAGCGCCGAGAAGCTGACCAGCTCGGCGCCGACGACCACCGCCCGCCGGCCCGGGCGCTCGCCGTGCAGATAGACGAGCTGCTGCAGCGTGCTCGTCGTGAAGACGCCGTCGGGGCGCGAACCCGGCACCAGCCGGGCCGAGCGCGGGCGCTCGCGGCAGCCCGTCGCCAGGACGACGGCCCGCGCGGCCAGCTGCTCGCGGCCACGCGGGCTGGTGAGCTCGAGCTCGCCGCCCTCTGTCCAGCCGGTCACCTGCGTCTCGGTCCGCAGCTCGGCGCCGCCGGCGACGGCGCGCTCGGCGAGCCGCTCCGCGTACCTCGGTCCCGAGAGCATGCGCCGCTGGTCGCGCACGCCGAAGCCCTGGTGCTGGGCGTGGCGCGGAATGCCGCCGGCCTCGCGCTCGCGTTCGAGGACGACGATGCGGCCCGCGCCGTGCTCGCACAAGGTCGCGGCCGCCGTCAGCCCGGCCGGCCCGCCGCCTACCACCGCCACGTCGACGACCTCAGCCATCGCCCGCGAGGAGCGCCCCCACCTCGGCGCGGCAGTAGAAGCCCTGGCAGCGCCCCATGAGCACCCGCGTCCGCCGCCGCAGCCCGTCGAGGTCGACCGCCGGGACCGGGCTGCGCAGGGCGTCGCGGATCTCGCCGCGCGTCGCCCGCTCGCAGAAGCAGACCACGCGGCCGTACGCGGGATCGCGCTCGATCCGCTCGTGATCGGCATGCGGCCGGAGCATCGCCTCCCCGATCGGCGGCATCCGCACCGCCGGCAGCCCCGTCGGCCGGGCGCGTAGCGCTAGGCCCGCCCGCTCGAGCTCGTCGCGGACGTGCTCGGCGAGCGCCAGCGAGGCGGTCAGCCCGGTCGAGCGGATCCCGCCCGCCCACGCATACCCGCTCTCGCCGTCGACGCCGACCTGGTAATCGGGGTGCTCGGTGGCGGCGCGCAGGCCGGCGTAGACGGCGGTGACTTCGTGGTCGAGCAGCTCGGGCACGCTTCGCCGCCCCCGGTCGCGCAGGTAGGTGAGCCCCTCGGCGGTCGACGACGTGTCGTCCTTGCGGTCGACGTCGACGGCCGTCGGCCCGAGCAGCACGTTGCCGAAGACGGTTGGCGCGACGAGCACGCCCTTGGTGGTCGCCGTGGGCACGGGCAGGATCACGTGGTCGACCAGGGGGCGGCTGAGCTTGTCGAACACGAGGAGCTCGCCGCGCCGCGGCGTGACGGCGAAGCCGTCGTGGCCGGCCATGCCGTGGAGCTCGTCCGACCACAGGCCGGCGGCGTTGACCAGCCAGCGGGCGCGCAGGTGGCCCCGCGAGGTCCGGACGGTCCAGACGTCGCCGCGCTCGAGCGCGACCACCCGCTCGCCCCGCCGAAGGTCGACCCCGGCCAGCACCGCCTGGGTGGCGTACGCCAACGCGGGCGTGAAGGGGCAGACGATGTGCTCGTCGGGCACCTCGAGCGCCTCACGAGCCTCGGGCGCGAGATGCGGCTCGCGCGCGAGCAGTTCCTCGCGAGCGACCGGGCGAACACGCTCGTAGCCATTGCGGCGGGCGCTGTCCGCGATCGCCGGAAGCCGCTCGACCTCCTCGTCGGTCCAGGCCACGAGCAGCGCGCCGGTCCGCTCGAGCGGGATCCCGACCTCGTCCGCGTAGTCGAGCAGCAGGCCGTGGCCGCGGGCGACGAGGCGGGCCTCGAGCGTCCCCGGCTTGGCGTCGAAGCCGGTGTGCAGGATCGCCGTGTTGGCCTTGCTCGTCCCGGCGCCGACGTCGGGCTCGGCCTCGATCAGCGCCACGCGCAGCTCGAAGCGCGCCAGCTCCCGCGCGATCGCGCAGCCGACGTCCCCCGCCCCCACGATCGCTACGTCGAGATCGGGCAAGACGCGGTCAGAGGTCACTCGCGCGCTGCACGAACTGCCGCCACTCGGCGTGCATGCGCTGGCGCCAGGCGTCGTCCCGGCGGGGCTCGACGCGCTCGCCGACCGGCACGCGCTCGGCGATCTCGAGGGTCGACCCCCAGACGCCGGCGCCGACGGCGGCCAGCGCGGCGGCGCCGGCGACCGTCGCGTCCACGGCGCCGCGCTGCACCGACACACCGGTCGTGTCGGCCTGGAGCTGGAGCAGCGTCGGGTCGCGGGTCAGGCCGCCGTCCACGCGCAGCACGTCGACCGGGACCGACTCGCGCACCGCGGCCACGACGTCCGCCACCCGCCAGGCGATCGCCTCCAGGGCGGCCCGCGCGATGTGGGCGGGGCGCGCGCCGGCGGTGAGGCCGGCGATGACCGCGCGTGCCTCCGACTTCCACCACGGCGCGCCAACGCCCGCGAGCGCGGGCAGGACGCGCACGCCCCCCGCGTCCTCCACCTCGGCTGCCGCGGCGGCGAGCGCCGGCGGATCGGCGGCCAGCCCGAGGTCGCGGCTGAGCCAGTCGAGCAGGGCGCCGGCGGTGAAGACACCGCCGTCGATCGCCCACTCCGCGCGTCCGTCGACCCGCCAGGCGACGGTGGGCAGCAGGCCGCCGGTCGGCGCCGGCCGCTCGTTGCCCGCGTGGGCCAGCACGAAGACGCCGGTCCCGTACGTGGCCTTGACCTTGCCCGGCTCCACGCAGCCGGCCCCGGCAAGCGCGGCCTGCTGGTCGACCGTGCGTGCGCGCAGCGGCAGCTCGACCGGCCATGATTCGTGTCGCAGCACCCCGAGGTCGCCGGCGGTGTCGGCGATGGCCGGCAGCGCGTCGCCGGGCACGCCGAAGATCTCGAGCAGCCCCGGGTCCCACTCCGGCGCGCCGAGCTGCGTGCGCGAGGCGGTCGCGGGGTCGGTCGCGAAGCCCGCCCCCAAGCGGTCGCAGAGGAAGGAGTCGACGGTGCCGAGCCGCAGGGTCCCCGCGTCGCGGGCCGCCGCGACGACCTCGTCGTGCTCGAGCAGCCAGGTGAGCTTGCCGGCCGAGAAGTACGGGTCGAGCGGCATGCCGCTGCGATCGCGGACCTCGTCGGCGCGGCCGTCGGCCTCGAGCCGGTCGAGCACCTCCTGCGAGCGCTTGTCCTGCCAGGTCACGATCGGCGTCAGCGGGCGGCCGGTCTCGGCGTCCCACGCGAGCACCGACTCGCCCTGGTGGTCGAGCCCGCAGGCGGCGACGTCGGGCCGGTCGGCGAGCAGCTCGGCGACCGCCTCGACCACCGCTTCGAGCACCTCCTCGCCGTCCTGCTCTACCCATCCCGGCCTCGGATAGGCCAGCTTCTTCTCGCGGCGCGCCTCCTTGAGCGTGCGCAGCTCGGCGTCGAAGAGGACGGCCTTGACGGCCGACGTGCCCTCGTCGATTCCGACCAGGAGGCTCATCGCACGATCCGAAACGGCGGTTGACAGCCGTCCCGGCGCGGGCGTAAGGTCGCGGCTCGGATAGGTCCGATCATCACACCAAAGCGCCTGAGCCGCAACGCGCGGCGCGGCTCAGCTGGAGGAGGAGGCGGGACATGGCGGACGTAGCGCGTCCTGGTGATCCACAACCGGCTGCCGGCGAGACGGCGGTACCGCCCGCAGCCGGCACGCCGGCCGGGGCGACCGACGAGCAGCGCCTTGCGGAGATGGGCTACAAGCAGGAGCTCAACCGCGGGTGGTCCTCGTTCACCAACTTCGCGATCTCGTTCACGATCATCTCGGTCCTCGCCGGGACGTTCACGGCCTTCGGCTTCGCGTGGACCAACGGCGGGCCGATCGCCGCCTCGATCGGGTGGCCGATCCTCTGCGCGCTGATCCTCATGGTCGGGTACTCGATGGCGGAGCTCACTTCGAGGTACCCGACGGCGGGCGGCCCGTACTGGTGGGCGAACGAGCTCGGCGGCAAGGGCTGGAGCTGGATGACCGGCTGGTTCAACATCGTCGGCCTGGTCGGCATCGTCGCGTCCGTCGCCTACGGCTGCGCGTTCTTCCTCTACAACCTGCTCGCCCTCTACGGCCTCAACATCTTCGGCTGGGACTTCGGCAACGGCAAGCACGTCCTGGGCAACACGTTCGTCCTGTTCGTGATCATCCTCGCGCTCTACACGCTGGTGAACATCTTCGCCGACCGGGTCCTGGCGCTCATGAACAACATCTCGGTCGGCTGGCACCTGCTCGGCGTCGCCATCATCATCGGGATCCTGGTGTTCGTCCCCGACGACCACCAGAGCGCGAGCTGGGTCTTCGGGCACAAGATCAACAACAACGGCGCGTTCGGCGGCTCCACCACCAGTTTCGGCTTCTGGTTCCTCGTGTTGCCGGTCGGCTTCCTGCTCACGATGTACACCGAGACCGGCTACGACGCGTCGGCGCACACGGCCGAGGAGACTCGGGGCGCCGCCAAGGCAGCCGCCCAGGGGGTCTGGCGGTCGATCTTCTGGTCGGCGCTGATCGGCTGGGTGCTGCTGCTGGCGTTCCTGTTCGCGGCCACCGACGAGAAGGCCGTGACCGATGCCGGCGGCGCCGTGTTCGGGATCTTCAACAGCGCTCTGGACCCGTGGGCGGCCAAGCTCGTGGTCCTGATCGCCACCGTGGGGCAGTTCTTCTGCGGAGCGGCCGGCCTCACCAGCGCCTCGCGTACGTGGTACGCGTTCTCGCGCGACCGCGGCATGCCGGGGTGGGCGATCTTCCGGCGCGTCAACCGCGAGCGGGTGCCGTTCAACGCGGTGATCGCGGTCTCCGTCGCCTCGCTGATCATCGCCATCCCCGCCCTGTTCGGGAAGAACGACATCCCGTTCGCGTTCTACGCGCTGACCGGCATCTGCACCGTCGGGCTCTACCTGGCCTACATCCTGCCGATCATCCTGCGGCTGCGCCGGGGCGATCGCTTCGAGCCCGGGCCGTGGAACCTCGGCCGAAAGTACAAGGTGGTCAACGTCCTGGCGATCATCTTCGTCGTCCTCGTGGTGTTCGCGCTCGACCTGCCCTACTCGCCGGGCGGCCTGCCGTGGAACGACGACTTCGACGTCAGCCTGGTCAACTACACGCCGTTCGCGATCATCGTTCCGCTGATCTTCGGGGTCTGGTACCTGGTGTCGGCCAAGAACCACTACCAGGGGCCGATCCGCAACCTCGAGGAGGACGAGGTCACCGCGGATGTCTAGTGGCGCCGGGCCCGGCGCCACTGGTTGAGCGAGTCGAGCAGCATCACGGCGCCGCCGACGATGATCCCGACGGCGGCGACGTTGACCAGCCACGCGCCGATACCGATCGACCGGGCCGGGTCGATCTCCTCGGGCAGCATGTGGCCGAGCACGAACGCGCCCAGGGCCATGACGACGCCGCCGAACACCGGCGTGTCGCTGGTGAAGAAGGCGCCGAGCGCCAGCGCGATCACCGCCAGGCAGTCCAGCGTGACGATGATGTCGGCTCCGCTGAACAGCTCCCAGCCCGAGTAGTCGCGGTCGATGACCCCGCCCGAGTTCAGGAACGGCAGCAGGAGGAAGACCGGCACGAGCATGGCGGAGACGATCGCGATGGCGCGGCCGGCCGGGCCCATTTCGCGGCGACCCTAGCGCAGGACGCGGACTCGGTAGCCCGCCTCCTCGACCGCCCCGAGGCACTCCTCCGCGTGGTCGCGGCTGCGGGTCTCGAGCACCAGCTCGACGGCGGTCTCGCGCACGTGGAGATCGATGCCTTCGCGCACGTGCGAGACCTCGACCAGGTTCGCGCCCCGCTCGGCGACGATCGCGAGCAGGCGCGCCAGGGCGCCGGGATGGTCGTCGATCCGCGTGGTGATGACCAGGCGGCGCCCGGCCTCGGTCTCGTGGCGGCGGGCGATCGACGCGAGCAGGCCGGCGTCGACGTTGCCGCCGGACAGGATCACGACCGTCGTCCCCTGCCCAGGACAGGCTACGCGGCCGTCGAGCAGCCCGGCCACCCCCACCGCTCCGGCGCCCTCGACCACGAGCTTGGCCCGCTCGAGCAGCAGCACCATCGCCTCGGCGATCTCGTCCTCCGGCACCAAGACGAGGTCGTCGAGGTAGCGCTCGAGCAGCCCCGCGGTGATCGTCCCGGGATGCTTGACCGCGATGCCGTCAGCGATCGTCAGGCCGCCGACCGCCTCGGCACGCACGCCCACGACGGGCACGTCCGGCCGCTCCTCCCTGACGGCTATCGCGATCCCGCTCGCCAGGCCTCCCCCGCCGACCGGGACGACGACCGCGGCAAGGTCGTCGACCTCCTCCAGCAGCTCGAGCCCGATCGTCCCCTGGCCGGCGATGACGTCGTCGTCGTCGTAGGGATGCACGAAGTGCTTGCCGCGTTGCTCCTGCGCCGCATCCAGGCAGTCGTGAACGTGCTCCCCGACCAGATGCACCTCGGCGCCGAGCGCGCTGGCCGCCTCGACCTTGGCGATCGGCGCGCTGCGGGGCATGAACACCTCGCACGGCACGCCACGGACGCGCGCCGCGTAGGCCAGCGCCTGCGCGTGGTTGCCGGCCGACCCGGTGACGACGCCGTCGGCGCAGCGGCCGCCGAGCGCGTCGAGCTTGGCCAGCGCGCCGCGCAGCTTGAACGAACCGGTGCGCTGAAGGTTCTCGGCCTTGAGCGCCACGGTGGCCCCGCACCGCTCGCTGATGGTCCGCGACGAGAGGACCGGAGTCCGGCGCGCGACGTTGCCCACCGCCGTGCGGGCGCGCTGGATGTCAAGGGTGTCAGGCGTCAGGCATCAGGCGTCGGGCAACGCCACGATTGCATCGACCTCCACCCGCGCCCCCCTGGGCAGTGCGGCCACGCCGATCGCGACCCTGGCGGGTGGATCGTTTGCGAAGTAGCCCTCGTAGACGTCGTTGACCTCGCCGAACGCCGCCATGTCGGTCAGGTAGACGGTCAGGCGCACGGCATCGCCCAGCGACGCGCCCGCGGCCGCACACACCACCGACAGGTTCTCGAGGCACTGGCGCACCTGCTCGCCCGGGCCGTCGCCCACCAGTTGGCCGCTCTCGGCGTCGAGCGGGATCTGGCCGGAGCAGAACAACAGCCCGCCCGCCCGCACGGCATGGGAATACGGCCCGACGGCGGGCGGCGCTCCGATGGCGGTGACGATCTCGCGTGAGGGCATGAGTCCATTCCAGTTACGCACGCCGGCCCATCCGGCCTGCGGCCGGCTGACCGACGCGCGCACGTTTATTCTCCTACCCTCGGGGCGTGAGCCCCAACGCCCTGGCGCAGGAGACATCCCCATACCTGCTCCAGCACCGCGACAACCCGGTCGACTGGCGGCCGTGGGGACCGGACGCGCTCGCCGAGGCCCGCGAGCGCGACGTGCCGCTGCTCGTCTCGATCGGCTACTCGGCCTGCCACTGGTGCCACGTCATGGAGCGCGAGAGCTTCGAGGACCCCGAGACGGCGCGGCTCATGAACGAGCGCTTCGTCTGCGTGAAGGTCGACCGCGAGGAGCGCCCGGACGTCGACGCCCTCTACATGGAGGCGGTCCAGGCGATGACGGGCCAGGGCGGGTGGCCGCTGAACGTCTTCCTCACGCCGGAGCAGGTGCCGTTCTTCGGCGGGACGTACTTCCCGCCGCAGGCGCGGATGAACATGCCCTCCTGGCGCCAGGTGCTCGGCGCGGTCGCGCAGGCCTGGGACGAGCGGCGCGAGGAGATCCGCGAGCAGGGCCGGCGCGTGGCGGGACGCCTGGCCGGCGGCGCGATCCTGCGCCCGTCCGAGCAGCCGCTGCAGGCGGCCACGCTCGACGCCGCGGTGCAGACCCTGGCCGGCCAGTTCGACAGCGTGCAGGGCGGCTTCGGCGACGCCCCGAAGTTCCCCCCGCACGCGACGCTCGAGTTCCTGCTGCGCCGCGCGGCCGTGCGCGGCACGGACTCGCCAGAGGGCCGCATGGCGCTGATGACGCTGCGCACCATGGCCGGCGGCGGCATCAACGACCAGGTCGGCGGCGGCTTCGCCCGGTACGCGGTCGACGCGACCTGGACGGTCCCGCACTTCGAGAAGATGCTCTACGACAACGCGCTGCTGGCGCGGGCCTACCTCCACGGATGGCAGATCAGCGGGGACGCGCTCCTGCGGCGCACCGCCGAGGAGACGGTCGAGTGGGCGCTGCGAGAGATGCGGGCACCCGACGGCGGCTTCTACAGCGCGCTGGACGCCGACTCCGAGGGCGTGGAGGGCAAGTTCTACGTGTGGACGCTGGACGAGCTGCGCAACGCGCTCGACCCAGGCGACGCCGACGCGGCGATCGCATGGTTCGGCGCGAGCGGACGAGGCAACTTCGAAGGTGCCAACGTGCTCGAGTCGCGGGGGCCCGAGCCACCCGGCGACCAGCGGGCGCGGATCCGCGAGCGGCTCTTGGCCGTGCGCCGGGGTCGGGTGCGACCGGGGCTCGACGACAAGCGCCTGGCCTCCTGGAACGCCCTGATGGTGGGCGCGCTGGCCGACGCGGGCGCGGTGCTGGGGCGTGACGACCTCCTCGCCGCCGCGCGTGACGCCGCCGCCTTCGTCCTGGAGCGCATGCGCACGGTGGAGGGCCGCCTCCTGCGCACCTTCAACGCCGGCCAAGCGCGGCTGAACGCCTACCTCGAGGACCACGCGTTCCTGCTCGAGGCGCTGCTGACGCTCTACGAGGCGACGTTCGAGGAGCGCTGGTTCGTCGAGGCCCGCGCCCGCGCCGACGTCCTCGTCGACCGCTTCGCCGATCGCCAGTCGGGCGGCTTCTGGTCGACCCCGCCCGACCACGGGCTGCTCGCCCGCCGCAAGGACCTCGAGGACACGCCGATCCCGGCCGGCCAGTCCTCCGCCGCGCTGGGCCTGCTGCGCCTCGCCGCGCTGACCGGCGACCAGCGCTACGAGGAGGAGGCGCTGACCGTACTGCGCCCGCTCGGCGAGG
>JBJMKX010000158.1:0-6121 GCA_045805605.1 Solirubrobacteraceae bacterium
GACGTCGGCGATGCCGGCCGGCAGCGGCCGCAGCCGCGCGAGCTCCTGGTGCAGTTCCTGGACGTCGCCGCGCAGGTCGCCGACGCCGTCGGCGAGGTCGCCGCGCAGGCCGTCGAGGCCCTGCTGGAGGCCCTCCAGGCCGCCGCGCAGCTCCGCGCGCAGGCCCTCCACGCCGGCCAGCAGGGCGCGCGCGAGCTCCGGCAGGGCTGCCGTCGCCCGGGCCGTGCGGTGCAGGTCGGCGGCGACGGCCGACAGCCTTCGAGGGATCGAACCCAGGGTGGAGGGCAGCGACGCCATGGGCCCGATGTCGCCGCCGCGGGGGGGGGAATGATGCGCGTGCTGGCGCGGGGCCGCGCCCTGCAACGGTCCGCCGGGAAGGGACTGCACCCGAACGCTTGCTACCATCCCGCGCCGCATGCCCACCACGAGCCAACTCGTCCGCAAGGGTCGCAAGCCCAAGCCGCGCAAGATGTCCACGCCGGGTCTGAAGTCCGGCAAGGGCAACAAGAAGAAGCAGGCCGCCCCGCAGCGCCGCGGCGTCTGCACCCGCGTCTACACGACCACGCCGAAGAAGCCGAACTCGGCGCTGCGCAAGGTCGCCCGCGTGCGGATCACCGGCTCGGTCGAGGTCACCTCCTACATCCCCGGCGAGGGCCACAACCTGCAGGAGCACTCCGTCGTGCTCGTGCGTGGCGGCCGCGTCAAGGATCTGCCGGGCGTGCGCTACAAGGTCGTGCGCGGCACGCTGGACGCCTCCGGCGTGACCGATCGCAAGAAGAGCCGTAGCCAGTACGGCGTCAAGAAGAAGTAGAGACTTCATGCCCCGCCGCTCCGCCGCAACGATCCGGCCCATCGAGCCGGACCCCGTCCACCGCTCGCGCCTGGTCACCCAGGTCGTCAACAAGGTCATGCTCGACGGCAAGAAGAGCACGGCCGAGCGGATCGTCTACGACGCGCTCGCCATCATCGGCGAGAAGACCGGCAAGGACCCGATCGAGCAGCTGGAGGCGGCGCTCAAGACGCTGACCCCGGCCCTCGAGGTCCGCTCCCGCCGCGTCGGCGGCGCGACCTACCAGGTCCCCGTCGAGGTGCCGGCCCGCCGCGCCCGCACCCTGGCCGTCCGCTGGCTCGTCGAGTTCGCCCGCCAGCGCCGCGAGAAGACGATGGCCCAGCGCCTCGCCAACGAGCTCCTCGACGTCCAGAACCAGCAGGGCGGCGCCTACAAGCGCAAGGACGACATCTACCGCATGGCGCAGGCGAACAAGGCGTTCGCCCACTATCGCTGGTAGCGGCCCTCGGGCCACCCTCCACCGGCGAGTGTCGAATTTGTCAGCCTGAGGCTGACTCAATCGACACTCGGTGCGCCGGCCGCCCGGATTCGCGCCAGGGTCTGCGCCGGGCACAGGATCGTCTGGTCCCAAGTGACGCGAAGGACGCGGTATCCGTGGCTCTCGAGCAGCGCTTGTCGCTCGGCGTCATCTTCGCGGGCGAGCTTGTGGTCGTGCCACGCAGCGCCGTCGGCCTCGACCACGAGCCTCTGCTCGGGCCAACGGAAGTCTGGGTAAACCGGTCGGCCGTCGAGCACGAGCTTCCCGTTCACGATCGGATGCGCCAGGCCGCCGCGCAGGACGAGATCGAGCACCGCGTCCTCGAGCACGCTGCGCGTCGGTGCGGGCCCGGTCGCGACGATCCGCGCGAAGTTGCGCGTGCCACGGCGCGGCCCGAGGCGCGCCAGGACCTCGAGCAGCTGGCGGAGGTTGACGCGGTAGAGCGACTGCGCCTGCCGGATGGCGCGCCGGAGCTGCCTGTAAGGAACGATCGCGGCGAGGTCGAGCAGCGTCCGCGCCGGGGAGGTCACCGGGATCCCGGCGTGGCGGGCGACGTCAATCGGCGCTAGGACGCGGGTTCGGTGCACGTGCAGGCCGGGATGGACGCGCGTGGTCGTATCGAGCACCGTCACCTCGGGCCGCCGCTCATCCCAAGGCAGGAACTCCCATAGCGCCGCGGCCGAGAAGTGGCTGAGCAGCGCGCCGTCGCCGCACGCCTTGACCGCGGCGAGAAAGCGTCCCTGCAGCCCGATGTTCGCGTGCCCAACTGCGTAAACGGCGGCGTGGAGTGGGTGCAAGCGCCCGTTGCCGACGCGGACGCGGACGTTCTCGCACGAGAGGCCGCACGCGCGGAGCTCGTCCAGTGACAGCACGCCCCGCTGGTCGGCGGCCCGGCGCGCGACCAGCACATCGGGCCGAGTGTCGAATTTGTCAGCCTGAGGCTGACTGAGTCGACACTCGGTGCCAGGGAGGGCGGTGGCAGCGCGGGGCACCACGCCAGCGTGGGATCCGCGGCGTCACGGGACTGTCGCGCTTCGTGCCGAAACGCCTGCGGCTCAGCCTGCGGCGGGCTGTTCGACCGGCCGCTCAGCAGCCACGCTGCGTCCCCCGAAATCGGCCAGCAACAACAGCCCGGCCGACAGGATCAGCAGCACCGCGCCCAGCCACTCGAACGTGAAGCCGATCTGCGCCTGGGCCTTCGCGTCCTCGTAGCGCTCGCGGAAGATCGTGCCGGTCTTCGTCACGTCGGGCAGGTCGCCGAGCAACGCGATGAGCAGCGCGATCACGCCGATGGCCGCCACCGCGACCATCGCCGGCCTGCTTGGGCCGAGGGCGGCGCCCACGAGCATGGGCACCGCCAGCAGCCCGAGGATGAGCATCGCGCCGCTGTTCTGGTCGAACCCCGTTCGCTCGCTGTTGGGCAGCACGACGGTGATCGCCTTGACGTGTGTGACGGTCGAGAACTCCGAGATCACCAACAGCACGGCGCCGGCCAATCCAAGGGCCGCGAGGACCCCTCGGAGGGCCCTCGGATGGGCCGCAATGCCGCTTGCGAGGCGGGAAAACGCCGCCTGGAGGCCCGATACCCCTTTGCTATATTGGCTCGCCGTGCCGCGAGGCGGTGCGCTCACCTTGCGCGCGCCTCCACAGCACTTCCTGTCACCCATGGAGACGCCGACCGACTAGACGCCCGCGCCCGGCCGACCGGTATGTCGTTCATGGGCCCGCAGGGCCCTTTTCTTTGCTCGAAACCATGCCGCAGAACACGCTCTCAAACACGCGCAACATCGGGATCATGGCCCACATCGATGCGGGCAAGACGACCACGACCGAGCGCATCCTCTATTACACCGGTCGGACCCACAAGATGGGGGAGGTTCACGAGGGCGCCGCGGTCATGGACTGGATGGCGCAGGAGCAGGAGCGCGGCATCACGATCACGTCTGCCGCGACCACGTGCTACTGGCGCGACAACCGCATCAACATCATCGACACGCCCGGCCACGTCGACTTCACCGTCGAGGTCGAGCGGTCCTTGCGCGTGCTCGACGGCGCCATCGCGCTGTTCGACTCGGTCGCCGGCGTCGAGCCGCAGTCCGAGACGGTGTGGCGCCAGGCCGACAAGTACCGCGTCCCGCGCATCGCCTACATCAACAAGATGGATCGTGTCGGCGCCGACTTCGAGCGCGGCATCCAGACGATGATCGACCGCCTCGGCGCCCATCCGGTGCCGATCCAGCTGCCGATCGGGGCCGAGGGCGACTTCAGCGGCATCATCGACCTCGTCGCCAACCAGGCGATCCTCTACAAGGACGAGCTGGGCAAGGAGTTCGAGATCACGGACATCCCGGCCCAGCTCGCCGACGAGGCTGCCACCGCCCGCGAGCACCTGCTCGAGGAGGTCTCCCACTACGACGACGAGCTGCTCGAGATGATCCTCGAGGAGCAGGAGATTCCCACGGCGCGCCTCAAGCAGGCCATTCGCAAGGCCACGCTCGACATCAAGATGACGCCGGTCCTGTGTGGCTCGTCGTTCAAGAACAAGGGCGTCCAGCCGCTGCTCGACGCCGTCATCGACCTACTGCCCAGCCCGCTCGACGTGCCGGCCGTCCAGGGCACCGAGCAGGTCAAGGGCGAGGACGAGGGCCGTCCGGCCCAGCGCAAGCCCGACGACTCCGAGCCGTTCGCCGCGCTCGCCTACAAGATCGCGGCCGACCCCTACGTCGGCAAGCTCACCTTCTTCCGCGTCTACTCGGGCAAGCTGCAGGCCGGCGGCCGCGTGCTCAACGTCTCGACCGGCCGCACCGAGCGCGTCGGCCGCATCCTGATGATGCATGCCAACCACCGCGAGGAGGTCGAGCAGGTATCGGCCGGCGATATCGCCGCCGCGGTGGGGATCAAGCAGGTCGCCACCGGCGACACGCTGGCGGCGCCCGACGCGCCGATCAAGCTCGAGATGATCGAGTTCGAGGACCCGGTCATCAAGGTCGCCATTGAGCCCAAGACGAAGGCCGACCAGGAGAAGATGGCCACCGCGCTGGCGCGCCTGGCCGAGGAGGACCCGACCTTCCAGGTACGCACCAACGAGGAGACCGGCCAGACGGAGATCTCCGGCATGGGCGAGCTGCACCTCGAGGTGCTCGTCGACCGCATGCTGCGCGAGTTCAGGGTCGAGGCCAACGTCGGCCGCCCGCAGGTGTCTTACCGCGAGACGGTGCGGGGCGAGGCCCACAAGGTCGAGGGCAAGTTCGTCCGCCAGACCGGCGGCTCCGGCCAGTACGGCGTGGTCTACATCGACCTCGAGCCGGCGCCGGGCGAGGGCTTCGACTTCGTCAACAAGATCAAGGGGGGCTCGATCCCGAGCGAGTTCATCCCCGCCGTCGAGAAGGGGATCGAGGAGGCGCTGGAGACGGGCGTCAAGGCCGGCTACCCCATGGTCGACGTGCGCGTGACCCTGACCGACGGCAAGTACCACGAGGTCGACTCGTCGGAGGTCGCGTTCAAGGTCGCGGGCTCGCTCGCCTTCCAGGAGGCGGCCAAGCGCGCCAAGCCGGTCCTGCTCGAGCCGGTCTTCGCGGTCGAGGTGGTCACGCCCGAGGAGTTCCTCGGCGACGTGATCGGCGACCTCAACCGCCGGCGCGGGCAGCTGCACGGGACCGAGCTGCGCGGCAATGCCCAGGTGGTCTCCGCACAGGTCCCCCTGGCCGAGATGTTCGGGTACGCGACCGACCTGCGCTCCACCACCCAGGGGCGCGCGACCTACACGATGCAGTTCGACAGCTACGCCGAGGTCCCGCCGAACATCGCCGAGCGCGTGATCGAGCATCGGACCGGGGAGCCCGTACCCGCCTAAAAGCAGCTACCTTCTGGGGGTTCGCCCCCGATCCACCCCGAACACGAAGACTTCAAAGGAGATAGACGAAAGTGGCGAAGGAGAAGTTCGAGCGCGACAAGCCGCACGTCAACGTCGGCACCATCGGTCACATCGACCATGGCAAGACGACGCTGACCGCGGCGATCACGAAGGTGCTCTCCGAGCAGGGGACGAACACGGCCGTTCGCGACTTCGCGTCGATCGACAACGCCCCCGAGGAGAAGGCCCGCGGCATCACCATCTCGATCGCCCACGTCGAGTACCAGACCGACAAGCGGCACTACGCCCACGTCGACTGTCCTGGTCACGCCGACTACATCAAGAACATGATAACGGGAGCCGCCCAGATGGATGGCGCGATCCTCGTCGTCTCGGCGGCCGACGGCCCGATGCCGCAGACGCGCGAGCACATCCTCCTCGCCCGCCAGGTCGAGGTGCCCTACATCGTCGTCGCGCTGAACAAGGCCGACATGGTCGACGACCCCGAGCTGCTCGAGCTCGTCGAGATGGAGGTGCGCGAGCTCCTCACCAAGTACGAGTTCCCCGGTGACGACATCCCCGTCATCACGGTCTCGGCGCTGAAGGCACTCGAGGGCGACGGCGAGTGGACCGGGAAGATCCTCGAGCTGATGGAGGCTGTGGATTCCTACATCCCGGAGCCGCAGCGCGACGTCGACAAGCCGTTCCTCATGCCGATCGAGGACGTCTTCACGATCACCGGCCGCGGCACGGTCGTCACCGGCCGCGTCGAGCAGGGCATCGTGAACGTCAACGAGACGCTCGAGATCGTCGGCATCCAAGAGAAGGTGCAGAGCACGGTCGTGACCGGCGTGGAGATGTTCCAGAAGCTGCTCGACCAGGGCCAGGCCGGCGACAACATCGGCGCTCTCCTCCGCGGTATCAAGCGCGAGGAGGTCGA
>JBJMKX010000159.1:0-34155 GCA_045805605.1 Solirubrobacteraceae bacterium
GGTTGCGCCAGTGAGCAGAAGCATGTCTCTAGAATGCCGCGTTCCCATGGCCTACGTCATCGCCGAGCCCTGCATCGGGACCAAGGACAACTCGTGCGTCGAGGTGTGTCCCGTCGACTGCATCCACCCGACGCCGGACGAACCCGACTACGACAACGTCGAGCAGCTCTACATCGATCCCGAGGAGTGCATCGACTGCGACGCCTGCGTCGAGGCCTGCCCCGTCGATGCCTGCTTCGCTGAGGACCAGCTCCCCGACGAGTGGGCGAAGTACACGCAGGCCAACGCGGAGTACTTCGCGAGCGGGTAAGGCCACAGCTCGCGGTTCCTGGGTCGGGACGCAGGGGTGAAGCCGTGCTGGGCACGGCGAACCCCGGGGACCTAGCCAGGGGCGGCGAGAATGGGCTTTAGGCCATTGGGAGTGAGGCGCCGACCGGCTTGGGCGCCGCGGCGGGCGCCGGCGCCTGCATGACCGGCAGCTCGACCGGGGAGAGCGCGATGAGGCCGCTGGCGGTCTCGCGGATCGCGATCGACGCCGGGTCGTCCGGGTCGGTGGTCACCAGCGGGACGCCGGCGTCGGCCTGCTCGCGCAGCGGCATGGTCAGCGGCACCTTGCCGAGCAGCGGCACGTCGAGCTCGTCGGCCAGCAACTGGCCGCCGCCCTCGCCGAAGAGCTGGAAGCGCTCGCCGGAGGGCGTGGTGAACGCGGACATGTTCTCGACCACGCCGGCGATCTCGAGCTGCACCTTGTTGGCCATCTGGGCCGAGCGGCGCGCCACCTTCTGCGCGGCCGGCTGCGGGGTGGTGACGATGACGAACTTCGCCTGAGGCAGCAGCTGGGCGAGCGTCATCGAGACGTCGCCGGTGCCGGGCGGGAGGTCCACGAGCAGGTAGTCGAGCTCGCCCCAGTCAACGTCCTCGAGGAACTGCTGCAGCGCCTTGTGGAGCATCGGCCCGCGCCAGACGACCGCGGCGTCCTCGTCGAGGAAGAAGCCGATCGACATGACGTTGACGCCGTCGTGGGAGACATTCGGGAGGATCTTGCGCTCGGCCGAGACCTTCGGCTTCTCGGCCCCGATGCCGAGCATCCGCGGCTGCGAGTAGCCCCACACGTCGGCATCGAGCACGCCGGCGGTCTTGCCGGAGGCGATCAGAGCGGCGGCGAGGTTCGCGGTCAGGGTCGACTTGCCCACGCCGCCCTTGCCCGAGCCGACGCAGATGATGTTCGAGACCTGGGCGAGGGCGCCCTCGGGCAGGCTCCCGCGCCCGAGCTTCTGCTGGAGTGCGCCCTTCTGCTGATCGGTGAGGATGTCGAAGTCGACGTTGACGCCGGTGACGCCCCCGAGCCCGCCGACCGACTTGGCGACGGCGGTCTGGAAATGCCCGCGGATCGGGCAGCCGGGCGTGGTCAGCGAGACGGTCACGTCGACGACGCCGGTAGCGTCATGGATGGCGATCGAGCGAACCATGTCGAGCTCGACGATCGAGCGCCGCAGCTCGGGGTCGATGACGGACTTCAGCGCCTCGGTGACCTGCTCTCGCGTGGGCATGTCCATAGGGATAGCACGTGCGAGACGCGGGCCCGGAACCGCGTTAAAGACCGCCGGGGCGACCGAAGCCGCCCCGACGATCGAGGGAGGAGAGGTACTGCATCTGCCGGCGAGGTATGAGGCCGGCAGGACTGCCCGGCGGCGGCGCCTCTCGGTCCGCCGCGCCGGGAGAAGACGGCTGCTAGGCCATCGATCGCCGTTCCTGGGTCGGGACGCAGGGGTGAAGCCGTGCCAGGCACGGCGAACCCCGAGGACCTAGGCAGAAACGGCGAGAATGGGCTAGGCGACGACGCGCTCGACGGCCTTCTGAGCCTCGGTCACGCCGGTCTGGACCGCGTTCTCGACCTGGGCCGAGACGAGGTCGACCTGCGCCTGAAGCGGCTTGAGCTGACGGGTCACGT
The DNA here is from genome assembly GCA_045805605.1 of Solirubrobacteraceae bacterium. Taxonomy (GTDB): domain Bacteria; phylum Actinomycetota; class Thermoleophilia; order Solirubrobacterales; family Solirubrobacteraceae; genus DATBDE01. The sequence continues at coordinate 1,952 of JBJMKX010000159.1, forward strand.
CGCGGCGGGCGGCGGTCGCCTCGCGGCGGACCTGGTTGCGGCGCTGCCGCAGCTCGCGCTCGACGCGCGTGCGGCCGCGCTTGAACTGGCGCTCGAACCGGCTGCGGCCGGTGGTGCCGCGACGCTCGAACTTCTTGAGCTGGCGCTGCACCGAGTCGGTGTCGCCGTAGGTCTTGCGCAGGTAGTCGTAGCTCTGGACGACTCGATCGCGGGCCGTGAGGGCAGCGCCGACGTAGGTCAGCGCGGCACGCTCGACCAGATCCTGGACCTGGTTGGCCTGCGTGGTCGCCTGGCGCTCGGCGGTCGCCGCCGTGCGCTGGGTGGACCGCTGCGCGCTACGGGTGGTGCGGCGGGCCTGGGTACGCGTGGTTTTCTCGGTGCGGTTCTGGGCGCGGGTGCCGGCGGCACGCTTCGCAGCGGTGCTGCGCTTCGTGGCGGCGGTCTGGCGCCGGGTGCTCTCGGTGGTGGCCATGAGGTGCGTTCCCCCTCGGGATCAGCTTCTTATTACATCTAACGTTGTTCGCAGCATAGCAGCGAACACACGTTTGTAAACCGCCGATCCGACCTTGTTACAGCTGGCCTGGAAAGCGGCGCAGATTCGGGCAATTCCGCAGCCAAGCTTGTAACAGGCCGAACGAGTGTTCGTAGCCCCATCCTAGGCCATTGACGGGGGACACAGGGGTGAAGCCGTGCCAGGCACGGCGAACCGCGAGGACCTGGCCAGGGGCGGCGAGAATCGGCCTAGGCCGAGATGGGCTCGCGGGTGCGGCGTAGCCAGGCGTCGGCGTCCTCGAGCTCGGCCAGCGTCGGGAGCGCCTCCTCGCCGCGCCAGACGCGGTTGAGGGCCTCGATGCCCTCGGCCTCCACGACGGCGTCGCAGAAGCGCTTGCCGAGCTCGTACTGGCGCAGCTTGAGGTCGAGGCCGAGCAGCCGCTGGAGCAGCTTGGCCAGCGGCGATGCCTGACGCCGCCGGCGCTCGAGCGCCTCGCGCAGGTCGTCGAGCGAGGGGAGCGCCTCGCGGCCCGCCGCGTCCATGACGTGCTCGGCGTAGCCCTCGATGACGGCCATCGCCGCCTGGATGCGGTCGATGATCGCGCGCTGGTCGGGCGTGGTCACCACCGAGAGCAGGTCGCCATCCCGCAGGGTGTCGATCGCGCGGCGCAGGTCGGCGCCGTCGGGAAGCTTCAGCGCGCCGCGAAGATCGACCGAGACCTCGAGCCCGTCGAGCAGCTCGCGCACCTGGGCGGCGAGGTAGCCGCGCAGCCACGGCACGGCGGCGAACTGCAGGCCGTGCGTGACCTCGTGCAGGGCCACCCACTGCACGAACTCGCGCCGGTCGACCCCGAAGCGGCCGATGGCGGCGTCGATGTTCGGGGCGACGAAGAGCAGGCGCGGCTGCGTCGTGGGGTCGAGCAGGGCAAGCTCGTACTGACCGAGGACGCGGTGGGAGAGGAAGCCGAAGAGCACACCGACCTCGCCCGCGAGCACGTAGGCCGCGGCGGTCTGGGCGGGCCCACTCAGCGGGCCGAGCCCCTGCACCCCCGCGTTCAGCTTCGCGGTGAGCGGCTCGACCAGCTCGCGCGCGCCCGCGAGGTTGGCCTCGATCCAGGCCTTGCGCGTCACCTGCTCGGGCCCCGGCAGGGGCGTGTCGGGGATCAGATGCGTGTATGCGCGCACACGCGCGAGGCTGTCCTCGGCGACGGCGTCGAGGTCGTCGGCGAGCGGCCGGTACGGCGGCTCGCCGGCGATCGTGCCGGCCAGACGGGAGGCGAAGGGCCAATCGACCATGCCCCCCATCATGGCAAGGGCGATGAAGCGGGTCGAAATTCGCGCTGGAACGGCCGCGATGAACGAGGGGTGGGTCGGACCGGCAGGCGCCCCTTCGAGCGCCATGGGAGCGGGTCAGCGGACCAGCCCATGCAGCACCTCGAGCGTGGCCTGGCTCCGCGCGGCCATCACCGGCGCGCGCGGCTTGACGTCGAGCTCCATGTCCAGCGGCGCGAAGATCGCTCCCGCCTCGCGTGCGATCAGCTGTCCCGCGGCCGCATCCACCGCCCGCGCGCGCTTGAGCGACGTCATCGCGTCCAGCCGCGCCGCCGCCACCTGACACAGGGTCAGGGCGATGCTCCCAAGCGCGCGGATCCGGTAGGCCAGCGGCACCAGGTCCTCGGCCACCTCTGCGACCCAGCGCGGGTCGGCCGACTCGATGCCGAGCAGCTCGAGGCGGCCGTCGGGAGCGCGGCGCTCGGGCAGGGCCGTGTCGAGCGGTGCGCCGTCGAGCGTTGCGCCCCCGCCCTGGGTCGCCGTCCACTCCTCCTCCGTCCCGAAGTCGTAGACGTAGGCCACTTCGACGTCGGCCATCGTGGCCCCGCGGGCCACGGCGAGCGAGAACGCGTGCGGCGGCATCGTGCGCTTGGCGTTGAGCGACCCGTCGATCGGGTCGATGACCACGCGCACGCCCGGGTCGCCGTAGTCGACCTCGCCCCGCTCCTCCGAGACGGCCATGAAGCGGGCGCCCCCGGCACGCAGCGCGTCGAGCTCGGCGAAGATCACGTCCTCGGCCGCGCGATCGATCACCAGGGCGTTGTCGCCGCCCTCGCCGCGGCCGGTCTGGACGGCGCGCTGAGCGGTCGTCGACCAGCCGGCGAGCATCTCGCGGACGCCGGCTGTCGCGCGCCGGCAGGTCCCGAGCCACTCGTCCGCTGACGGCGCCATCGCGCCGTACTCTAGGGGCGTGCCCACAGACGGCCTGACCCCGGCCCAGCGTCAGGCGGTCACGCATGCGGGCGGCCCGCTGCTCGTGCTCGGCGGGCCGGGCACCGGCAAGACGCTCACGCTCATCGCGCGCTTCCAGTGGCTGGTCGAGCAAGGCGCGCCGCCGGAGTCGGTCCTCGCCTTGACGGTCTCCGCGCCCGCCGCCGACGCGCTGCGCATACGGATCGAGGACGCAATCGACCGGCCCTACGAGGAGCTGTCGGTGTGCACGGTGCACGGCCTGTGCGCGCGGTTGTTGCGCGACGAGGCCGCCGAGGCCGGCCTCGACCCGTTCGCGCAGCCGGTCACCCCCGCCGACCGCCTCGCCATGCTGCTCGATCGCATCGACGAGCTGACGCTGCGGCGCCACGACCTGCGCGGCAACCCGGCGGCGTTGCTGGCCGGGGTGATCGAGCGCATCGACCGCCTCAAGGAGGAGCTCGTCACCGCCGAGGAGTACGCGGCCTGGGCGGCGGAGGCGTCGAGGTCCGGGCAGGAGCGCGAGTTCGCCGGCCTGTATCGCGCGCATGACCGCATGCTTCGCGAGCGGGGCGCTCTGGACTTCGGCGACCTGCTGCTGACCGGCCACCGCTTGCTGCGAGACAACGCCGGCGTGCTGGCGCGCGCGGCCGAGCGCCAAGCGCACCTCCTGGTCGACGAATATCAGGACCTCAACCTCGCGCAGGTGCAGATCGTCGGGCTACTGGCGCGCGGCAGTGCCACCGCCGTCTTCGCCGCCGACCCCGAGCAGTCGATTCTGCGCTTCCGGGGCGCGGCAACCAAGAACGTCGAGGCGCTCGACGCGCCCGTCGTGCGGCTGGAGCGCTCGTTCCGCTGCCGCCGGCGCATCCTCGATGCGGCCGGCGCGGAGGTCGACGGGGAGCCGGGCGGCGAGGTCGCGTTCTGGCGCGCGACCCACGAACGCGCGCAGGCCCAGGCGGTCGCCGCCGACATCGAGCGGCGGATCGTACGCGAGGGCCTGCGCCCCGACGAAGTGGCGGTGCTGGTGCGCTCGGTGCGCAACGAGGGCCAGGAGGTGGCCGTCGCGCTCGAGGAGCGTGCGGTGCCGTTCCGGCTCGTCGGCGCCGCAGCGTTCTTCCAGCGGGCCGAGATCCGCGACGTGCTGGCCTGGCTGCGCCTGCTCTCCGACCCCGGCGACGCGGGCGCGGTGGTGCGCGCGCTCGCCCGCCCGCCGGTCGAGCTGCGCTCGGTCGACCTCGCGCGCTGCATCCAGATCTCGCGCCGGCGCAAGCTCGACATGGTCTCGGCGCTCGTCGCCGGCACCGAGTCGCCCCAGCTGCCGCCCGAGTCCCGCGAGCGCATCCTCCACTTCCTGCGCCTGCACAAGGCGGGCGCGGGCCAGCTCGACACGGTGCGCCCCGACCTGTTCGTGCAGCGGCTGATCGAGCGCCTGGGCCTGCGCCGCCAGCAGCTCTTCGCGGCGCAGGCCGACGTCGTCGAGCGCCTGGTCAACCTGGCCAAGCTGTCCGAGCTGGCGACCCAGTACGTGCGCCGCTCGCCGCAGGCGACGGCGCGCGAGTTCGCGCGCTACATCGCCGCCGTCGCCGAGGCGGGGCTGCGCGAGGAGGAGGCAAGCGCGGCCGGCGCGGCGCCCGGCGTGCAGGTCATGGCCATGCTCACGGCCAAGGGGCGCGAGTTCGAGGCGGTCTACGTGCTCGGCCTGCAGTCCGCGCGCATGCCGGGCGCGCGCCGGCGGACGTTCGAGCCGATCCCCGACGCGCTGCTCCACGAGGAGCTGCCGGCCGAGTCGCGGGCCGCCCACGTCGCCGAGATGCGGCGGCTGCTGCACGTGGCGATGACGCGGGCGCGGGCCCGCCTCGTGCTCGCCTATCCCGAGCGCTCGGAGGCCGGCGCGATCATGCAGCCGTCGCCGTTCGTCGAGGAGGCGCGCGCCGCGGTCGGCGGCATGTGGGAGCAGCGCGAGGAGGAGCTGTTCGGCCCCGCCGAGTCGCTGCACGCCGCAGCACGGGCGCTGCGCGGCGAGGTGCTCGACGCCGTCTCGGCCGTGGGCGGGCGGCTGGGCGAGCTGCGGTTGGATACCGACCTCGACGTCTCGCACGCGATCGTCCGCTACCTCGAGCTGCTCAAGCTCGGCGCGCTCATCCAACGCCCCGCGGGGCAGAGCGTCGAGGAGACGCTCCCGGCGATCAACGCACGGCTGGGGCAGGGACTGTCGCCCGAGCAGCGCGAGGTCTTCGAGACGTCGACCCTCGACGACTTCCTGCTCGGCGCCGATGCGGACGACCGCCGCCGCGCGTCAGCCCTCGCTGCCCGCTCCGAGCCGTCCCTCGAGGCCTTCCTGCCGCGGCGCGGCGCCGGACTCGTGCTCTCGGCCTCCGACGTCGAGACCTATCTCACCTGCCCGCTCAAGTACAAGTTCGCGCGCGTCTTCCGCATCCCGCAGGAGCCGACGGTGAACCAGCGCTTCGGGATCCTCGTCCACCAGGTGCTCGAGCGGTATCACGCGGTGGGAGGCGAATCGAAGACGCTCGCCGAGCTGCTCGGGCTGCTTGAGGCGGGTTGGCGACGCGGCGGCTTCGGGGACTCCGACGAGGAGCGTCAGCTGCGCGCGAAGGCGATCGAGGCGCTCACCCGCTATCACGAGCGCTTCCAGTCCGAGCCCGCCGATCCGGTGTGGCTCGAGCGCGCGTTCGCGTTCAAGCTCGGCGACCATCTGGTGCGCGGGCGGGTGGACCGGGTCGATCGGCTCCCCGACGGCGGCTTCGAGCTCATCGACTACAAGACCGGCCGGCCGAAGTCGGCGGCGCAGCTCAAGTCCGACGTCCAGCTCTCGCTCTACGCGGTGGGCGCCCGCGAGGCGTGGCAGCTCGACGCCGCCCAGCAGGCCTACTACTACGTCCTCGACGACGCCAAGGTGCCGGTGGAGCGCAGCGCCGAGGACCGCGATTGGGTGACCGACACCGTGCTCGAGGTGGCCGACGGGATCATGTCGCAGGGGTTCGAGCCGACCCCGTCCTACGCGGCGTGCTCGGTGTGCGACTACCGGATCGTCTGCCCCGCCGCCGAGCGCTAGCGGGATGGCGGGCGAGTACACGATCGCGGGCGGGCTGGCCGACGCGCAGCGCCTCGCCCGCCAGGCCCACGTCATGGCTCAGGCGACCGAGGCGTTCCTGGCGCGCGTCGGCCTGGCCTCCGGGTGGTCGTGCCTCGACGTCGGCTGCGGCGACGGGCAGGTCACGATCGCCATGGCCCGCGTCGGCGCCCGCGCCGTGGGCGCTGACGTCGACGACGAGGCTCTCGACATCGCGCGCGAGGCGGCGGAGCGAGCCGGCGTGCGCGCGGACTTCGTGCACGCCGACGCAGCCCGACCGGTCGAGCGCGAGGCCTTCGACCTCGCCTACGCGCGGCTCCTGCTCGGCCACCTCGTCGACCCGTCGGCAGCGGTGCGCGCGATGGCGGCCGAGGTGCGGCCCGGCGGCGCCGTCGCCGTCGAGGAGCTGTTTCTGGGAACGCTGGGCAGCGACCCGCCTGTCCCCGCGCTCGATCGCCTCCAGGAGGTCTACGGAGCAACCCTCCGCTACCACGGCGCAGACCCCACCATCGGCCCGCGCCTGAGGGCGATCCTCTCCGCCGCCGGCCTCGAGGCGGTGCAGGAGGACACGGTCGTCAACCGGATGAACACCGTCGACGACAAGCTCTTCCTGGCCCAGCTCGTGCGCAACATGCGCGCCTCGATGCTGGAGGCGGGGGCCGCGACCGCCGACGAGATCGACGCGCTCGAGGCCGATGTGGCGCAGGCCGCGCGCGACCCCGCGTCGGTCTGGCGCCAGGCCCGCGTCCACCAGGTCTGGGGAAGGCGCCCGCGCTAGGTCTCGTCGCGCGTTACTGGCCGCGCTGGCGCAGGAAGCGCTGGAATTCCCTCGCGAGGACGTCGCCGGAGGGGACGTCCTGCTGCGTCGGGCCGGTGTCCTCGGCCGACGCCTGCTCGAGGCGCTCGACGAACGCCTGCACCTCGGGGTCGGACTGCACGGCGGCCTCCACCTGGCGCTCGTACTCGGCCGAGGCGCTCTCGAGGTCGGATGCGTCGACGGTGACGCCGACCAGCCCCTCGAGCTTGCGTACGAGCGCCAGCGCCGCCTTCGGGTTGGGCGCGGCCGCAACGTAGTGGGGTACCGTCGCCCATAGGCTGGCGCTGGGCAGGCCGGCCTCGGCGCAGGCGCTGTGGAGGACGCCGGTGATGCCGGTCGGCCCCTGGTAGCCGGTGGCCTGCAGCCCGAGCCGGTCGACGAGCGCCTCGTCGGAGGCCAGCCCGGTGACCGACGTGGGCCGGGTGTGGGGCACGTCGGCGAGCAGCGCGCCGAGCGTCACCACCATCTGCACCCCGAGCGCCTCGGCGAGGTCGACGATCGTGCGGCAGAACGTCTTCCAGCGGTAGCTGGGCTCGGAGCCCGAGAGCAGGAGGAGGTCGCGCGGCGCGCGAGGGACGCGCGCCTCGTAGATCTCGATCTCGGGCCAGGTGATCTCGCGCGAGCGCCCCTCGGTGATGCTGACCTGCGGGCGCGTGTTCTGGAAATCGAAGAACTCCTCGGGGTCGATGACCGCGAAGCGCCGGGCGCTCAGGCTGGAGCCGACGAAGGTCAGCGCCGCGGACGCGGCATCGCCGGCATCGTTCCAGCCCTTGAACGCGCAGACCAGGGCCGGAGCCCGGAGCCCGTCGGGACGGCGTTCCCACTGCAGAGGCTGCACGAGTTCACCGTAGCGGACGGTGGCGAACCGGCCCCATCAATGGACGGTCAACCCGACCGTTGTGGCACGTTGCCTGATCACGCTGGCGGCGGTCCGCGGAGTAGGGTGCGGCGGCGTGCCGGTGCTGCTCCTCGCCGTCCTCGTCCTGCTTCTCGTCCCGGTGGGGACAGCGCAGGCGGCGATCGTGCGCTCGGAGGACGTCCTGCCCGCGGGGCAGAGCGGCTTTGTCGGGTCGAACGGCGGCGGGTCGCCGCACCTCTACGACCAGCTTCCGCTGTTCGTCGGGTTCCGGTACAAGCCCGCCGACCTGGGCGGGGGCGGAACGGGCGGCGAGTCGCTGCGTCGGGGCGTGCGGATCGCGCGTGACTCCTATGGGGTGCCGAGCGTCACCGGCGCGACCGAGGACGACCTCTGGTGGGGCGCGGGCTACGCCGTCGCCCAGGATCGGCTGGCCGAGCTCGAGCTGTTCCGGCGCCGCGGCGCGGGCACGCTCGCCGAGATCCTCGGCAAGGAGATGCTCGCCGACGACATCGTCAACCGTCGCGACTACTACACCCCCTCCGAGCTGCGGGCGATGCTCGCACGGGTTCCCGCCGCGTTGCGTGCCCGCTTCCGTTCGTACACGGCGGGGGTCAACGCCTGGATCGACCACGTCCGGCAGGTGCCCGACGACCTGCCGCTCGAGTTCAGCGCCCTGCGGATCCCGCTGCGGCCGTGGAGCGTGCTCGACTCGGCGCGCATCGGCGTCCTGCTCGCGCGGACGATCCCGACCGGCGACGGGAACGAGCTGCCCAACGTCGCGGCGCTGCGCGCGTCCGGCGCCGCCCGCTTCCAGGCGCTGCTGCCGCTGCGCGTGCCCGGGCAGATCACATCGATCCCCGCCCGTGACGGGGTCTTCCCTTCCCAGCCGGGGCGGACGCGGAGTGACGAGCGACGCGCCTTCGCGCGCTCGGCCCGGTTCGTTCGCTCGCTGCCACTCGCCCCCGTGAACGGGACCGCGGCGGGCGTGCCCACGGGCCATGAGCGTCCTGCGCACGCGATCGACGTCGCCCTCGGCCGCCTCGGGGGCTCGTTCATGTGGGCCATCAGGCGGCCGTCGGACGGCCACACCTTCCTCGTCAACGGGCCACAGCTGGGCTACCAGGCGCCGTCGACCTTCGTCGAGCTCGACCTGCACGGGCCGCGGACCGATGTTCGCGGCGGGACGGCGCCGGGTGTGCCGATCATGGGGCCGGGGCACAACGACCACGTGGCGTGGGGCTTCACCAGCGGGCTGTCGGACGACAACGACCTCTACGCCGAACGGCTCACCGGCACCGGTTCGCGCCGCTACCGGTTCCGCGGCCGGGTCCGGCCCATGTCATGCCGGCGCGAGGTCTTCCGCTACCGCGCCGGCGACGGCACGAAGTCGGTGACCGAGCCGCTGTGCCGCACGCTCCACGGGCCGGTCCAGGCGCGCGCAGCGAGCGTGGCCTACGCGCGCCGCTACGCGCTGTGGGGCCGGGAGATCGAGACGGTCACGGGGCTGGCGGCGCTGAACGACGCGCGCAACGTGGGCGAGGTCGATCGCGCCCTGCGCCGGGTGAGCTGGAACGAGAACATCATCGCGGCCGACGACGCCGGCCACATCGGCTACTGGCATCCGGGGCTGCATCCGTTGCGGCCGCGGGGCTGGGACGAGCGCCTGCCCTACCCGGGGACCGGCGAGGCGGAGTGGCGTGGCCTCCTTCCCCGCTCGCGCGATCCGCACGTCATCGACCCGCGGGGGCGCAACTGGCTGGTCAACTGGAACAACGTACCCGCCGCAGCCTGGACCTCGGGCGACGCGCCGGCGCGCGAGCGGCTGAACGGGCCCTTCCACCGGGTCGCCGAGCTCCAGGCGCTCGTGCGCGATGCGGCGGCGGCCCCCACCTTCGAGTCGGTGGGCATGGGCGCCATCCGGCCCAACGCGGTGACCGCGACGCAGCGGCCGACCGCAAGCGCGCGCCTGGTCGCGGCGGCGGAGGGGGCGCCGGAGCCGGCCGCGTCGGTGCTGAACACGCTCGTCGCGTGGGACGGCAACTACGACCGCACCGGCCCCGACGGGACGGTCGAGCCTGGGGTTGCGACCTGGCGGGCGTTCAAGGCGGCGTGCCAACGGGTCGCGCTGGGTTCGCCGACGCCGGCGGAGCGCGGCCTCGTCGGCCGGCCCGGCGAGGAGGGCTTCGTGGAGTCGACGCTCGGCGAGACCTACGCGCTGCGCGCGCTCCACAACCGCGGCCTGCAGCGGGCCGCCGCGCTGGCGGCGTCCGACCTCAGCGCCCGCTTCGGCACCAGCGACCCCGCGGGGTGGCGCGAGCCGCGCGCGATGATCGCGGCCAGCGCCCAGGGCCTGGCCAGCCCGCCGCCGATTCCGCTCCTCAACCGCGGGTCGTACGAGCAGATCGTGGAGCTCGGCCCGTGAACTTCCGCGACGACACGCCCTTCGACCGGACCGGCGTCGTCCGCGGCGACGACGGCATCAAGCGCTACACCGACCGGCCGGACTCGCTCGTGCACCTGCTGCGGGCGAGCGTGGAGCGCGATCGGGACGCCACCGCGGTCGTCGAGGTCGGCGGGCCGTCGCTGACCTACGGCGAGCTGTGGAACCGCGCGGCCCGTGTGGCCGGCGGGCTGCGCGCAACCGGCGTGGGCCGCGGCGACCGCGCCGCGATCCTGCTCCCGAACGGCGCCGAGTGGGTGCTGGCCTTCTGGGGCATCCAGCTCGCCGGGGCGGTGGCGGTGCCGGTAAACATCCGCTTCAAGGAAGCCGAGATCGACTACGTGCTCGAGGACTCGGGGGCGGCGTACGGCTTCCGGCCCGGCGAGCGGTTGCCGGACGGCGACCCGCTCGTGACCGACGACCTCGGCCCCGACGACCTGGCGGCGATCTTCTACACGAGCGGCACCACCGGCTTCCCGAAGGGCGCGATGACGTCGCATGCGAACTTCCTGGCCAACAGCGAGAACGCGATCCGCTGCATCGGCGTCGATCGCGCCGAGGGGCCTTCGCTGGCCACGCTGGTCAACGTGCCGCTGTTCCACGTCACCGGGTGCAACAGCCAGCTGATCGTCCTGACCGAGCTGGCGGGCCGGACGTACGTGCTCACCAGCGCGCTCGACCTCGAGGGCTTCCTGCGAACGGTCAGCGAGCACCGCATCCAGATGCTCACGTCGGTGCCGGCGATCTACCACGCGCTGACCCGGCACCCGCTCTTCGCAGAGACCGCTCTCTCGCATGTCCGCTGGGTGTCCTACGGCGGCGCGCCGATCGCGGCGTCGATGGTCCACCGGATCATGGAGGCGTTCCCCCAGGCCCGGGTCGGCAACGGCTTCGGACTGACCGAGACGTCGTCGCTGACCTCGTTCCTGCCCCACGAGGAGGCCGCCGACCACGCCGACTCGGTTGGCTTCGCCATGCCGGTCGTCGACCTGGCGATCGACCGTCCCGACACCGACACCGGCGTGGGCGAGCTCCTCGTACGCGGGCAGAACGTCGTGCAGGGGTACTGGAACAAGCCGGACGCGACCGCGAGCACGTTCGTCGACGGCTGGCTGCACACCGGCGACCTCGGGCGCATCGACGAGGCCGGCCGCCTCTACATCGTCGACCGCGCGAAGGACATGATCAACCGCGGCGGCGAGAACGTGTACTCGATCGAGGTCGAGAGCGCGCTGATCGGCGCCCCGGGCGTGGGTGAGGTGGCGGTCGTGCCGGTGCCCGACGAGATGATGGGCGAGAAGGTGGGGGCGGTGATCGTGCCCGCCGGCGACGAGCTGGACGTGCCCGAGGTCGTCGACCACGTCCGCGAGCGCATCGCCGACTTCAAGGTCCCCCAGTACGTCGCCGTCCGCCGCGAGCCGCTCCCGCGCAACCCCGGGGGCAAGGTCCTCAAGAAGCAGCTGCGCGAGGAGACCGAGTGGGGGGCGCCGCTGCGCTGAGCGAAGATGTCCGGGGTGAGCGACGATCCGTGGAGAGCTCAGCTCGAGGTTCTCGGTGCGTTGTTGCGCGCGCAGCGCGTCGCGGCGGACCTGTCGCTCAGGGAGCTCTCCGACCGAACGAAGGTGTCGAACGCCTACCTCAGCCAGCTCGAGCGAGGTTTGCACGAGCCCTCCCTGGGCGTGCTGCGGGCGATCGCGTCGGCGCTGGGTGTTCCGCTCGGGTCGCTGCTCACCCGCGCGGGCGTGCTCGAGGGCGACGGCGACCCACCGGTCCTAGACACGGAGGCCGCGATCCTGCGTGACCCGGATCTCAGCGAGCCCCAACGGACTGCGCTGCTGAGCGTCTACCGCAGCTTCGTCCCCACCAAGCCCCTAGCCTGATCGTTTTGTCAAGCGGTAGCTTGATATATTACGCAGATGACCCCTGTCGACTGGCGCGAACTTTACGCGTCGAACCGTGCGGTCATCGAGCGCGCCGGCGGTGCGCCCGGCGATCTGCCGTCTGCCTTACGGGCAGCAGACCCTGCGACCCGACCGTTGTCCGTAGGCGCTGTTCGAGGGCGAGTCGCCCAGGAACCGGGCGCCTGGGAGGAGCGGACGATCACGGCAGCAGGGCGCACGCGGCGCGCCTTTGTCCACGCGCCGGCTCGCATGCGCTCCCAGACCGCGGCCCCGCTCGTGTGCATGCTTCACGGCTGCACGCAGGACGCGGCGAGCTTCGCCATCGCAACGCAGTGCAACCAAGCGGCCGATCGCCATGGCTTCGTCGCCGTCTACCCGCAGCAGGAGCGCGGCGACAACCAACAGGGCTGTTGGAACTGGTTCTTGCCGGAGCACCAAGAGCGCGGCGCCGGCGAGCCCGCTTCCATCGTCGCGATCATCCGCCAAGTCGCAGGGACGACATCGCCGTGGGCGATCGACACGCGCCGCATCTTCGTAGCCGGCATGTCCGCCGGCGCCGCCATGGCCGCGATCCTGGCGGCCACCTACCCGGACCTGTTCGCCGCGGTCGCCGTGCACTCCGGCCTGGCGTACCGCTCTGCCACCACCCTGGGTGGCGCCTTGACAGCGATGGCGCGCGGCGGCGAGGACACCGCCTGCCTGGGCCCCGCAGCCCACGCCGCAATGGGCCGCCTCGCGCGCCCAATCCCGAGCATCGTCGTTCACGGCCGAGCCGACCGCACCGTCGCCCCGGTCAACGCGGAGCAGGTCCTCCAGCAGTCCATGACCGCCAACTGCCTTGCGGCGCCCGAGACCTGCAACTTCGATCTTGCGCGCCCCTCGGCCACCTGGCGACGCGAGGGCGACGGCGGTCACTCCTACATTCGGTCGCGTTGGATGGACCGCCGCGGTGCGCTGATGCACGAGCTGCTGAGCGTCGACGGGCTGGGTCACGCATGGTCTGGCGGCGCCCCACATGGCTCGCATACCGACGCCCGAGGACCCGACGCGACCGAAGCGATCTGGCGGTTCTTCGAGGCGACCACTTAAGCCGCGGCCATACTGGGGGTCCTTCCCCCTGATCCGGGCACGGAGGTGCCTTCAGTCATGACCTTGAACCCGTCGACCGAAGAGCTGACCTCGCCCAGCGAGGGAAGGCCCGGCATTCGCTCGTGGCTCATGGACATGGACGGCGTGCTCGTTCACGAGGAGCACATGATCCCCGGAGCAGACCGGTTCCTGAGACTGCTGCATGAGCGCGAGCTGCCGTTTCTCGTGCTCACCAACAACTCGCTGTTCACGCGCCGTGACCTGTCGGCACGGCTCAGGCGGAGCGGCGTCGACGTTCCCGAGGGTGCGATCTGGACATCCGCGCTGGCCACGGCCCGGTTCCTGGGCGACCAACGGCCCGGGGGGTCGGCGTTCGTGATCGGAGAGGTCGGCCTGACGACGGCCCTCCACGCCGCCGGCTACACGCTGACCGAGCGCGATCCCGACTACGTGGTGGTCGGAGAGACCCGCACCTACAGCTTCTCCCGGATCACCGAGGCGATCCGCCACGTCATGGGGGGAGCACGCTTCATCGCCACCAATCCGGATCCCAGCGGCCCAAGCGCCGAGGGCCCGCTGCCGGCAACGGGCTCGCTGGCGGCACTGATCAGCAGCGCAACCGGGGTCAGTCCCTACTACGTCGGCAAGCCGAATCCGCTGATGATGCGCACCGCACTCAACACCATAAGCGCGCACTCCGAATCCACTGCGATGGTCGGGGACAGCATGAAGACCGACATCATCGCCGGCCTGGAGGCAGGGCTCGAGACGATCCTCGTCCTCACCGGCGTCACCTCGTTGCCCGACGTCGATCGCTTCCCCCACCGCCCCTCACGGATCGTCGACTCGATTGCCGATCTGGTACCCGAGGTTGAGGCGTAGACCGCGGCCGTGCCGCCGGAGTCCGGGGGCTCTCGAATCCCTAATGGAGGCGAGCGCGGGCCGCGCAACATTGCACGGCCCGCCTCGCGCTAGCGCTCCTCGACCGTCCGGCCGTGCGCCTCGGGGCCGGCGGCGCGCTCCCCGAGGAATCCACCGATTTCCTCGGTCGTCACCCCGATCTCCTCGAGGGTGGGGGAGGGCTGCTTGCCCAGGCTTATGTACGTCTTGTGGATGAAGAAGTCGTAGATGAGCGCTCCTAAGAGCCCACCCAGAATGGGCCCGACGATCGGTATCCAGAAGTAGGAGTTGACCCACCCGTAGTCGCCTGGCAAGGCGAGCTTGTCGTAACCGGCGATGGCGGCGAACACGCGCGGCCCGAAGTCGCGCGCGGGGTTGATCGCATAGCCGGTGTTGGCGCCGAACGAGAGCCCGATGCCTCCGACGAGCAAGCCGACGACGAACGGCGCCAGGTTCGCGCGCACGGGCGTGCCGAGCTCGTCGATGATGGCGAGGAGCACCCCGATCAGCAGCGCCGTGCCCACGATCTCGGAGAGCAACGGACCCCACACGTTGTGGAAGTACGGCGCTGGGAACGTCGAGAAGATGCTGTACGTGGCCAACGAGTCCGGGTCGCCCCTGGAGACGTGGTTCACCGTCTCGTAGCTGTCGATCGCCGCCTGGAAGACGAAGTAGACGACCACCGCCGCCACGAACGCACCGAGCACCTGCGCGACGATGTAGCCCGGCACCTTGCTCCAGGCGAAGCCGCGCTTGGCCGCGAGTGCGATGGTTACCGCTGGGTTGATGTGGGCCCCACTCACGCCGCCGGCCACGTACACGGCCAGCGTGACGGCGAAGAACCACCCGAAACCGATGAGCAGCCAGTCTCCGCTCGCCAGGAAGATCGTGTGGGCGGTCGCGGCGCGACCCGACTGGTTCAGTCCGGCGACCGCCATCGCGACAACGCCGTCGCCGAACATGATGAGCACGAACGTGCCTAAGAACTCCGAGAGGTACTCACCCCACCCGGTTGCACGCCATCCGGTCTTTCCACGTACAGCCCCGGCTGCCGCCATCTCGTCCCCCTTCGTGGCTTCGACGCGGCGCGATTCTACCCCTCCGAGCCTCCGCGTGATGTCTCGTGCGAGCGTGCTTGCAGTCGGGCCCGTCGAGCGCCCGGGGAAACGTGAAACCGCCACCGCTTCATCGGGTACCTCCTACGAGATGCGCGACTCGAGGAACGAACTGCGCGAGCGCGTCGGACGCGGCGCCACTCGCCTGAAGGAAAGCTCCGCGGGCGCGCGCGCGAGGGGGCGCCAGATCAGCCGCTGCGCCCGGCTCGACATGCCATGGGCGCGCTGTGGCGTGGCTCGGATCCTGCGCGAGACGCTCCAGCGGTTCCTGCTCGAGCCGCTGATGACCTACTACACCCGACGGAAGGTCAGCGGACGCGAGCGGTTCGAGTCCCTGGAGCCGCCCGTGGTGTTCGTCGCCAACCATTCGAGCCACATGGATACGCCCGCGGTCCTGCGGGCGCTGCCGTGGAAATGGCGTCACCGCACAGCGGTGGCCGCTGCCGCCGACTACTTCTACCGCGACCGGCGCCTCGCGAGCCTGGTGTCGCTGCTGTTCAACACCGTGCCGGTCGCACGGGAGGGTGGTGGCGGCGACGGCGAGCTGGCCCACGTCGACCAGCTGCTCGACGACCGCTGGAACCTCCTGTTGTTCCCCGAGGGCACGCGCTCGCGCGGTCGGCGCCTGAAGCGGATGCGCTCGGGCGCCGCCGTCCTTGCCGCCCGACACGACTCGGTCATCGTGCCCATCCACGTCATCGGTACCGACGACGCGATGCCGCCCGGTCAGGCGTGGCCGCGTCGCAAGCTGTGGCGCCGGCGCTACCCCATCCGCGTCGCCTTCGGCGACCCGATCCGTCCCGTCAACGGCGAGACGCCGCGCGAGGTGACCGCCCGGGTGCAGGGCTTCTTCGAGCGGCAGCGCGCTGCGCCGGCCGAGCGGATCCCGGCGCCGGTTGCGGAGCCGGCGGGCGTCGGTCACTGACGAAGCCGAGCCGCTTCGATTAGTGTGCCGGTGGCGGTCCCGGATCGACCGCGACCGCTGAACGCGCGGTCCCATGCGATGACGGATTCGGAGGGCGAGTGAAGAAGCTCATCAACAGTCCCGACGACGTTGTCAAAGAGGAGCTCGAGGGAATTGCCGCGGCGCACGGCGACCGCGTGCGCGTCTCGTACGACCCTGCCTACGTCGTGCGCGCCGACGCTCCTGTTTCAGGCAAGGTCGGGATCATCTCTGGCGGTGGCTCGGGCCACGAGCCGATGCACGGCGGGTATGTGGGCCGCGGCATGCTCGACGCAGCGTGTCCGGGCGAGGTGTTCACCTCGCCGACGCCGGATCAGATGGAGGCGGCCACCAAGGCCGTCGACGGCGGCGCGGGCGTCCTGCACATCGTGAAGAACTACACGGGCGATGTCATGAACTTCGAGATGGCGGCCGACCTCGCCCAGGGCGAGGGAACGGAGACCGAGTCCGTCGTCATCGACGACGACGTGGCGGTCAAGGACAGCCTCTACACGGCCGGCCGGCGCGGCGTGGGAGCGACCGTGCTGGCGGAGAAGATCTGCGGCGCCGCCGCCGAGCAGGGCAAGTCGCTGGGCGAGGTCGCCGAGCTCTGCCGGCGCGTCAACGGACAGGCGCGCAGCATGGGCATGGCGCTCACGCCGTGCGTGACGCCCGGCGCCGGCACGCCGAGCTTCGAGCTGGGCGACGACGAGATGGAGATCGGCATCGGCATCCACGGCGAGCCGGGACGGGAACGGGTCAACCTGGAGCCGGCGGCGAGGATCGTCGAGCGGCTGACCACGCCCATCCTCGAGGACCTGCCCTTCAACGAGGGCGACCGCGTGCTCGCGTTCGTCAACGGCATGGGCGGCACGCCGCTGATCGAGCTCTACATCGTCTACAACGACCTGAACAAGCTCTTGCAGGGCAGAGGCATCACCATCGATCGCAAGCTGATCGGGTCCTACATCACCTCGCTGGAGATGGCGGGGTGCTCGATCACGCTGCTCAAGCTCGACGACGAGTTGACGGCGCTGTGGGACGCGCCGGTGGACACCCTGGCCTTGCGCTGGGCCTGACGGACCGGGATCGATGGCGTCGAGCATCTCCTACGACGAGACGGTCGCGTGGATCCACCGCTTTGCGGACGTGATCGCCGAGCGCCGCGACGAGCTCACGCGGCTCGACACGGCGATCGGCGATGCCGATCACGGAACCAACATGTACCGCGGGATGCGGGCCGCGGTCGAACGCGTGGATGCGCTGGACGGAGACGACATCTCCGCGGCGCTCAAGGGCGTCGGGATGGCGTTGGTCTCGAAGGTCGGCGGCGCGGCCGGCCCCCTCTACGGCACGATGTTCCTCCAGATGGCCAACGCCGCCGGTGACGGCTCCGAGGTTGACCTGGCCGGCTGGACGCAGATGCTTCAGGCCGGCCTGAAGGGCGTCCAGATGCGCGGCAAGGCGGAGCCGGGCGACAAGACGATGGTCGACGCCCTGGCGCCCGCGGTGGAAGCGCTGGAGCGCGCGCAGGATGACGGCGCCGAGCTGCCGGCTGCGCTCGAGCGGTCGGCACAGGCGGCGCGTGAGGGGATGGAGAAGACCGTGCCGATGGTGGCTCGCAAGGGTCGCGCCAGCTACCTGGGCGAGCGCAGCGCTGGCCACCAGGATCCGGGCGCGACGTCGTCCTACCTGCTCTTGCAGGCCGCTGTCGACGCGCTGGGCTGACGAGGGGTTGCGGAAAGCGAACGCGAGAAAAGGGAGAGGAGAGTTATGGCGCAGTACGCAGCGGCCCTGGACCAGGGCACGACGAGCACGAGGTGCATGATCTTCGACCACGGGGGCCAGGTCGTCGCAGTCGAGCAGCTCGAGCATGAGCAGATCTACCCGCAGGCCGGGTGGGTCGAGCACGACGCGAACGAGATCTGGCAGCGGACGCGTGAGGTGATGGACGGCGCCCTGACGAAGTCGGGGGCCAGCGCCTCGGACATCGCCGCGCTCGGCATCACCAACCAGCGCGAGACCGCGGTGGTATGGGACAAGACCACCGGCGAGCCGGTCTACAACGCGATCGTCTGGCAGGACACGCGCACGGACAAGATCTGCGACGAGCTCGCGGCCGACGGCGGACAGGACCGCTTCCGCCAGACCACCGGTCTGCCCATCGCGACCTACTTCTCGGGCCCGAAGGTGCGCTGGATCCTCGACAACGTCGACGGCGCCCGCGAGAAGGCCGAGTCCGGTGACCTGGTCTTCGGCAACATCGACACGTGGTGCATCTGGAACCTGACCGGCGGGGTCAACGGCGGCGTGCACGTCACGGACGTGAGCAACGCGAGCCGGACGCTGCTCATGAACCTCGAGACGCTCGACTGGGAGGACGCAAACCTCCAGGCCATCGGCGTCCCGCGCGCGATGCTCCCGGAGATCCGGCCCTCGGCCGAGACCTACGGCGAGGTCAAGCTCGGCGGCTTCGAGGGCACCCCGATCGCCGGGGACCTGGGCGACCAGCAGGCGGCGACGTTCGGGCAGGTCTGCTTCTCGCCCGGCGAGGCCAAGAACACGTACGGGACGGGCAACTTCCTCCTGCTCAACACCGGCACCGAGGCGGTGCAGTCCAAGACCGGACTGATCACCACCGCCGGGTGGAAGATCGGCGACCAGGACGCGGTGTACTGCCTGGAGGGGTCGATCGCGATCACCGGGGCACTCGTGCAGTGGCTGCGCGACAACCTGAAGATGATCAGGACCTCGGACGAGGTCGAGGAGCTGGCCAAGACGGTCGAGGACAACGGCGGCTGCTACATCGTCCCCGCGTTCTCCGGGTTGTTCGCGCCCTACTGGAAGGGCAACGCCCGCGGCGTGTTCGCCGGCCTGACCCGGTTCGTGAACGCCGGGCACATCGCCCGCGCCGCGCTCGAGTCCACCGCGTTCCAGAGCCGCGAGGTCGTCGACGCCCAGAACGAGGACTCAGGCGTCCCGCTCGAGTCGCTCAAGGTCGATGGCGGCATGGTGGTCAACGAGACCCTCATGCAGTTCCAGGCCGACATCCTCGGCGTGCCGGTCATCCGGCCCCAGGTGGCGGAGACCACCGCGCTGGGCGCGGCGTACGCCGCCGGGCTCGCGACGGGCTTCTGGGACAGCGTGGACGACCTGCGCAACAACTGGGCCGAGGACAAGCGCTGGGAGCCGAGCATGGACGACGCCAAGCGCGAAGAGCTCTACAAGTACTGGAAGAAGGCGGTCACCCGCACCTTCGACTGGCTCGAGTAGCGACCTGACGCCGACGACGCGGACCCCTACGGGGGTCCGCACGGTGGCATACTCGGCTGGTGCGGAGCCTTGAGACCGAGGTCCTGGTGATCGGTGGCGGCGCCACCGGCGCCGGGGTCCTCTGGGATTGCGCGTTGCGCGGCTTCGACACGGTGCTGGTCGAACGGGGCGACTTGGCCGAGGGGACGTCCGGGCGCTTCCACGGGCTTTTGCACTCGGGTGGGCGCTACGTGGTCAAGGATCCGCGTGCGGCCGACGAGTGCGTGCGCGAGAACGTGGTCTTGCGCCGCATCGCCGCTGACTGCATCGAAGACACCGGCGGCCTGTTCGTGACCACGCCCGACGACGACCCCGCCTACGGGGACGAGTTCCTGGCGGGCTGTGCGAAGGTGGGCCTGGAGACGGAGGAGATCTCCCCCGCCGAGGCCCTGCGCGCGCAGCCGCGCCTCAACCCTGGCATCAAGCGCGCCTTCACCGTGCCCGACGCGGCCATCGACGCCTGGAAGACGGTGTGGGCGCTCGCCCGAGGGGCGGGAGAGCACGGCGGCCGCGTACTCCCGTACCACCGGGTCGAGCGCCTCCTGCGGGACGACGATGGCGTCACCGGCGCGGTGGTCCACGACGTGCGTGCCGGCGAGGACGTCCGCATCGACGCCCGCTTCACGATCAACGCATCCGGTGCCTGGGCGGCGAAGATCGCCGAGCTGGCCGACATCGAAGGCGTCGCGGTGGTCCCGGGCAAGGGCATCATGATCGCCATGAACCACCGTTTGGTCGACGCGGTGGTCAACCGGTGCACCATGCCGGCGGACGGCGACATCATCGTCCCCATCCGGACCGTGTGCGTGATCGGTACGACGGACGTGAAGACGTCCGACCCCGACGACCTGCCGGTCACCCAGGAGGAGGTCGACGCCATGCTGGACGACGGCGAGCGCCTCGTTCCGGGCTTCCGGAAGGCACGGGCGCTGCGCGTCTGGGCAGGGGCGCGCCCACTCTTCCAGGACAAGAAGGCGGCGGGCAGCACGCGCGATCTCTCGCGTGCTCACGCTTTGGTCGATCACGCCGAGCGAGACGGCGTCGGAGGCTTTCTCACGATCACCGGCGGCAAGCTCACGACACTCCGGCTCATGGCCGAGGAGACGGTCGACGCCATGTGCGCCCAGCTCGGAGAGCCGCGCCCCTGCCGCACGGCCGAGCAGCCGCTGCCCGATTCCGAGCCGGGCGAGACCTACGAGCTCCGCTCCCGCCTGCACCGGGCCGAGGAGGGCCTGCTGGACGAGCAGCTGATCTGCGAATGCGAGCTCATCGGTCGAGGCCGCCTCGAGGACACGATGCGCAGGAGGGCGACCCCCAGCCTCGACGACATCCGCCGCAGCCTCCGCCTCGGGATGGGACCGTGCCAGGGCGGCTTCTGCATCTATCGGGCCACCGGGATCCTGCACGGGGTGGAGCAGCTCGATGGAACCGAGGCGAACGCCGCGTTGCTTCGGTTCCTCGAGGAGCGGTGGAAGGGCGTCTGGCCGATCCTCTACGGCGATCAACTGCGCCAGGCGCGATTCGACGAGTGGGTCTTCCAGGGGCTGCTGGACGTCGAGCACCTCCCCGGGGAGCTCGAGCCGGCTCCGGCCCCGGCGGAGGCGGGAGCGCCGCTTCAGGCATGACCGCGACCGCACCGCCGGCGGCGGCCTACGACGCGGTGGTGATCGGTGCGGGCGTCGCCGGCCTGTCCGCGGCCGTGCGCGCCGCCGAGGCGGGCGCCCGCGTGCTCGTGCTGGCCAAGGGCATCGGCAGCACCCATCTGGCGCCGGGGACGATCGACGTGCTCGGCTACGCGCCCGAACGGGTCGACGCCCCCGGAGCCGCCCTTCCGGCCTTCGTCCGCGACCATCCGGATCATCCCTACGGTCGGCTCGAAGTCGAGGACATCCGGCGTGCGGTCGACTGGTTCAAGGCGCGCTTCGACGCGGGCGTGCTCAACGGCTACCGCTACCGCGGCAGCCTGGATCACAACGTGCTGCTTCCCACCGCTCTCGGGGTGCCCAAGCCGTCGGCGGTGGTGCCCGAGACGATGATCGCCGGCGACCTGCGGGCGGGTGGACGGGTGTGCGTGGTGGGCCTGCGCTGGCTCAAGGACCTGTCCGCCTCCTACCTGGCCGACAACCTCGGTCGCGCCGGGCTGGGCATCGAGGCGCGCGCGGTCGAGCTCGACCTCCGCCCCGAGCGGCGCGCCGACGCGAATGCACTGGCGTTTGCCCGCGCGCTGGATGACGCTGGCTTCCGCGCGACCTTGGCCGGCGCGCTCCAGGACAGGCTCGATGCCGGCGAGCGCGTGGGGATGCCGGCGGTGCTGGGCCTCGAGGACCCCCATGCGGTGTGGGAAGACCTCGAGCGACGGCTCGAACGCCCGGTGTTCGAGATCCCCGCGCTGCCGCCCTCGGTGCCGGGGATCCGCGTCTACCGCGCGCTCAAGGAGGCGCTCCGGCGCGCCGGCGGGCGCATCGTGCTCAATGCCGTGGTGGCGGGAGCGGAGCGCACCAACGGCCATGTGACCGCGCTGCGGGCCCGCGTCGCCGCACGCGAGCGCACCTACGCGGCGCGCTGGGTGGTGCTCGCCAGCGGCGGCATGGGGTCCGGTGGCGTCGCGGTGGACTCGCGCTGGAACGTGCGCGAGACGATCCTCGGCCTGCCGCTGGCCAACGTGCCGGCGGCCGGCGAGGCGCGCTTCGCCCCCGGCTACTTCGACCCGCAGCCTCTGGCCCGAGTCGGCGTGGCCACCGACGCGTCGCTGCGACCGGTCGACGGCGACGGCCGGCGCGCCGCCGACAACGTGCTGGTGGTGGGGGCGAGCCTGGCCGGCGCCGAACCGTGGCGCGAGAAGTCGGGCGAGGGCGTGAGCCTGGCCACCGGGTACCGGGCCGGGGAACTGATCGAGGAGGAGGCGCGATGAGCGCGGGCGACGGCGTGCTGTTCGACCTGATGCGGGACTCGCTGGACCACTGCGTGAAATGCACGATCTGCGAGTCGGCCTGCCCGGTCTCGAACGCCACCGTGCTGTTCCCCGGTCCCAAGTACGTCGGCCCCCAGGCCGAGCGCTACCGCAGCCGGGGCGAGCCGTCCGCGGACCACTCGCTCGACTACTGCTCCGGCTGCGGGGTGTGCACCCAGGTCTGTCCCCAGGGCGTGCACATCGCCGAGATCAACACGCGCGCGCGCGCCAAGCTCAAGGCCGACTCCGGCGTTCCGCTCCGCGACCGGCTGATCGCCCGGCCCACCGTGCTGGGCCGGCTCGCCACGCCGGTGGCGCCACTGGCCAACCTCTCGCTCACCCAGCCGCTCGTCCGCCGAGTGGTCGAGCGCGCCGTCGACGTCCACCGCGACGCTCCGCTCCCGCGCTTCGCCGGGCGCTCGTTCCAGGCCTGGGCGCGGCGACATCGGGCGCCGGCTGCCAGCCGGCGCGTGGCCTACTTCCACGCGTGCGGGACCAACTACTACGAGCCCGACCTGGGCGAGCGGACGGTGGCAGTGCTTGCCCACAACGGCGTCGGGGTCGAGGTGCCGCAGCAGGGTTGCTGCGGGCTGCCGCTGCAGTCCAACGGCCTGTTCGACGACGCCCGCCGCTACGTCCGGCGACTCGCCCGGCGGCTCGCGCCCAGCGCCCGTGCGGGCACGCCCGTGGTATCGACCAACCCCAGCTGCGCGCTGATGCTCAAGCGCGAGGCGCGCGAGATCCTGGGTCTCGAGCAGGATGCCGAACTGTCCGTGGTCGGCGAGGCCACGTACGACATCTGCGAGTACCTGCTCGATCTCCATCGCGAGGGGCAGCTGCGCACCGACTTCGCGCCCCTCCCGCTGACGGTGGCCTACCACGCGCCCTGCCAGCAGCAGGGGCACGGGATCGGAAAGCCGGCCCTCGACCTCCTCGCGCTGATTCCCGAGCTGCGCACCATCGAGCTCGACGCCACCTGCTGCGGCATGGCGGGGACCTACGGGATCAAGCGCGAGAAGTACGAGATCGCCCTGCAGGTGGGCAACGGCCTGTTCGGCCAGGTGGCGGGCGCCGCTCCCGATCTGGTGGTCTGCGACACCGACACGTGCCGGTGGCAGATCGCGCAGGCCACGGGCGTCGAGACCGTGCATCCGGTGGACGTGCTGCATCGGGCCTACGGCCTCGGCTGATCGTGGTCGGCATCGTCGTCGTCTCGCACAGCGCCCGCGTGGCGGAGGGGGTGGTCGAGCTCGCGCGCGAAATGGGCGGCGAGGACGCCCGGATCGAGCCGGCCGGCGGCATGGCCGAACCCGCCGGCGCCATCGGCACCGACGCCGAGCTGGTCAAGGGGGCCATCGAACGTGCCTCCGGCGACGACGGCGTGCTCGTGCTGATGGACTTGGGGAGCGCGCTCATGACGGCCGAGATGGCGGTTGAGCTGTCCGACGACGCGACGCGGGTGGTGCTGAGCGAGGCACCGCTTGTCGAAGGCGCCATCGCCGCCGCCGCCACGGCCCGGGGCGGCGCCACGCTCGACGAGGTGGCGGCCGAGGCGCGCGGCGCCCTCGGGCCGAAGGCGGCGCAGCTGGGCGTCGAGCCGGCGACGGAGCCGGCCGTTGCGCCCGGGGACGAGGGCGAGGACCAGGAGGACGGCGAAACCGTGCGGCTCCGGGTCGAGAACCGACTCGGCCTCCACGCCCGCCCGGCCGCGCGCCTGGTGGCCACCGCCCGGCGCTTCGAAGCCGAGGTCTCGCTGGTCAACGAGACCACCGGTGCGGGCCCGGCGAACGCGGGGAGCCTGACGGGCGTGGCCACCCTCGGCGTGCGCCAAGGGCACGAGATCCTGGTCCGCGCCCGAGGTCCGGATGCCACCCCGGCGCTCGAGGCGATCGCGGAGCTGGCGCGCGACGGGTTCGGTGACGAGGATGGTGCGGCGCCGGCCGAGCCGGCGCAGGACGCCTCGCCGGCGCAGACGGCGCAGGACGCCTCTCCCGCACCCGCGCCGACGGCCGCGCCGCCCGAGCCGGGTGCCCGCCTCGCCGGACTGGCCGCCGCGCCCGGTATCGCCCTGGGCCCGGTGCGCCACCTGCAGCCGCCCGCCCTCGAGGTGCCGGCCCACCCGACGGGCGAGCCGGCCGAGGAATGGCGCTCGCTGGACGATGCTCGGGACGCCGCGCGTCGCGACATCGAAGCCGATCACACCCGCGTACGCCGGGGGGCCGGCGCCGCCGAGGCGTCCATTTTCGATGCCCACCTGGCCCTCCTCGACGACAGCGCGCTGCTTGACCCCGCCCGTCGGTCGGTGTTCGACGAGCGCGCCAGCGCCGCCGGCGCCTGGCGTGAGGCGGCCGAAGCCGCCGCTCGGGCCTTCGAGGCCACCGACGACGCGTACCTGCGCGCCCGCGCCGCCGACGTGCGCGATGTCGCCGGACGCGTGCTCGGCCACCTGCTGGGAGGCGGGACCGCGCCGGCGCCGGAGGGCGCGGGCATCGTGGTCGCCGCCGAGCTCACACCGGGGCAGACGGCCGGCCTCGACCGCGCGGTGATCAGCGGGATCGCCACGGCGCGCGGCAGCGCCACCTCGCACGCCGCGATTCTGGCGCGCTCGTTCGGCATCCCGGCCGTCGTCGGGCTGGGCGACGCGGTGCTCGCCCTCGATGAAGGAACGCCGCTCCTGCTCGACGGCACCGAGGGCGCGGTGGTCGTCGACCCGCCGGAGGAAGTGCGGGCCGAGTTTCAAGCGCGTCAGGCCAAGGCCGAAGCTCGCCGCCACGCCGCTGTCGCCCGCGCGGGCGAGCCCGCGGTCACGCGCGACGGCGTGGGCGTGGAGGTTGCGGCCAACATCGCCGGGCCGGACGATGTCCCGGCCGCCCTCGAGCACGGAGCGGATGGTGTCGGCCTCTTGCGTACGGAGTTCTTGTTCCTCGACCGCGAGCGGCTGCCCGACGAGGATGAGCAGTTCGCCGCGTACAGCGAGATCGCCGCCGCCCTGGACGGGCGCCCGCTGGTCGTGCGCACCCTCGACGTCGGGGCCGACAAGCCGCTCCCCTCGCTCCCGCAGCCGCCGGAGGACAACCCGTTTTTGGGGCGGCGCGGGATCCGTCTGGCGCTCGACGAGCCCGAGGTCTTGCGCGTGCAGCTTCGTGCCATCGTCCGCACTGCCGCCGAGCACCCCGGGGTCAAGCTGATGTTCCCGATGGTGACCACGCTCCAGGAGTACCGGTCGGCGCGGGCGCTCCTCGACGAAGTGCGGCGCGAGCTGGACGCGGCCGGCCGGCTCGAGGTCGGAATCATGGTCGAGGTTCCGGCGGCCGCGCTGGCCGCGGACCGGTTCGCGCCCGAGGTCGACTTCTTCTCGCTCGGCACGAATGACCTCGCTCAGTACACCATGGCCGCCGAGCGCGGGAACGAGCACGTCGCGGCGCTGGCGGATGGCCCGGTTCCGGCGCTGTTGCGCCTGGTGGCGGGCGTCGCGCGCGCCGCGCGGGCGCACGGAAGATGGGTGGGGGCGTGCGGCGAGCTCGCCGGCGACCCGGCCGCCGCCGTGCTCCTCGTCGGCCTGGGCGTGCGGGAGCTCAGCATGGCGCCGGCGCGGATCCCCGAGGTCAAGGAGCTCGTGCGCGGGCTCGAGGCCGAGGCCGCCGAGGCCGCCGCGGGCGCGGCGCTCGACCGCGACTCGGCGGGCGCGGCGCGCGCCGATGCCGCGCCGCTGATGGGCTTCTGACGGCCTGGCCGCGGCATTTTCCGTTGATAGCCTTGCCGCCTCGTGGCGAGCCGGACGACGAGCGCGCGTGCCTTCCGGTCCTCCCGGTTGCTCGTCGCCGGAACGTCGCTGCGCATCGTGCTCGCGCCGGTGGTCATGGGGCTCGTGCTCGCCGGCGGCGACACCGCGAACGCCGTGGCTGCCGCCCTCTTCGCCGTGGCCGCAGCGACCGACTTCCTCGACGGCTACTTCGCACGGCGGTGGGGCGTCACGACCAAGGTGGGCTCCTTCCTGGACACCACGGCCGACAAGCTGCTCGTCGCGATCGTCCTCATGGCTCTCGTCGCCGTCGACCGCGCTTCGCCCTGGCTCGCGGCGGCCATCGTCGCGCGCGAGATCACCATCCTCGGCCTCCGAGGGGTCGCTGCCGCCGACGGCACCGTCTTCCCACCCTCGCCCGGGGGCAAGGCAAAGGCTGCGGCCCAATTCATCGCCGTCTTCCTCGCCATTCTGCGCCCGGGCGATCGGATCGGCCCGGCCTACCTCGACCAGTGGGCGATGCTCGTCGCCGCGGCGCTCACCGTCGTCACCGGGGCCGACTACCTGATCCGCTACTCGGCCGCACTGCGCCGTGGTTCGTAGGTGAAGGGCCCGGTCTTCGTCACCGGGGGCAGTGGTGTGATCGGAAGCGCGTTGGTGGCACGCCTCTGCAAGGACGGCGACGAGGTGGTGGCCTTGGCACGCTCCGACGCTGCCGCCGCGGCGGTCGCCGCAGCGGGGGCGCGCCCCGTCCGCGGTGACGTCCTCGACGAGCCGGGGCTCGCGAGGGCGATGGCCGGCGCGCGCCTCGTGTTCAACGTCGCGGGGGTCAACACGCTCTGCCCCGCCGACCGCGACGTCTTGTACCGGACCAACGTCGGCGGCGCGGCGGCGGTGGTCCGGGCGGCCGCCCGCGCCGGGGTGGGTCGCGTGGTGCACACCTCGTCGGCCGCGGCGCTGGGTGAGGCGGCCGGGGCGGTAGGCCGTGAGGACTCGCCCCATCGCGGCTGGTTTCTCTCCGACTACGAGCGCTCCAAGCACGACGGCGAGCGCGCCGTGCTGGCTGCGGCACGCGATGTCGGTCTGGACGCCGTCTGCGTCAACCCGTCGTCGGTGCAGGGGCCGGGGAGGGCGAGCGGGACGGGGCGCCTCCTCCTGGGTTTGCTCGATGGGCGGTTGCACGTCTTCCTCGACACCCACGTCAGCCTCGTCGACATCGCCGACTGCGTCGAAGGGCACCTGCTGGCGGCCGCGCGCGGGCGGGGCGGCGAGCGCTACGTGCTCAACGGCGTCACGCTCACCGCGCGCGAGGCGCTGGCGCTCGTCGGGCGCGTGGCCGGGGTCGAGCGGAACCCTCGCATGCTCCCGCCCTGGGCCGCGCGCGTCGCGGGCGCCGTGGCCGAAGGGGCCTTCCGGCTCGTGCGCCGCCCTCCGCCCGTCTGCCGCCAGATGGTCCGAACCCTCCTGTTCGGTCACCGCTATGACGGCACGCGGGCGACACGTGAGCTGGGTCTGGACTACACGCCACCCGAGGACACGCTGCGTCGAACGCTGCGCTGGGCGGCGAGCAAAGGGCTCGTGAGGAACGTGCGCGTCACACGATCTTCCCCGGGTTGAGGTTGGCGCCTGGATCCACGCCGTCGAACAGGGCCCGCAGCATGGCGACACCGGGCGCCGAGATGTCGTCTTCGAGCCAGGGCGCATGCTCGGTCCCGACGCCGTGGTGGTGCGAGAGCGTCGCCCCCGAGTCGATGAACGCCTGCTGGATCGCCGACTTGACGATGTCGTACTCCTCCAGCTCGTCGCGACGACCGGTGGGCTTGAAGCCGAAGGTGAAGTACAGGCACGCGCCCGAGTGATACGAGTGCGACAGGTGGCACATGACGTAGCCCGGCAGGCCGAGCTCGTCGAACGCGCCGTGGGCGGCCGACATGACGGTGTCGTAGACGGTCGGCAGCGCTCGCCATGGCGCCGCGGTTTCGGACACGTCCGCCAGCGCGCCGCGGTCGAGCAGGAAGTCGCGGATGTACGGCGTGTCGAACTTCTTCTGGTCGTAGAGGGCTCCGGGACCGGTGCCGATCGAGACTCCGCCGTGACGGCCGACGATGCGGCGCACCAGGCGCCGCTGTTCGGCGACGTGGCGGTCGCTGCCCTCGTGCCCGATGAACGAGAGGCACATCGCGTCGGTGTCGAACCCGCGCCGCCGTCGCAGGTACGTCGTAAGGGCCTTCGACTGGAGCGTGTCGAGGACCGTCGGGTCCTTCCGCGTCGCGAAGGAGAAGCGCGTCTCGTAGCTGTCGGACACGCGCGTGACCGACGGCGACGCTGCGCTGGCCGCGATGTCCCGCATCGCCGCAAGGCCATCGGCCCACGTCGGGAACAGGTAGCCGAGGATGGTCCGGCATTCGGGTACGCGCTGCACGTGGACGGTCGCCTCGGTGATGACCCCGAGGCGTCCCTCGCTGCCGAGGACCATCTCCCGCACGCTCGGTCCCGTGGACGTGCTCGGCACGGCGCGGGTGACCAGCCGGCCGGCCGGGGTGACCACGCGCACGGCGCGCGTCAGGTCACCGATGTCGCCGTAGCGATCGGACTGCATCCCGGACGAGCGGGTGGCGATCCAGCCGCCGAGCGTCGAGTGGGTGAAGCTGTCGGGGAAGTGCCCGAACGTCCAGCCCCGAGCCTTCAGCTGCGACTCCATGTCGGGGCCCAGGACACCGGCCTGGACGCGCGCCAGGCGCGACGTCTCGTCGACCGAGAGCACGCGGCTGAGCCGCCCCAGGTCCATCGAGACGACGGTGCGTCGCTCGTGGGCCGGCGCCTCGAGGCTGCCGCTGATGCTCGTACCTCCGCCGAAGGGGATGACGACCGCATCCGCGCCGATCGCCGCCTGCAGGACGGCGGCCACCTCGTCTTCGTCGCCCGGGTTGACGACCACATCCGGGAGCCTGCCGAGGTCGCCACGGCGGGTGCGGACCAGGTCATGGAGGCTCTTCCCGCGTGCATGGACGACCCGGTCAAGCGGCTCGGTCGAGATCGCGTCGGAGCCCACCGCCTGCTCGAGCGCCGCCCGCAGCTCCGCGCTCAACGCCGGTTCCGGGACGTCCAGGTCTTCGAACGCGCGGGGCGAGGACGTGATCCGAGTGACGTCGAGATCGAGTTCGCGCTCGATGAACGGCCCCAACGCGGGCTTGTCCTCGTGCGTGAAGGTGACGTCTTCACGCCCCCAACCCCACCATTTCATTGGCGCCATGCGGTTCCTCTTGGCTCGCGGTAGTCGAACGCTTCTTCCTTGTTCACCGAGACTCCCCGAAC
The DNA here is from genome assembly GCA_045805605.1 of Solirubrobacteraceae bacterium. Classification (GTDB taxonomy): domain Bacteria; phylum Actinomycetota; class Thermoleophilia; order Solirubrobacterales; family Solirubrobacteraceae; genus DATBDE01. The sequence goes on from JBJMKX010000159.1 coordinate 31,162, forward strand.
CTAATCGGCGTTGGCGGCTAACCGGCGGTCGGTGGGCGGCATGCCGTATGGGTTCGCGCGCGCCGCGCTGGGATCCTCGTCGGCATGCGATTCGATCCCGACAAGCACCGAGCCCACCGCACCTTCGAGACCGCGTGCCGCCGGCGCCACGGCGACCCGCTGCTGGCCGAGTTCCGGCGCGTCGAGGACCGGCGCCGCCTGGCGGCCACCAGGCCCTAGTGACCGACCCTCAGCCCACCTGCGGACTGGGCCGCGACCGGAACCACCGCCGCCGATGCGGACTGGCCGCTTCGCGCTCCGCCCGCCGAACCGCTAGGTCGAAGTAGAGCAACGTTCGCGCGATCGCCACGTACGGAATCAGCAGCGCGTAGACGAGCGAGCTGACCAGGTCGACGGCGACGAGCGAGAAGTTCGCGAAGATCAGGAAGAACCCGAGCACCGGGCCCACGGCGGCATTCAGCACCGACAGGAAGCCCGCGATGAGCAGCGTGCGGAGCCAGTGGTGCCGCACGAGCCGCGAGCTGCCGCGCATCGCCTCCCGGATCGACTTGTCCTCGAACACGATCTCCTGCTGGACGAGCTGCCACTCGACGAACTTCCAGATCGCAAACGGGATGCCGATGATCGTGAAGACCATCGCGAGCAGCGCCAGCGTGACGAACAGCCGGGCCAGTACGAGCCGCCAGAACCGGCTGAACGTCACCCTCCAGGCTTCAACGAAGCCGGCGCGTTGGCTGCGGTCGATCGCGGCGACCGCCGCGACGGTCGCCGCGCCGATGACGGTGAGCACGAGCGGCTGCAACGTCCCCGCGACGGTGAACGAGAACTCGAGATGGGCGCCGCCGATCGAGAACTCCGGGTTGACGTTGCGCTGCCCGGCAGCGTGCGTGTACAGCGCCTGGAGGCCCTCGATCGTCGCGATCGCCGGCGGCGCGCACAGCCCGATGGCCACGAACGTCCGCCAGTGCTGCCCGTAGAGCTGGCGCGCGCTCCGAATGAGCTGTCCGAACCGGCGCGGCTGGCGCAGGCGCGTGACATCGATCGGGCTCCACCGAGTGAGCACCACCGGCAGGAGCAGCAGCACCCCGGCGATGGCCAGGATCAGCAGCACGCCGGTCGGCGAGCGCGACTGGACGTTGATGAACGTCGAGACGGCCGCGACGGCGCCGCAGAACGCCTGCGTGGCCGCGGGGCCGAGGAAGCCGCCGCTGGGAAGCGTCGGGCTCGCCAGGCGGGCGCCGTCCATCCACGTGAACGGCTCCCTCCAGACGGTCTTGGTGTTCGGGCCCGTCGGGCCGTTGTTGAACCCGCGGTCCCTTTGCCCCCAGTGTCCGTTGTACGTGAGCCACGGGAACGGATCCCTCCGCGAGGGATTCGTCGGGACGAGCACCGGCCCGGGTCGCAACGTCCGCAAGGGCTCCGTCGTGTTGTCGCAACCGAGGCCCGAGCCTCCCGATCCCGTCTCGAGGAAGATCGCGTCGTCGTAGAAGGTGGCGTGCGAGCCCGCCGCGGGATAGACGATCGGGTGCGTGCCCTGCCGCTCGAGCTTGTTGTCGTCGCCCCAGTCCGCGGTCTCGCCGCCGGCATGCTGGAAGAGGACGATCTCGTACGGTCCCCGCGCCAGCGCCTCGGCCGGCGTGCTCGCGTGAAAGGCGACCTGCATGCCCTCCCAGTCGCCCTCGTGCAGGTCGTTGAACTGATTGAAGTAGTAGAAGAACCAGTACTGCACCACCAGGCCGCGCACCCCAGGCTCCCCGGCGATGCGCGCATAGGTGACCGCCGGCGCCTTGCCGGCCCGCTTGAGCCCCGCGAAGTCGCGCGCGTAGACGCACTCCGACTCGACCGGGTCGCCCGGCAGGTTCAGGTAGTAGTCGGAGTCGAGGTCCGCGATGTCGGCCGCGTTGGGCGCCGACTTGATGACCCGCTTCTTGCGGTTGCGGACAAGCACGAGCTGAACGCGCGGGTTCCCGAGCACCGTGTCGACCGACGACGGCTGGTACTGCTCCTCGGTCGTGTTGCACGGCGGGTCCTCCTGCTTGCGCAGCCGCAGGATGGGCGCGTAGCGGTCGACGAGCTCCTGCTCGACCCCCGGCGCGGCACGGGGGGCCGACGACCCCGGACCCGCGAGCAGCCCCGCCGCGACCACCAGCGCGGCGCAGGCCCAGCACGCGAGGCGTGCCCGGCCGCCGCGGTCGGTGTCGGCCGATCCTGCGGAGGTGCGCATTCCACCCCAGAGCATGTCGTGCGCACGCGACGGCGCGCATCAAGTCACCGACGAGGCCCTAACCTCGCGCCTGGAGCGGCAGGGGTCTGGTGGCCCATCCGGTCTTCAAAACCGGCAGGCCCTGGCAGCCCCAGGGTTGGAAGGTTCGATTCCTTCGCCGCTCCGCTCTACTATCGCCCGCTCGCGGAGCCGCGCTCAGTTCGCGGACGACACCAAACAGACCGCTGCCGCTCGAATCGTCTGTCCCGCACGTCCGGTCCCAGATGTGGCGTGATGGCACGCTTGCTCCTCCGCCGAAAGCAGGCGCGAGTTCGGCGCCGACGAGACGACTGCGTCTCGTCCATTGCGAGCGCGTCGCGAGTTTCTGCGGCGACGCGTGCTTTCACGCGTAAAGCGGAAGCGCTGTTTTGGCCAGCGCCTGCGCGGTGTACCAGTAGAGCCGCTCGGGCGCCTGCAAGGAGCCGTTTGGTGATGACGATGCCGGGCCGCTTGGCCGGGCCCGCCCGCGTCGCCCACACGTGCGCGGCGATCGTCGCGCCGTCGCGGGCGGTGAAAAGCACCGGCTGGACGAGGCCGTAGCCCTTCGGCACCCAGTCGTAGAGGCGGGGGTCGCCGGCGCAGCCGTTCTGGCCCCGTACGCAGAGGTCGGTCTGGAACTGGCGCAGCAGCCCGAGCGTGACTGCGGCCGCGATCGCGGCGGCGGCGAAGTGGCGCGTTGCGGACACCCCTGCCCCCATGCGGTCGGGATCGTGCCATAGCCTCCGCAGCGC
>JBJMKX010000160.1:0-6791 GCA_045805605.1 Solirubrobacteraceae bacterium
CGCGGGCGGTCTTGTCGTCGCCGAGCAGCCGCAGTGCCTTGACGGCCGAGTTCGAGAGGGCGTCCATCGACCGCAGGAGCGGGATCTTCCCATCGAGAGCCTCGCCGGTCCAGGACGCGAACGCGGTCGGGATGCAGAGGAACGTGCCGTTGGGGTTGTCGAGGATGAACGCGGGCGAGGTCGGGTCCCACGCGGTGTAGCCGCGGGCCTCGAACGTCGCGCGGATGCCGCCGGTCGGGAACGACGACGCGTCGGGCTCGCCCTGGATGAGCTCCTTGCCGGAGAACTTGGCGATCGCCGTGCCCTCGCCGGTGGGCGCGAAGAACGAGTCGTGCTTCTCGGCCGTCATGTTGGTGAGCGGCTGGAACCAGTGCGTGAAGTGCGTGGCGCCCTTCTCGAGCGCCCAGTCCTTCATCGCCGTGGCGATCGCGTCGGCCAGCGTGGGCTCGAGCGCGTAGCCGCCCTCGAGCGTGTCCTGCAGCGCCTTGTAGACCGTCTTGGGCAGCCGCTCGCGCTGGGCGGCGGTGCCGAAGACGTTGGCGCCGAAGACCTGGTTGGCGGGCTCGGTGAGGTCGAGCGTGCCGAGGGCGCCACCGTTGGGGCTCCACTGGGCGGCATTTACGTTGGTCGTTCGTGTTCTGTACATGAGGGGCTCCCGTTCAGATGACTAGGTGACGGCGAGATACTGCTCCAGCTCCCACGGGGTGACCTGCACCCGGTAGTCGAGCCACTCCTCGCGCTTGAGCTCGACGTAGCGAGAGAAGATGTGGTCGCCCAGCGCCTTCTGGACGACCTCGGAGCGGGCCATCTCCTCGACCGCCTCGCCGAGCGTCTCGGGCAGGTGGTCGACGCCCATGTCCTGACGCTCGGCCTCGGTGAGGTCGTAGAGGTTGCGCTCGATTGGCGGCGGCAGCTCGTAGCCCTTCTCGATCCCCTCGAGCCCCGCGTGCAGCAGCGCCGCGAACGTCAGATACGGGTTGCACGACGGGTCGGGACAGCGCAGCTCGGCGCGCGTCGCGCGCTCCTTGCCGGGGTGGTAGACGGGCACCCGCACCAGCGCGGAGCGATTGCGGCGCGACCAGGCGATGTACACCGGGGCCTCGAAGCCGGGCACGAGCCGCTTGTACGAGTTGACCGACGGCGCGAAGAGGGCGGACAGCTCGCGCGCGTGGCGCAGCTGGCCGGCGATGAACGCCTTGGCGTCGGCCGAGAGGAAGTACTCGTCGCCCGAGTCGAAGAACGCATTGCTTTCGCCGCGGAAGAGCGACTGGTGGGTGTGCATCCCCGAGCCGTTCTCGCCGAACAGCGGCTTGGGCATGAAGGTCGCGTAGTAGCCGTGAGCCATCGCCACTTCCTTGACCGCGATGCGGTAGGTCATGGTGTTGTCGGCCATCGTCAGGCCGTCGGCGAAGCGCATGTCGATCTCGTGCTGCGAGGGGCCGACCTCGTGGTGCGTGTACTCCACCGGGATGCCCAGGTCGCGCAGGGTGAAGACCACGTCGCGGCGGAAGTCGGAGGCGACGTCCAGGGTCGTCAGGTCGAAGTACCCGCCCTTGTCCAGGACCTCGGTCCCCTGGTCGTCTCGGAAGAGAAAGAACTCGAGCTCCGGACCGAGGTAATAGTGGTCGAAGCCCATCTCCTTCGCACGATCGAGGGCGCGGCGCATGACGTAGCGGGAGTCGCCCTCGTAGGACTCGCCGCCGGGCTTGAGCACGTCGCAGAAGACGCGGCCGACCGGGTACTCGGTGCCGCGCCAGGGGAGGATCCGGAAGGTGTCGGGGTCGGGCATGGCGATCATGTCGGACTCCTCGATGCGGTTGAAGCCCGTGATCGAGGACCCGTCGAAGCCCATGCCGTCGGCGAACGCGTGCTCCAGCTCGTCCTTGCCGATCGCGAACGACTTGAGCTGGCCGAAGATGTCGGTGAACCAGAACCGGACGAACTCGACGTCCTCGTCCTTTACGCGCTTCAGGACCTCGGAGGCGTCCGAAGCCATGCGCCGACCTCCTTTCTCTAGAGCGGTCGAGCCGGCGCCCGCCGGAGGCGGCTGGCGCGGCGACCGTGTTTTGACCCGGAGGGCGGCAGACTAGCCGCGCGCGCGTAGGGCGACCATCGACACCGGGGCGAAAGCGGCCGGTGGATCTTTCGACACCCGGACAATGGAATGCCCGGGGGCCTCTTCCACACTGGCGGCACGTATCCAACCGAGGAGGACGCATGCGCAAGAAGGTGTGGGTGCCGCTGGGCATCGGCTTGCTGCTCTTGCTGCTTCTGCCGGCCACGTCGCTGGCGGATGCGAATGACCTGAAGGCGGCGATCGACGGCAAGCTGAAGGATTCCGTCGGCATCAACTCGACCTGGGTGATCGTGGCGGGGTGCCTCGTCATGTTCATGCAGGCGGGGTTCGCCTTCCTCGAGATCGGGTTCTCGCGCGGCAAGAACGCGGGGACCGTGGTGGCGAAGATCCTCACGAACTTCTCCATCGCCGCGCTCATGTGGTGGGCGGTCGGCTTCGCGATCGCGTTCAGCGGGCCCAAGTGGCTGGGCTTCTTCGGGCACACGGGCTTCTTCCTGAGTGACTACGGCGACCCGCTCAAGTCGTTCCCGGTGATGGGCACGTCCGACGCGACGATCGAGGCGAAGTTCTTCTTCCAGTTCGTCTTCTGCGCCGTGTCGCTGGCGATCGTGTGGGGGACGACGCTCGAGCGCATCAAGTTCGGCGTCTACATCATCTACGCGTGCGTCTTCTCGGCGCTCATCTACCCGATGGCCGCCGGCGCGGTGTTCGGCGGCGGCTTCCTGCAGGAGGGTCACTGGCTGGGCACGTCGATCGCCGGCATGCAGGACTTCGCCGGCTCGACCGCCGTCCACCTGATCGGAGCCACCGGCGCCCTGGCGGCCCTGCTGCTGCTCGGCCCGCGCAAGGGCAAGTACGGACCTGACGGCAAGCCACGGGCCATCCCCGGACACTCGATGCCGTTGTTCGGGCTCGGCGTGCTGATCCTCTGGCTCGGCTGGTTCGGGTTCAACCCGGGCTCGACGCTCAACGCGCTCGACGGCCGGTTCCCCGAGATCCTGATCATCACGAACATGGCCGCCGCGGCCGGTGTGCTGTTCGCCGTCCTGACGGCCTGGCTGAAGACCAAGGCCATCGACATCGGCATGGCCGGCAACGGCGCGATCGCCGCGCTCGTCGCCATCACGGCGCCCTCCGGCTACGTGGAGCTGTGGGCCGCGCCGATCATCGGCGCCGTCGCCGGCGTGATCGTGGTGCTCGGCGTCTACGCGATCGACAAGAGGATCGACGACCCGGTCGGCGCGCTGTCGGCGCACGGCCTGGCCGGCATCTGGGGCACGCTCGCGTGCGGGCTGTTCACGGCGCCGCGGCTGGCCCAGTACAACGGCTTCGGCGACCCGCAGGGCGGCCTGTTCTACTCCGGCAACCTGACGCAGCTCGCCGCCCAGGCGATCGGCGTGGCGATCGTGTTCACGTTCGTCCTCAGCGTGTCGCTGTCGGTGTTCTGGCTGATCAAGAAGACCTACGGCTTGCGTGTCAGCGAAGCCGAGGAGGACGCCGGCCTCGACATCACCGAGCACGGCATGTACGGCTACCCGGAGCAGTTCATCCCCGCGCCGGAGCTCGTGGGCTACAAGCCCGCGGCTCAGCCGGCTCCCTCACCCGCTGCGGTGGGGGCGACGCCGACGGAGGTGCCCGCATCATGAAGATGGTCGTGGCATACATCCGGCACGAGGCGTTCGAGCCGATCCGCACCGAGCTGCTCGACCTCGGGTTCCCCTCCCTCTCGATCACCGAGGTCAAGGGGTCCGGGCGGCAGAAGGGCATCACCGAGAAGTACCGGGGTGCGGAGGTGACGAACTACCTGCGGCCCAAGATCAAGATCGAGTGCGTGGTAGCGGACAAGGACGTCCAGACCATCGTCGACACGGTTCTCAAGCACGCCCGCTCGGGCTCGATCGGCGACGGGAAGATCTTCGTCATGCCGGTCGAGGAGGCCTACCGCATCCGCACCGGAGAGTCCGGTGAGGATACGCTGCAGGCTCATCCGGGCGCGGCGGCGAGCGTGGCCTGAGGGTGGCCGAACCGGGGGAGAAGGCGGCGGGGCCGTTGGGCTCCGCCGCCCCCCTCGTCGAGCGCCTGCGGTCGGTCCACCTGGAGATGCTGGACGCCGTCCTCGGCGGCGAGGGGCTCGGCCGCGTGGCCGAGCTGACTGCGTCCGCGGCCCGCGGGCCGGTGGCCATCGTGGTTCCCCGCCTGAACGAGGCGGTGGCGGCGTTTGTCCCGGCCACGCGCGTGGAGGAGCTGCGCCGCTACGTCGCCGACAAGGCCCGTGAGCGACCGGTCCGGGTGCCCGACGACATCGCCGCCGAGGTGCCGATCGCCTCGGGCGAAGAGGTCATCGGGGCGGTGGTGCTGCTCGGCGTCGCGGCCGACGAGGCGGCGCCCGAGTTCCTGCACCTGGCGGCCGTGGCGTGCCTGACCGAGGTGGCGATCGCCGAGGCGCGCGACGAGGTCGAGCAGAACCTGCGGGGGTCGCTGCTCGAGGCGCTGCGCTCACGACCCGAGTCGCTCGACGCCCGCGAGATCGCGCGACGGGCGGGCCGGCTCGGGTGCGACCTGTCGTCGGGTGTGGTGGCGCTGTGCGCGAAGCTCACGACCGACCGGCCGCGCCACGTGGTGGCGCTGATCACCGGCGAGTACCGGGGCGCGCTGGCCCAGCACATGGACGGCCGCGTGTATGCCCTTCTCCCTGCGGTGGAGGAGGGGTCGCCGGAGGAGACCCAGGACGCTGCCCGCCGCCTGGCCGCGCGGCTGCAGCGCTACGGACCGGTTGGGCTCTCGAGCTTCTACTCCGACGTCGACGATCTCCCGCGTGGCCTGCAGGAGGCCGAGCTCGTGGTCGACGTGCTCGAGCAGTCCGACGGTGAGATCATCGGGGACATCGGCACGGGCACGTACCGGCTGCTGTTCCGGGTGCTCGCATCCCATCCCGAGGAGGTGCGGTCGTTCTACGAGGACACCGTCGCGCCGATCGTCCACTACGACGATCAGTACGGGACCGACCTGATCGGGACGCTGGACGCCTACCTCGACAACAACTGCAACATGAACGCAACGGCGGCGACGATCTACGCCCACCGCCACACCGTCGCCTATCGCCTGGACCGCGTGTGCGAGCTGACCGGCCTGGACCCGGTGCGGTCCGAGGACCGCGAGCGGCTGGGGCTCGGCCTGAAGGCCTACCGCATCATTGCCCCGCGCCTGCCCCGATAGGACGGCGGAGGACGCCGCGGCTTGTGCTCCGCCTCGCAGCACGAGTGCCGCGCGCGGCTCGCGTACTCGCTTGCGTACGGGCGACACTCGCCAGACACGCCCGTCCAGCGCGCGGCGGCGACCGCAACGCTCAGTCTCGTCCAAACGTGGTTCGCCATCGGCCCGTCGCGGTAGGACAATGGCAGCCAAGCCGGTCCTTTCGTAGATGGAGCGTCCATCATGGGCAAGATCGTCCGCCGAGTGCTTGACGGCTACGTAACGCTGATCGAGTGGTCGCCGTCTGACCCGGCAACGGTGGAGGCGGCGGAGAAGATCTTTCGCCGTGAGGTCGAAGGCGGCTATGTGGCGGTCGTAGAGGACGACGGCGTGCACTCCAGCGGGCCCCTGCGCAGCCTGCCCGTCGATGCCGAGCGGGTGGTCATGACGATGCCGATGGGAGGCGGCTGAGCCGCCCGAACCGCTGGGCGAGAAGCGAAAGGCCCCAGGACACACGTGAAGCTCGTCCGCTGCGCGCGTCTGCTGGCCACCGTCGGTCAAACCGAGCCGCGTGGTTCTCATCCGTCGTCGCGAGCGACGGTCGCCACCCGATTTGTCAGAAGCTGACGGTTGTGCCCACGGACGACTGGACGAAAGCGGCGGGCATTGTCTGCGCGAGGAGGTGGACGGCCTTCCAGCCTGAGCAGTGAGCGGGGACGACGCGGTCGAGGTCTGCGAGAGCGAAGGCCTCGACTGTGGGCTGGATGATCGGCTCGAAGACCCCGCCGGTCAGGTGGCAGCCGCCGATGAACCCCGCGATCCGCCGTTCGCCGGTGAGCCGTTGGGCGTTTCGCATCACGTTTACGGCGCCCGCATGGGAGCAGCCGGACACGATCACGAGGCCACGCTCCTTGACGTTTACGATCACGTTCTGGTCGTCAACGATCATCGGGTCAGGCTCCCAGCGGTCCTCAACCCGGGCGAAATGGATGGGGTTACCTCGCTCGAACCCGGTCACTCGTTCGACCTGGCCGGACACGAGCACGGTGTCGTCGACAAGCAGCGTCTGACGCCGTTCTTCCACCAGTTCTAACCCCTCCGCCTCGAGGTCCGCGCGGCTTGGCGGCGGCAAGCAGACCTCGGCCCCGGTCGGCAGGACGATCTTGCGCTCACGCCAGGCTTCGGGATGGATGACCAGCGGGAGCCGCCAGCGCCCATAGCGTGCGAAGAGACCCTCGAGGCCGCCGTGGTGATCGGCGTGGCCATGGGAGATCACAATCGCACGGAGATCTCGCACGCGGACCTCGAGCACGTCGAGGTTGCGGGCCAACCCGTCGGGCGTGAGCCCGGCGTCATACAGCGCGGTGCTCCGTTGACCTTCGCGCTCGACGGTGATCAGCGCCGAGAACCCGTGCTCGGCGACCAGCTGCCGACGGTCGCCGAGGTCGTACGGCGCGTACCTGCGAATGTCCTCGGCGGGCGCGAGCAGGAGGTCCACGAAGTTGTCCATCACGATCGTGAC
>JBJMKX010000161.1:0-14766 GCA_045805605.1 Solirubrobacteraceae bacterium
AGAGGTTGCCGACCGGTGAGCGCCCGACCACGTGATCGATCGTCGCCGGGCTGCGGCTGAACAGGCCGCCGGTCAGCGCGAACGGCGAGGACTCGACGGCGTCGCAGGCGGCGTCGATCGACTTGAAGCGCTCGACGGTCAGCACCGGGCCGAAGATCTCGTCGCGCAGGACCGCCGAATCCGACGGCAGGTCGGTCGCGAGCGTGGGCGGGCAGAAGAAGCCGTCGCTCGGGATGTCGGTGCGCTGCGCGGCGATGCGGCCGTCGGAGGCGGCGATGCCGGCGTACTTGTGCACGCGCTCCTGCGCCTCGTCGTCGATGACGGGCGGCACCTCGGTGCCGAATGTGTCGGCCTGGCCCACCTGCAGCACTTCGACCGCGCCGCCGAGGCGCTCGGTCAGGTTGTCGGCGATGGCGTCGTGCGCCAGCACACGCGCGGCGGCCGAGCACTTCTGGCCTGCGTAGACGAACGCGGACTTGATCAGGTTCGGGACGACGTCATCCAGGTCGGCGTCGGAGTCGACGATCACGCAGTTCTTGCCGCCCATCTCGGCGACGACACGCTTGAGGTGGCGCTGGCCGTCGGGCACGTCGGCCGCCTTGCGCAGGATCTCGAGGCCGACGGCGGCGCTGCCGGTGAACGCGATCGTGTGCACGCCGGGATGCTCGACGAGTGCGGCGCCGGTGTCGCCCTCGCCTGGGAGCAGGGCCAGGGCGTCGGGCGGCACGCCGGCCTCGCGCAAGCCCTCGACGAGCACGAAGGCGCAGCCGGGCGACTGCTCGGCCGGCTTGAGGATGGCCGGGTTGCCGGTGGCCAGCGCCGCCGCCGTCATGCCGCAGGCGATGGCCACGGGGAAGTTCCACGGGGAGATGACCGCCGTCACCCCGCGCGGGCGCCACGCCATGGCGTTGCGCTCGCCCGGCGCCTGCAGGAGCTCGGGTCCGCGCTCGAGCTCGACCGCCTCGCGCGCATAGAACTCGAGGAAGTCGATCGCCTCGCAGACGTCGGCGTCGGCCTCTCCCCACGGCTTGGCGCACTCGCGCACGGCCAGGGCGGCGACCTTTGCACGCCGCTCGCGCAGCCAGGCGGCGGCGCGCGTCAGGACCTCGGCGCGCTCGGTGGCGCTCGTGTGGCTCCACGCGCTCCGGCTCGCGACCTCCACAGCGCGATCGACGTCCGCCCTGCTCGCAGGACCGGCCGTCGCAACCACCCGTTCCGGCTCGGCCGGATCGGTCGAGTCGAGGCCTTCCGCCGCCCCACGCTCGTCGCCGATCCAGACCGGGACCGCGATCGGCAGCCGGCGATCGAGCCACTCCATGCCCTCGACGAGCGTCGCCCGAGCGGCGGCTCGGCGCAGCTCGAGCGTGGGTTCGTTGGTGAACGGCCTCACGGCGCCGCCAGCAGCGCCTCGATCGGCGTCCCCCGCTGCAGGTCGGAGAGGAACGAGTCGTTGGCGGTGTTCTCGAGCAGGCGCCGGACGAGGTAGGCCATGCCGGCGACGAGGTCGCCGACCGGGCAGTAGGCGCGGACGCGGAAGCCCCGGCTGGCGAGCGCATCCTGCAGGTCGTCGCCGAGCCCGCGCAAGATCTGGAGCTCGATGTCGCCGTCGTCGCCGCCGCTCAGCCGGTTATAGGCGATGGCGTGCGAGACCGAGCGCAGGTTGTGCGACGCGACGGCGGTGCGGACGAGCGGCTTGGCGTCGATGAGGGCGCGGGTCAGCGCCTCGAAGTTGCGGTCCGAGTCGGACTTGTCCTCGAAGACCGGGACGCCCCACCCGTGCTGGCGGGCCTCGACGACCTCGTGGTCCCAGTAGGCCCCCTTGACCAGGCGGATGGTCAGCGGCTGGGCGCGGGGCGTGGCTTTTGCCCACTCGAGCACGTCGCGCAGGCGCTCGGGCGACTCCCGCAGGTAGGCCTGCAGGACCAGGCCGGCCGACGGGCCGTCGGCGACATCGGGCTCGGCGAGCAGCTCGAGCACGACGCCGAGCACCGCGTCCAGCGAGTCGACCGACTCCATGTCGATGTGCAGGTGCGCGCCCGCATCGCGCGCCTTGGCCAGCAGCCCGCGCGTGCGCACGGCGGCGTCGCGCTTGCCGCGCTCGGGGGCGTCGGGGCGCAGCAGCGGCGTCAGGCCCGACACCTTGACCGACAGGTTGGCGCGCGCGATCGGCCCGGCGAAGTCGCGCTCGAGCCGCGGGCGCTCAGGCCAGTCGCGGGCGGCGGCGGCGATGGTTTGCAGGGCGTCGGCCGCGCGGGCCGCATAGGCGTCGGCCTCCTTGGCCGTCACCGTCGCCTCGCCAAGGAGGTCGAGCGAGGTGGCGACGCCGTGGCGCCACAGGGCCTTCAGGTCGCCGATGACCTCATGGTGGTCCTCGGCGATGATGAAACGGTGGGCCATGTGCTTGACGCCCGCCGCCGCGGCGGCGCCGAGCGCGGCCCGGCCGGCCTTGGTGTGGGCGAAGCGCATCGCGGCGTCAAGCGACGGCGGGCGGTCGTCGACCTCGCCCAGGAAGCCGGTCAGGTGGCGGGCGAGATCGTCGAGCGACCGGCACGCCGGCACGACGTCGACGAAGCGGAACAGCGCGGCGCGCAGGGCCTGATCCTGGGCGGCGTAATCCATGGCCTTGCCGTCGAGTGCCTTGAGCGGATGCCGAGCGGCGGTCGGGAACGCGCGGTGCAGTTCGCGACCGACCCGTTGGGTCTCACGCTCGAGGGCGTCGGGGTCGACCATGGCGACGGTTATATCGCCGATCGCGTTCAGTCCAGGAACTCGGCCAGGCGATGACGCATGACCTTGCCCGAGCCCCCCGCCGCCATCGTGCCGCGCGCCGCAAGGCCGCGCAGTTCCCCGGTCGGCGCTGCAGGGGACGCGGTGGCGCTCATGGTCGCGACGGATGGTGCCGGTCATACTGGCCGCCATGCGCATCTCGGTTGCGGCGGACGAGCGCGTGGGCGTCGCGGAGGCGGTGGTGGAGGAGCTGCGCCGCCGCGGCCACGACGTGCGCGCCCACGGCGCGCTGAGCGAGGCCGAGCGCGATGACTGGGCCTGGGCGAGCGAGGCCGCCGCCCGCGATGTCGCCGACGGCCGCGCCGACCAGGCCGTCGTGTGCTGCTGGACGGGGACCGGCGCCTCGATCGCCGCCAACAAGGTGCCCGGGGTGCGCGCGGCGCTGTGCCTCGATGCGGCGACCGCCGACGGCGCGCGCAAGTGGAACGACGCCAACGCGCTTGCCCTGTCGCTCCGGTCGACCTCGGAGGCCGAGCTCGCCGAGATCCTCGACGCCTGGTTCGCGAGCGGGCCGAGCGACGACGCCGACGACGTCGCCAACGTCGAGCATCTCAGCGAGATCGAGGGGGCCTAGTGTGGGACGGGCTCACGCCGCGCATGGAGGGCGAGCTCGTGGTCCTCGAGCCGCTCGAGGCGCACCACGCCGCTGACCTGTTCGAGGCGTCGCGCGACGAGACGATCTGGCAGTGGCTGCCGCTTCCGCGACCCACGCGGCCGGAGCTCGACGCGCTCATCGCCGAGGCGGTCGCCCAGCGCGACGCCGGCGAGGAGGGCCCGTTCGCCACGCTCGACCGCGCGACTGGGCGAGCGATCGGCAGCACGCGGTACCTCGCGCTGCGGCCCGAGCACCGCGGGCTCGAGATCGGCTGGACCTGGCTCGACCCCGCCTACTGGTCGACAGGAGCGAACGTCGAGTGCAAGCTGCTGATGCTCGAGCATGCCTTCGACCGCCTGCACTGCATCCGCGTGGAGTTCAAGACCGACGCCCGCAACGAGCGCTCGCGGGCGGCGCTCGCCGCCCTGCCCGCCCAGTTCGAGGGAATCTTCCGCCGCCACATGGTCGTGCCGACGGGCCTGCGCGACTCCGCCTACTACAGCGTGATCGCCGACGACTGGCCCCAGGTCCGCCGTCGGCTCGAGGAGCGGCTGGCGGCACGCCGCGCCGGCTAGACCCGGCAAACGGCCACGAGGTCCAGGCACTCGTCGAGGGGCGCGTCCCCGAGCGTGAAGTCGTCGGGCGTGATCGCGCCGGAGCGCGGATCGGGGTCGCGGCGCGCGCGGGCGAGCAGGAGGTCGTAGAGGCGCTGGCGCACGCGGCGGGGCACGAAGCGGCGCAGCCGGAGCGGATCGCGGCGCAGAAGGGCGTCGAGTCGGCGGTGCTCGTCCGCGACCAGGGCGCGGTAGCGGTCGGACCCAAAGAGGCCGCGCAGCTCGACCTCCGCGAAATGCGGCTCGCACAGCGCACGGAGTTGATCCGCGTCCAGCTCGACGTGGTGGTAGGGATCGATGATCTCGTCGGGGCGGGCGAAGGTCAGGCGGTTGGGGGTGACGATCACGGCCACACCGCCGCGCTTCAGCACACGCGCGATCTCGGCGACCGCCCGCTCGGGGTCGGGAACGTGCTCGATTGACTGCACCGCGATCGCCGAGGGGAAGTGCGCATCCGGGAACGGCAGGGCGCGCATGTCGGCCACGACGGTGGCCCGGTTCTGGCCGCGAAGCGCGCCGGCATCGACATCGACCGCGACCGACTCGCGCGGCGCGAGCAGTTCCGCCGAGTGGCCGGTGCCGGCCCCGACGTCGAGCACCAGCCCGTCCGGCGGCAGGAGGTCGGCGCAGCGGGCGTAGGCGGCAACGTGGCGCTGGTAGGTCGGGTTGAAGCCGCCGTCGGGGGTGGTGACCCGCTCCCCCCGCCCACGCACCGGCGTGCGCCGGTGCTGTGGGCCGCGCGACGTCAAGGCTCGAACTTGCGCGAGCGCCAGATCCCGGCGCGGTGCAGGATCAGCCGCGCGCCCGCCCCCAAGGTCTTGAGCCCGTAGATCACCGAGGGCTTGAGCCCCACCGATGATGCGTCGTCGAAGTAGATCGTTCGTGTCGGCACCTCCGCGAGTCGATAGCCCATGTGCGACGCCTGCATGAGCATCTCGGAGTCGAACGAGAAGTCGAGCGCGTTGCGCAGAAACGGCACATTGATGAGCAGCTCGCGTGAGTAAGCGCGGTAGCCGCTGTGCATCTCCGTGAGCGAGGTGCCGAGGATCGCGTTCTCGACGGCGGTCAGGAAGCGGTTGGCCACCAGCTTCCAGATCGGCATCTTGCCGCGCAGCGCCGCCCCAACGCCGTCGGCCAGCCGCGAGCCGAGGACGAGGTCGGCCTCGCCGCGGAGGATCGGGGCGACGAGCCTGGGGATCAGCGTCGGCTCGTACTGGCCGTCGGGGTGGAGCATCACCACGACGTCGGCGTCGTGCTGGAGCGCCCACAGGTAGCACGTCTTCTGGTTGCCGCCGTAGCCGACGTTGTGCGGGTGCCAGATGACCTGGAGCGGAAGGGTGCGGGCGACGTCGACGGTGTTGTCGGTCGACTTGTCGTCCACGAGGATGATGTCGTCGACCCATCCGTCGGGAATCGCGTCGTAGGTCTGTTCGAGGGTCTTGCCCGCGTTGCGGGCGGGCATGACGACGACGATCTTGCCCGGCGGGAGGTCCGTCCGGGCGGGATCGGCAGCAGCGGTCGCGGCGGTGCTCATCGACGCGCGCCCCGCCCTGCGTGATCGCCCGCCTGGCGACGCCGCTGAGCCGGCGATCGGCCCGTCACCGGCGGGCCTCCACGTACAACGTGCCGGCGCGGTGGGCCGCCACTTCCGCTCCCGCGGCGGTTGCGGCGACCGGCAGGAGCGCGGTCGCGGCGGCGAGCGTGGCGGCGCGACCGGCGGGAGAGAGGCGGCGGTCGCGCGCCTCCGGCCGGCGGATCGCGGCGTAGAGGTTGGGATGGCCCGGCAGCGCGCCCGTCAGCCCGTGCAGCCACCCGAACACGATCTGGCCGCCGAGCGCGTGGGAGGTTCGCTCGACGCGCAGTCCCACCTCGGACAGGCGACGCGTGACGGCGGGCGCCGGCACGTGCACGAGGTGGCGCGGCAGGTCGAGCGCGAACCAGTGGTCGCCGAAGACCTGCGCCTGCCACGAGTCGCGGTTGGGAAGCGAGAGGACGAGGACGCCGCCTGGCTGAAGGCGCTCGGCGGCGTGGCGCAGGGCCTCGCCGGGGGCGCGCAAGTGCTCGAGCGAGTGCCAGAAGACGATGGCGGCGAACGGGCCGTCCAAATCGGTGAGCTCGTTGGCGTGCAGGTCGTTCCGGGTGGGCACGCGCTCGAGGCCGATCGCGCGGCGCCCGAGCGCGCGCAGCGAATCGACGAGGACGCCGTCGCCCGCGCCGACGTCGACGACCCGCCCCGGCGGCGCGATCCGATTCAGCCGGTGCGCGAGGCGCCCCCGGAGGCGCCGCAGGACGGCCTCGCCCGGGCCGGCGAAGCGGCCGGTAGGTGGCCGGTACCAGTTGCCGTAGGCGGCCTCGAGCTCGGCGTCGGTCGGCCACGGGTCGGTGGTGTCGGCGCCGCAGCGCGGACAGCGCAGCCGGCCAGGCAGCGGCGTGGCTTCGTCCAGCGGCCCCCGGCACCACGCACAGGCCGGCGGAGTGCGCACGCCGGCCTGACCGTCGGACTCGAGGACCGGGGAGGACACGGCAACATCGTATGAGGGCGAGCCGCCGTCGCGTGGGGGCCTTGGCCCGAGGCGTCCGACGTCCGCTTCGGCGACACCAGCCATCTGGTCAAGCGCAGCAACGCGCCGGCCACCCGGAGCTTTACCGACGAGATCAAAGGCGCGGGAAGGACCCGAGCCGGCCGGTGTCTCTAGGGGCAGTCCATCAAACGACCATGGAGGTCGCAGAGCATGAGACGTCCCCTCATCGGACTTGCCACCGTCGCGGTGGCGTTGTCCGCAATTCCCGCCGCGGCGAGCGCCGCTCCGACCGTTCGCACGGGCGCCGGAGCCGACGCCGCCGCCATCACTCCGGCCCGCGACGCATACCGCACCGACCTCGGTGGCGGCACGACGGCGGGCCCGAACGGGTCCTTCGACGGCGTGCGCCGCGAGATCAACTGGGACGGCGTCCCCGAGGCGCAGTCCTCGCCGAACAACCTCAACCCGGCGTTCTTCAACACCAACTCGCCGCGTGGCGCGGTGTTCGAGACGCCCGGGTCGGGCGTGCAGGTGTCGAGCAATGCGGCGCCCCAGCGGTTCGGCAACCTCAACGCCACCTACGAGACGCTGTTCAAGGCGTTCTCGCCCCAGAAGCTGTTCACGCCGATCGGCTCGAACGTCACCGACGTTAAGTTCTTCGTGCCCGGCACCACGACGCCGGCGTCGATCACGGGCTTCGGCGCGGTGTTCGCCGACGTCGATGCCGCTGACACCACGACGATCACGTACTACGACGAGAGCAACAACGCGCTCGACACCCTGGCCGCGCCGCCTGCGGACGCCGGGCTGTCGTTCCTCGGCGCGTCGTATCCGGCGGGTACCCGGGTCTCGCGGGTGCGCATCCGCACCGGCAACACGGCGCCCGGCCCCAACGACGGCGGCGCCCAGGCCGACGTCGTCGTCATGGACGACTTCCTCTACGGGGAGCCGCAGGAGATCAAGGCGCCGGCAGCTCAGGGCGGCGGCCAGCCCGCCGTGACGCCTGCGCCGGCGCAGGTGGCGGCTCCGGTCGCCACGCTGGACACGGTCGCTCCTTCGCTGAAGGCGGCGGTGCGCAAGACGCTCCGGCTGGCCGCCCTGCGGAAGGGCATCAAGGCCAAGGCGACCTGCGATGAACCCTGCTCGCTCGTGTTCGATCTGCGGCGCGGCAGCCGCGTGCTGGCCCACAAGTCGCTCGGGCTCGGCGCCGGAACGCGGTCGGTCAGGCTCAAGCCGAGCAGGCGCGCGCTGCGTCGGCTCCCGAGGCACGCGACCCTGAAGCTGCGGGTCGTCGCCACCGACCAGTCCGGCAACCGCAGCATCGACAGCCAGCGGATCAGCGTCCTCCGCTAGGACGGGTGGCGGAAAGGGGCCCGGTCGCCGCAAGGCGGCCGGGCCCTTCGCCGTTCAACCAGCCGGGAACTGCTCGAGCACCCACGCCGTGTCCAGGCGCGGCCGGCGGTACGAGCGGCCGTGGATGAGCACGTAGTCGCGCGTGCGAATGTCCATCGGCAGGTTGCGCTCGACCGGATACCACTCGTTGTGGAGGTCGATGAGGTCGTTGAGGTCGTCGAAGCGCTGACGCTCGGCGAAGGCGCGCCAGCGGACCGCGAACTCCGCGCCCGCCCACGCGCGCATCGCTTCGTACTCCTCGGCCAGGCGCCGCTTCTCGCGGGCGATGCCGCGGTCGATCTCGGATACCCGCTCCATCCAGCGCGGGGGCCCGCCCGCGGTCAGGTAGTTCTCGACCGCATGCGCGTACTGCAGCCTGCGGCGGGTGACGCGGCGCGGCTTCTTCGTCGCCATCAGTCGACCGCCCTGCGCACGAACCCGAGCAGGCCCAACCCGCCGAACACGAGCAGCGACACGGCCAGCCCGAGCGCGATCCAGCCGCTGCCCAGGTGGGGGAGGGTGGTCAGCGCCGCCCGCGAGCCCTCCGAGACGTAGGTCAGCGGGTTGAACAGCGTGACGACCTGAAACCAGCGCAGGCTGTCCAGCGACTCCCAGGGATAGAACGTCGCGCCGGTGAAGATCAGCGGGGTCAACACGATCGCGAACGCCACGCTGATGCGGTTGGGCGGCACCGCCGTTCCCAGCAGCAGGCCCATCGCGGCGCCGGCGATCGAGCCCGCCAGCCAGATCCCGATCAGCCCGAGCCAGCTCGCGTGGTCGAGGTCCACCCCGCCCGGCAGGATCAGCTCGCCGAGCGGGAGGATCAGCACGGCGGCGACGATGCCGCGCAGCGCCGCGATCACCATTTTCTGCGCTCCCACCCAGGCGGTGGGGAGCGGGGCGAGCAGGCGATCCTCGATCTCCTTCGTGAAGCTGAACTCGATCACCAGCGGCAAGGCGGTGTTCTGCAGCGCCGTGAGCACCAGGGTCAGCGCCATGATGCCCGGCAGCAGGGTCGTGCCGTACTGCGGCCCCGCCGCGCCGATCTCGGGCAGCACGCGGCCGAACACGAACAGGAAGAAGATCGGCTGCAGCAGCGCCTGGGACAGGAAGGACACCGGCTCGTGCCGGACGGTCACCCACAGGTCGCGCTCGCAGAGGGCGAGGAAGGCCCGGCTCTGGCTCATCGCATGTCCCTCCCGGTCAGGTGGACGAACACATCCTCGAGCGAGCCCTCGATGCGCCGCAGCTCGACCAGCGCCGCGCCGTTGCGGCGGCTGGCGGCGAGCGCCTCGCCGGCCAGCCCGTCGCCGTCCCCGTACAGGCGCACGCGCCAGCGGCCGTCGCCCGCTTCGGCCGTGTCGACCCGCGCCACGCCGCCGACGCCGACGAAGTCGGGCGCCGGGTCGCTCGCCGACTCGAGCAGGAGCTCCATCCCCGCCTCGGCCGGGAGCAGGCGCCGCAGCCCGCGCGGCGAGTCGAGGGCGATTATCCGGCCGTGATCGATGATCGCGATGCGGTCACAGAGCCGGTCGGCCTCGGCCATGTCATGGGTGGTGAGCATGAGCGTGGTCCCGCGCTCGCGCAGGTTGAGCATCGTCTCCCACAGGAACAGCCGCGACTGGGGATCGAGGCCGGTGGTCGGCTCGTCGAGCACGAGTAGCCGTGGCTCGTGCATGAGCGCGCGGGCGATCATCAAGCGCTGTGCCATGCCGCCCGAGTAGTCGTTGACGGCGTCGTTCTCGCGCCCGCCCAGGCCGAAGCGGTGCAGCAGCTCGAGCGCGCGCTGGCGGCGCTCGGCCCGCGGCGCACCGAAGTAGGCCGCGTGGAAGGTCAGGTTCTCGAGCGCGGTGAGCGCCCGGTCGAGGTTGCTCATCTGCGGCACGACCGCGATCCGCCGCTTGACCGCCACCGGGTCGGCGAGAACGTCGACGCCGTCGACCATGACCCGGCCGTCGGTAGGCCGCACGCGCGTCGTGATCGCTCCGATCGTCGTCGTCTTGCCGGCGCCGTTGGGCCCCAGCAGCCCGAAGATCTCGCCCTCGTTCACGCCGAAGTCGATCCCCGCGACCGCCTCGGGCGCATCGGGCTTGTAGCGCTTGCGCAGGCCTTGGACCTCCACCAGTGACATCCCCGCCAAGATAGGAGGCGCGATGGCGGACGACGCGCCCACCGGAGTCGGCACCACCGCCCTGAGCGTCGCGGTCATGCGCATGGCCGAGAGCGCGCGGCCCGACCGCCTGTTCGAGGACCCGCTCGCGGGGCCGTTCGTGGCCGCCGCCGGCTGGCGTCCGCCCGACACGGACGCGACCCCGGCCGACCGTCGGGGCCGCCTCGGCGCCATGGCCGCCTGGGTCAGTGCGCGCACCCGCTTCCTCGACGACCTCCTGCTCGACGCGACCGGTCCCGGCGAGAGCCCGCCCCGGTCAGCCGAACGCGAGCCAGGGGGGCCGGCAGGCCTGACTGGCGCGATCCGCCAGGTCGTCGTCCTGGGCGCTGGCCTCGACGCGCGGGCGTTCCGCCTCCGCTGGCCGGCCGGCGTGCGCCTGTTCGAGGTCGACACGCCGGAAATGCTCTCCTTCAAGCAGCGCGTGCTCGACGAGCAGGGCGCGACCCCGCGCTGCGCGCGCATCGCGGTGGCCGTCGACCTCCGCGACGACTGGCCAGCGGCGCTGCGGGCGGCCGGCTTCGACCCCGGCGCGCCGGTGGCCTGGGTGATCGAGGGCCTGCTGGTCTACCTCGACGAGGACAGCGTCGACCGCCTCATGCGCGACGTCGCCTCCCTGTCGGGCCTCGGCAGCCGCATGGCCATCACCGCCTCGAGTGCCCGCTCCTGCGATGCCTGGCGCTCCACCGTCGGCAACGAGGTCTCGGCCATGTGGATCTCCGCCCTGCCCGCCGCGCCGGAACCGTGGCTTGAGGGCTACGGCTGGAGCGCGACCGCAATCGACGCCCGCGACAAGCTGCGCGACTACGGCCGGCCCGCGCCGCCCCGCGACGACGGCACCGAGCCGACCTGGCTGATCGACGCCCTTCGTGCCTAGCCAACGTCCAGGCAGCGCAGCCCGTGCAGCGACGGGCGGGGCCAGGTAACGCGGTTGACGACGGCCGGGGGTCGAACCACCCCGGCGTGAGCTCGCCGTCCGGAAGCTCGAGCGTGTGGTACCAGTGAAGGCCGGAGCTCACGCCACTTCGAACACCGACACGCCATCGCGGTCGACCTCGCGCGCCTGCTGGGCGTTGAGCAGGAGGTCGACGTGGCCGAGCACCTCCGACAGCGTGAGGTAGGCCTGGGTGACGGCGACGTTGCCCCATAGGGCTTGGGCGATGTCGTGCGCCGTGCGGGGCTGTTCGGCGATGAGGCCGAGGATCTTCTGGGCGCGCCGCTCGTGCAGACGGAAGCGCTCATCGATCAGCGCCACATGGTCGTCGATCGGCTCCCCGTGCCCCGAGTAGACGATTCGCGCCGGCAGCTCGCGTGTCTGCCGCAGGGAGTCGAGGTAGTTGACGAGCGCCTGCGGGCGCTCCTCGCGCCCGTCGAGCGGGCGGCTGAGGAGCGGGTTTGACGAGATGTGCTTGATCAGGTGGTCGGCGGCGATCAGCTCGCCGCGCGCGTCGTCCCAGAAGATGGTGTCGGTGGGGGAATGCCCAGGGCGGTGGAAGACCTGCAGCGTGCGGTCGCGCAGCTCGAGCTTTCCGCCGTCGTGCAGCGTGCGGGTGACCTGCACGCTCGACCCCCAGGCGCGGAACGCCCGCGAGACGCTGCGCAGCGCCACCGCAATGTCCGGCGAGAGGCCGTGGCGGAGCATGGTCGCCTCGGCGAAGGCGTCGTCGGCCTCGTTGACGTCGCCGAAGCGCTCGAGCAGCGGCGCCAGCCGGTCCAGCGCCGCGACCTGCGCTCCCGACCGGCGGGCGAGGATCTGCGCCAGGCCCTCGTGGTCCATGTGCTGGTGGGTGATGACGATGAGCTCGAGGTCCTCGACCCGGCGCCCGTGGCCCGCCAGGGCCGTCTCGAGCTCGTCGAGCGCCTTGCCCGAGTTCGGGCCGGTGTCGACCAGCGTCAGCGGCTCGTCCTCGATCAGGTAGACGTTGACCCGCCCCACCATGAAGGGGGTGGGGATCGGGAGGCAATGGATCACGAGCGGATCAGGGCGAGCACCTCGTCGCGCTTGCGCTCCATGTGCTCTTGGGAGACCACCGACTCGAGGTTCAGGCGCAGCAGCGGCTCGGTGTTGGACGGGCGCACGTTGAAGTGCCAGTCGTCGTAGTCGATCGAGATCCCGTCAAGGTCGCTCTGCTCGGCGTCGGAGTAGTGCTCGGCGATCTCGCGCATCTTGCCGTCCTGGTCTTCGACCTCGGTGTTGATCTCGCCCGAGATGAAGTACTTCTCGTGGTACGGCTTGAGCAGCTCGCCCATGGTCTTGCCCTCGACCGAGAGCAGCTCGAGGACGAGCAGCGCGGGCAGCGTGCCGGAGTCCGCGTTGTAGAACTCGCGGAAGTAGTAGTGGCCGGAGACCTCGCCGCCGAAGGCGGCGCCGGTATCGCGCATGCGGGTCTTGAAGAACGCGTGGCCGACGCGGTTCACCAGAGCGGTCCCGCCGGCCGCCTCGACGACGTCCTTCACGGCGCGGGAGGCGCGCACGTCGTAGAGGATCGTCGCGCCCGGCTGCTTGCGCAGGATCGAGTCGGCGAGCAGGGCGGTGAGGAAGTCGCCGTCCACGAAGCGCGCGTGCTCGTCGATGAAGAAGCAGCGGTCGGCGTCGCCGTCCCAGGCGATGGTCAGCTCGACGCCGTCGGCCTTGGCCTTCTCGATGATCTCGCGGCGGTTCTCCTCCAGCAGCGGGTTGGGGCCGCGGTCGGCGAACTTGCCGTCGGCGACCCAGTTGCTCGTCACCAGGTCGAGGTCGAGCTGGTCGAGCAGCGGGCCGACCATCGGCGCCGCCATGCCGTGCGCCGCGTCGGCGAGGACGCGGCGCGGCTGCATGGCGTCCTCGTCGATGAGCTTGATCGCGGCGGCCTGGAACTCCTCGTAGATGTCGACATCCTCGACCGTCCCGCCGCCGGGCGCCTCCCCCATGCCGTTCTCGATCAGGCGCCGGACGTCCTGGATGCCCTCGTCGCCGGACAGCGCGATCGCGCCGTCCTTGACCAGCTTCACGCCGGTATAGGCGCGCGGGTTGTGCGACGCGGTGCACATGGCGCCCCCGTCCAGGCCGCGGTCGCCGACGAGCCAGTAGAGCATCTCGGTCCCGACCATGCCGGCGTCGACCACCGTCGCTCCTTCAGCCATCATGCCGCCGCGGTAGCCGCCGGCCATCTCGGGGGCCTGGTCGCGCATGTCGCGCCCGAGGCCGATCCGCAGCTCGGACGCGCGCTTTCCGGCGAGGTTTGCGAGCACGCGCACGAAGGCGCGGCCGATCTGATGGGCGGTCTCCCGGTCGACCTCGTCCGGATAGGTGCCGCGGATGTCGTAGGCCTTGAAGATGCCGGGGGGCGGGGCGCTCATGCCGGCGGAGCATACGATGCCGCTCGCCCGGATGGCCCCCTGCGGGGTCGCCCGGCTCGACCGCTCTGACCGTACGCTCCGGCGCGTGCGCGTCCTGTGCGTGGGCAACATGTATCCGCCACACCAGTGGCGGCTACGAGCTGGTCTGGCAAGGCGCGCTACAGCCCTGCGCGAAGCCGGGCACGGCGTGCGCGTGCGGACGACCGATTCGCGGTTGCCCAAGGCGGCGGACCTCGAGGAGGAGGATGAGGTCCCTCGCGACCTGCGTTGGCCTCGCGCGGCCATCGGTTCCCGGGCCTGAGCCGGTGGGCACGCGTGCGGCTCGAGCGCCACAACGCGGAGGCCCTGCGGGCGCCACCTGGGCGAGTGGCGCGTGGACGCGGGGGTGGGCGGGATGTCTCTCGCACGTGCAGCTCAGCGCACGGACGGCGAGGTAGCGAGGGCCCGGTTGATCCGGGCGGCCGTTTGCGCCGGCCGCCTGGTGACCTGATCCCAGGTCAGGCGGATGACCCGATACCCGGCGGCCTCGAGCCGCGCCTGCTTGTAGGCGTCGTTGCGGCGGGCGAACGGGGTGTCGTGGTAGCGAGCGCCATCGACTTCGACGATCAGGCGGGCGAAGGAGAAGAGGAAGTCGATCTCGATGCCGGCGACGTGGACGTTGATCTGCGGCTTCGGGAGGCCCTGTTCTCTGAACAGCGCCAGCGCGCGGTCCTCGAGCTCGCTTCGAGTCGGCGCGGGCCCATCGGCCAACGCGGTGGCGAGGAGGGTGGCGGCGCGGCGGCCTCGCGTCTGCTCCGCCTGAAGCCGCAACGCCTCGTGCGTGACCAGTCGCTGGACCTCGGCCTCGTGCACCGCCCGCGCGAGCGCGCGGCGCGGAAGCACATCGGCGAGGTCGAGGAGCGTGCGGGCCGGGGTCGTGACCGGGATGCCCTTGTGGCGAGTGACGTCGCTGGGCGCCAGCGCTCGTACAGCGTGGATCCGGATGCCTCGCCTTGGCTTCACTCGCCGCGCGACCGTGACGTCGATGCTTCCCCGCCCTCGCGGCCGAATGCCCCACAGCGCCGCCGTCGAAGCATGACTCAGCGTCGCGCCGGGACCAACCGCCAGAACGGCGGCGACGAAGCGGGCGTCGTCCGGCAAATGGCGGTGCCCGACCGCGTAGACGCCGCGGTGGATCGGGTGAAGGCGGCCCTGGCGGACCCGGTAGGCGATGTCCCTCCACGTGAACCCGAGGCTCCGAAGCTGGGTGGTGGTGGCGATCCCGTATTGCCTCCCGGCCACCTCGGCCAGCGCCCGGTCACGGGGTGTTCGACCTTCCTCCGAATAATTGAAAGGAAGGTCGAACACCCC
>JBJMKX010000162.1:0-3776 GCA_045805605.1 Solirubrobacteraceae bacterium
CCGCTCGGGCAAGGCGAAACGAGAGCGCAGCCTCGCGCGCGCGTGACTCCTGTGCGTCGTCCACTGCGAGAGCCGTACGGGGGACGCTACGGACGCCTGCTCCAGCGCCGAGGCGAGCGTAATCGTGTCTCGTTTGACGCCCCGTGACCGGCACGCATCACCGAACCAGTCTTACGGCACACCCCTCTGTGGCTTCGCCGCGATGTCCCTGCTCAGGGCGATGGGTGTGCCGGTGGGGGTTCCGCTTGCGGGAAGCCGATGCTGCGCACTCGCAGCGCCGCGTTGTATGAAGCAGCAGTCCCGCCGGTGGACCTACCGCTTGCGCGTCTGGCGCGAGGCGACGACGCCGACGAGCACGCCGATCACCAAGGCGAAGCCAACGTCAGCGCCCAGTACCAGCGAGGCCACGACCGCCAGTACAACGCTGAGGACTGCTAGGGCCGCAGGCGGGACGCGAGGCACGGCGAGCAGTATGCGCACTTTGCGCCTGCGGGCCTCAGGGGTACATCCCTCTGGGGGCGTTCAAGCCCAGCCAGTGGCCAGCCGCGCCCTCGTCGGAAGGCGGCGCGTCCGGAGCGCGAGACGCTGCGGTTGCACAAGGCGATCGAGGACACCGGCAGCAGGCTCGGCTGCGTCGCCACCGACATCATCGGCAAGTCCGGGCGCGCGATGCTCGACGCGCTCGTGGCCGGCACCAAGGACCCCGAGGTGCTGGCCGATCTCGCGCGCGGCCAGCTGCGCAAGAAGCTGCCCGCGCTCAGGGAGGCGCTGGACGGGAGGCCGCCGCCTGACGAGATTTCCCTTCAGAGCTCGAGGCGCCCCCACCGCGAGGTCCTCGACACGATCGGCGCCCTCATCGAGCGCGCCGAAACCCGCGCGTAGGCCCTCGCCCGATCATGCATGGTCGCCGGCCGCACCGCTGTCGTAGGCCGGCGAACCGCAAGCGCGGCGAGGCTGAGAATCTGTGCGGTGTGTCGCCGCTTCACGTCGAGCCCTTCGAGATTGAGGTTCCCGAGCGGACGCTGTCCGACCTGCGCGAGCGGATCCGCAACACGCGCTGGCCGCCGCCGTCGCCCGAGCCGGGGTGGGAGCAGGGCGCCGAGCTCTCCTATGTGCGCGGGCTGCTCAAATACTGGGCTGACGGGTTCGACTGGCGCTTGCAGGAGCGGCGGCTGAACGAGTTCGCGCACTTCCGCGGCGAGATCGACGGCGTGCGGATCCACTTTGTCCACGAACGCCGCGGTGGGATCCCGCTGATCCTCACGCACGGCTGGCCGAGCACGTTCGTCGAGCACCTCCAGCTCGCCCCGCTGCTGCCTGAGTTCGACCTCGTGATCCCATCGCTGCCCGGCTACGGGTTCTCAGAGCGGCCGCCGCGCACGACGATGCGCGACACCGCCCGGCTGTGGCACCGGCTGATGCAGGGCCTCGGGTACAAGCGCTACGGCGCCCAGGGCGGCGACTTCGGCGCGAGCGTGACGACCTACATGGCGCTCGACGAGCCGGCACCGCTGCTCGGCATTCACTTGCACATGATCGACGATACCCCGTACTCGGGTGGCCGCCCGCTGTCTGCGACCGAGCGCGATTACCGCGAGGCGGTGGCGGCATGGGACGCGGTCGAGCGCGGCTACAGCTCGATCCAGTCGACCAAGCCGCAGACCGTGGCCTACGGCCTGAACGACTCGCCAGCCGGCCTCGCTGCCTGGCTCGTCGAGAAGTGGCGCTCGTGGAGCCACTCGCTTGACGCGATCGACCGCGATCTGCTGCTCACCAACATGACGATCTTCTGGGTTACGGAGACGATCGGCACGTCGATGCGCGACTACTACGACAAGCGCCGGTACGGCCCCACCATCGGGCCTGAGGACTTCGTGACGGTCCCCACCGCGGTTGCGGTGTTCGCCAATGAGCTCGTCTCGGAGGGAACCCCGCCGCGCGAGTGGGCCGAACGGCTATACGACGTCCGCCGCTGGACGCCGATGCCGCGCGGCGGCCACTTCGCGCCGGCCGAGGCGCCCGACCTGCTCGCGCGCGACATCAGCGAATTCTTCGCAGGTCGGCTCGGCGACCGGTGACCCCCCGCACGTTGCGGCTGGTCCTGCCTCCGAATCCGTACCCGAGTGCCTCCGCCCACCGCCGACGCGGCAACCCGCAACGCCCGTTCAGGCACCGGGCCACGCAGCAACACCTCATCGTGCGGGCTCAAGTCGAGACCATGCATGGGCCCACGCGCCTGGGCAGCATCGCGCGCCGACACCCCACACGATCACCCAGCAGGACGCGCCGTCGCCCCAACTCGTGACTTCGCATGGCTGGAAGCGCTTGATCGTCGAGCTCCTCTCCTTCGACGCCGCCTGACCGCGCCGCCAAGGAGGCCGAGCGCCATCGCGGCTTCGACGTCCGCCCACACCGGGAGAAACCCTTGCGGGCGACCACGGTGCCCGACAGCGAGGACAGGATCACCGCGCGCTCGTAGTCACGGAAGGACGCCGCGCACGAGCCGCCACCCGCGCCGAGTGGCGGCCGATCACGGCGGGCACAACCTCCACGCCACAGCGCCCGTCTGAGCCGCCGCCCGCGCCCCCATGAGAAGAGCACGCGCGGACCTTCGTCGCGCTTTGTCGTCCAGGCGCTCACAATGCGTGATCCGCGCTCGCGCCGGAGAGGAGGAGCCTTCAGCCGGACGAACATCCGGCCGGCAGTCCGCCTGCCGAGGGTCACGCCGGCTCACCGGCGTCGACCTGAGCGCTTCTTCTTGTGGCGGCGCGGCGCCGGCGGGGGGCCGCTCGCTCGCCGCTGCTGGCCCGCGGGGCGCGAGCCAGCCTTGCTGCGGTGCTCGCCCGAGCCGGTCGGGATCTTCGTCGTCGAGTCGCCGCTGGTGCGCGACCGGCGGCCCGAAGGCGGTGGCTCGGCCCGGTTCTCGCCGCGCAGCTGCTTGAAGAGATCAGCCAGCCCGCCACGTCCGCCGGCGGCCGCCTGCGCGTCCTGCGCCGCCTGGCGCAGGTGACCCAGGCGCTTGCGCACGATCGCGCCCTGGGCGATCGTCCACGTGTTCGTGGT
Organism: Solirubrobacteraceae bacterium; assembly: GCA_045805605.1. GTDB lineage: Bacteria > Actinomycetota > Thermoleophilia > Solirubrobacterales > Solirubrobacteraceae > DATBDE01. The sequence continues at coordinate 3,064 of JBJMKX010000162.1, forward strand.
GATCCAGTACACGAGCAGACCGGCCGGCAGCTGCCAGGCGATCGCGATGAAGAAGAAGGGCAGCGCGATGAAGATCATCCGTTGCGTCTTGTCCATCGTCGGGTTCGCCGAGAGCAGGAACGAGAAGAGCTGCGAGCCGACGTAGAGCACGATCAGCGCGACGAGCACGGCGCCCGTGGCGCGACTGGTCAGGTCCGGGATGAAGAGGAAGTGCGACGCCGCCGTCTCGCCGCACGGCTGTGGGTTCGACGTGCCGGGAGGGTTGATGCCCGGGCAGATGTCGTGCCGCAGGTCGGTGCGCAGCATGTAGTACAGCGAGAGGAAGACCGGCAGCTGCGCCAGCGCCGGCAGGACCGACCCGAGCGGGTTGATCCTGTTCTCCTTGTAGAACGCCAGCGTCTCCCGCTGCAGGCGCTGCGGGTCCGAGCCGTGCTTGTCGCGCAGCTTCTTGATCTGTGGCGTGAACTGGGCCATCCGGTACATCGAGCGCAGCTGCTTGAGCGTCAGCGGCAGCAGCAGCGAGCGGATCAGCACCGTCAGCGCGATGATCGCGAGACCCCATCCCAACCCGACGTGGTCGTGGAAGACCTTGAGGATCGCCTCGAAGACGTTGATCAGCGGCTGAAAGACGTTGGCGAGAGGAGGCTGCATTGGTTAGGGTCCTGCGGCGCTAGCCGTGGCGGAGCGCAGCGCCGACTCGTCCCCGTCGTGGT
>JBJMKX010000163.1:0-4175 GCA_045805605.1 Solirubrobacteraceae bacterium
TTGGCCTCGCCCTCGCAGAAGACGCCGTCGGTGGCGGTGGCGGGGTCGGGCATCGGCATGGCCAGCGCCTCCTCGACGCCAGCGTCGATCTCGGCCGACACCTCCGCCCGCACGGCGTCGATGTCGACGCCGAGGTCCTTCAGCCGCCGCTCTTCGAGCTCGATCGGGTCCTTGCGCCGCCACTCCTCGAGACGCGCCTTGTCGACGTACTTCATGTCGTCATGGGCGGCGTGACCGTGCATGCGCATGGTTACGCACTCGATGAGCGTCGGACCGCCGCCGCCCAGCGCGCGCTCGCGCGCCTCGCGCGTGGCCTCGAACACCGCCTCTGCGTCGTTGCCGTCGACCGAGACCCCGGGGAAGCCGTAGCCCTCGGCGCGGTGGACGGGATCGACGGCGAACTGCGCCTCGAGCGGCGTCGAGTAGGCGTACTGGTTGTTCTCGAGCACGAAGATCACCGGGAGCTTCTGCACGCCGGCCCAGTTCATCGCCTCATGGAAGTCGCCGCGCGACGTCGAGCCGTCGCCGAACCACGTCAGCGCGCAGCGCTGCTCGCCGCGCAGCTTGAACGCCATCGCCATCCCGGTGGCGACCAGCATCATGTCGGGCAGCATCGAGACCATGCCGACGCAGCCCACGCGCCAATCGCCGAAGTGCACGTTGCCGTCCCGCCCGCCGGTCACGCCACCGGCGCGACCCATGTACTGAGCGAAGATGCGGGCGGGAGTGACGCCGCGGACGAGGTGGGCGGCGAGGTCGCGGTGCAGCACGCATAGCCGGTCCTTCGGTCCCATCGCGAAGGCCGCGCCGGCCGAGACGGCCTCCTGCCCGAACCCGTCGTAGAACGACCCCGGCACCTTCCCCTGCCGGTAAAGGGTCATCGCGCGCTCCTCGATGCCGCGCATCAGCAGCATGTACCGGAGAAGGGCGGCCCGGTCGTCGCGGGTCAGGTGCTCGGCCACGGCGGACCGAGCCGTCTCTGTTGCCATCTCTCGTCTCCTTGCGAGCCGGAAGCGGGGTCTCCGTCCGGTCCCAGTCGGCCTGAGCGCGGGGTCTCCGCGCCGATCCACCCCCGAGGTTACCCGCCCACTCCCACGGAGTCCCCTCGCCCACTCGCCGGACTTCCCTCGCCTGTTCGCACGTACCCTTTGCAGTGGTGGATTCGGTGTGGTGGTCGCGGCTTCGCTGGCGTCTGCGCGGCGCCTGGATGTGGCCGACGTTCGTCGGCGTCACTGTCTTCGATGCGCTCCTGCTCCACGCGCTGCCGATCGCCGGCGAGAGCGGGCCCGACGTCGTCCCGGGACTGCTGCTTGCCGGGTTTCTCAACCTGATCGCGGTGGCCGTGATCGCGCCGCTCGTCGGGCTGGTGTTGCGCCGCCGCCGGACCGGTCTGCCGCGCATGGTCGCCAACGACTACGCGGGCACGGCGCTGGTTGTAGCCGTCGCCGGGGTGTTGCTCGCCGCCGGCCTGCTCCACCGGCCCGCCGTACAGGCGGCCAAGCGCGACCGCGCGGCGCAGCTCGCGGCCGCACAGCGCTATGTGCTCGCGCGGGCGCCGGCCGAGTACCGCGCTCATGTCGCGCTCGCCGACACCGTCCGCCTCGACAGCGACCTGTTCCGCACGTGCGTGCCCGGCGCCCGGCCCGAGCGCGCGCTGTGCCTGTTCGTCGACACGTCGCAGTCGCCGCCCGGCGTGTCGCTGGACCATAGCCGCGCCCCCAACGCGGTGGCGGGCGCGGCAGCTGGATGACTGACGCGCGCCCGCGAAGCGAGCCAGGATGGCCGAGCGGGCCCCGTCCTCAGCCGGATCTAGAGAGCCATCGCGGCGGGGTTCTCGAGCAGGTCGCGCACGCGCGCCAGAAACTGCGCCGCGTCGGCGCCGTAGAGGATGCGGTGGTCGCAGGCGAGGGTGACGGCCATGCGGTGGCCGGCGACGAGCGCGCCGTCGCGCACGACCGGCCGCTGCTCGATCGCACCGACGGCGAGGATGGCGGCCTGCGGCGGGTTGATCACCGCGGTGAAGTTGGTGATCCCGTACATGCCGAGGTTCGAGACCGTGAATGTTCCGCCGCTGAGCTCCGGCGGCGTGACCGTTCCCTCCCGGACCTTCTCGGCCAGCTCGCGGGCGGCGCGGGCGATCTCCCCCAGCGACTTGCGGTCGGCGTCGAAGATCGTGGGCACGATCAGCGCGTCCTGCGCCGCCACCGCCACGCCGATGTTGATCCGGGCGTGGAGCTCGAAGCGGCCGTCCTTGTAGGACCCGTTCGCGCGCGGGAACTCGCGCAGCGCGAGCGCGCACGCCTTGACGACCATGTCGTTGAACGAGGGGACGACGTCGGCGACCGCCTTGAGCTGGGCGCGCATCGCCACTGCCGCGTCCATGTCGATGTCCATCTGGAGGGTGAAGTCCGGCACGGTGGCCTTGGACTCGGCCATGCGGCGGGCGATCAGGGCCTGCGTACGCGTGAGGTCGACCAGCTCGGTGTCCCCCTTGCCGGTCGGCTGGGGCTCGGGCACAGCCGCCGGCTCCGGGGCTGCGGCGACCTCGGGCTTCGCGCCCTCGATGTCGGCCTTGACGATCCGCCCTCCGGGACCGGTGCCCTGCAGCGAAGCAAGGTCGAGGCCCTTCTCCTTGGCCATGCGCCGCGCGATCGGGGAGGCCTTGATGCGCTCGCCGCCATCGCGCTGCTGGTCGCCGTCGCGCTGCGCCGGCGGTGCCGTGGGTGGAGCTTCCGGCGCGGGCGGCGGCTCGGGTTCGGGCTCGGGCTCGGGCTCAGGCTCTGACGCCTGACGGCTGACGGCTGACCCTTCCCCCTTCCCGTTGAGCCGCGCGATCACCTCCCCCACCGGCAGCGTGTCGCCCTCGCCCGCGACGATCTGCAGCACGCCGTCGGCATCGGCCTCGTAGGTCATCGTGGCCTTGTCGGTCTCGATCTCGACCAGCTCGTCGCCGCGAGCGACGGCTTCGCCGTCGCCCTTCAGCCACTTGATGATCGTGCCCTCCTCCATGGAGTCGGACAGGCGTGGCATGACGATCTCGGGCACGGTGCCCGTTATACCGATGCGTTCAGAACAGCGACCGCACGGCCTCGACGACCTGAGGCTCGTGCGGGAAGGCGATCTGCTCGAGCGGCTTGGAGTAGGGCATCGGCAGGTCGGCCCCGGTGACGCGCGTGACGGGGGCGTCGAGCCAGTCGAACGCCTGCTCCTGGACGAGCGCGGCGAGGTTGGCGCCGACGCCGCCGTGCGGCCACCCCTCCTCGACCACGACGCAGCGGTTGGTCTTCTTGACCGATTCGACGATCGAGTCGAGATCGAGCGGGCGCAGCGTCCGCGGGTCGATCACTTCTGTGGAGATGTCGTGCTCCTCCGCCAGCTGGGCGGCCGCCCGCTCGGCGGTCAGCGCCATGCGCGAGATGCCCACCACGGTCACGTCGTCGCCCTCCCGCACCAGCCGCGCGCGACCGAAGTCGAGCGTGTAGTCGTTGTCCTCGGGCACGTCGCCGCGCTGCCCGTAGAGATACTCGTGCTCGATGAAGACCACCGGGTTGTCGTCGCGGATCGCCGCCTTGAGAAGGCCCTTGGCGTCGGCCGCGTTGGACGGCACGGCGACGAGCAGGCCGGGGATGTGGAGGTAGAGGGCCTCGAAGCAGTGCGAATGGGTCGGGCCAAGCTGGTGGCCGGCGCCCTGCGGCATGCGGATGACCAGCGGCACCCGCGCCTGCCCGCCGAACATGTAGTGGATGTGGGCGGTGGAGTTGACGATCTGGTCGAGGGCCAGGAGCGAGAAGTTGACCGTCATCAGCTCGACCACGGGACGCAGCCCGAGCATCGCCGCGCCCACGCCCATGCCGACGATCGTGTTCTCCGAGATCGGCGTGTCGCGCACGCGCTTCTCGCCGAACTCCTCGAGCAGGCCCTGCGTGACCTTGAAGGCGCCGTTGAAGACGCCGATGTCCTCGCCCATGAGGAAGACGTTCTCGTCGCGCTGCATCTCCTCGCGCAGCGCCTGGTTGAGCGCCTCCCGATAGCGGACCACGGCCATCAGCCGTGCTCCGCCGTGTCGTCGCCGCTCGACTCGCCCTCGCCGTCGCCGGAGGGCTTCGACCGCCGCGCCCGCTCCTCGGCGTCGCCGACGCCCGCGTACGCCGCGCCCGCCTCGGCGAGCTCGTGGG
>JBJMKX010000164.1:0-37340 GCA_045805605.1 Solirubrobacteraceae bacterium
CTCGCCAACACGATCGTGGTCGGCATCGAGCCCGACGACCCCGACGAGCACGCGCTCGGCTGCGCGGCCGAGCTGGCGCCGGTCTTCGGGTCGAGCGTCCAGCTCGTGGCTGCTCGCCGGCGGCTGCTCGACGGCGAGGAGGAGGTCGCCGATGCGCTCGAGCGAGCCGCCCACCGGCTGCGCGACCGCGGCCTGGACGTGGACGTCCACGTTCGCGCCGCCGATGCCGTGACCGCGCTCGTCCACGTAGCCGCCGAGCAGCGCGCTCGCCTCGTGATCGTGGGCGCGACGCGGCCCGACTCGCCGCGGCTGCTGCCGGGCGACGTGCCCGGCGCCGTCGCCCGCCAGGCGCCCTGCGACGTCCTCATCGCCCGATGAAGCTCAAGACGCCCCATGGTCCCGCCCGGGTCCACCTGCACGGCGTCGACGAGCCGGCCGCACTGCTCGTCCTCGGCCACGGCGCCGGGGGCGGGGTCACGGCGCCCGACCTGGTAGCCGCCACTCAGGCGGCGAACGAGGCCGGCGTGAGCGTCGCCCTCGTCGAGCAGCCCTATCGGGTGGTCGGCCGGCGCTCCCCTGCGCCGGCGCACCAGCTCGACGCTGCCTGGATCGCGGTCGTCGAGCAGCTCGGCGACGAGCTGCCCATCCTCGCCGGCGGCCGGTCCGCCGGCGCGCGCGTGGCGTGCCGGACGGCCGAGCAGGTCGGGGCCGGGGCGGTCGTCTGCCTCGCCTTTCCGGTCCACCCGCCAGGCAAGCCCGAGAAGACGCGCCTGGACGAGCTCGACGCCGTCAAGGTGCCCACGCTCGTCGTGCAGGGCGAGAGCGACCCGTTCGGCATGCCGCCGCCCCGCCGCCGCCGCAAGGTCATCGCGATCCCCGGTAACCACTCGCTGCGCAGCGCACCCGCCGTCCGCGCCGCCGTCACCGCCTGGCTCCCCGCTCAGCTCAAGCGACTCTCGTCGGCGCCGGCCTGACCGGCGCAGAGGCGCTCGAAGAACTCGTAGCGGCAAGGTGTCCATTTGCGCGGGTCCCGTTCGTCGTGCCAGCGATCGGATAAACCACCCCCCGAGGAGGACCGCATGAAGTACATGGCGCTCATCTACGTCGACCCGACCGGCTTCTCGAGCCGCTCGGACCAGGAGCGCGAGGCGATCACGAAGGAGTACTTCGACCTCGCCGAGGATCCGCGGATGGTCCACAGCGACCAGCTCCAGCCCGGCTCGACCGCGACGACGGTGCGGGTGCGGGAAGGCGAGACGCTGACCACCGACGGCCCGTTCGTCGAGACCAAGGAGGAGCTCGGCGGCTACTACCTCTTCGAGGCGAACGACCTCGACGAGGCGATCGAGATCGCGGCGCGCATGCCCGCCTCCCGCCTCGGCGGTGCGGTCGAAGTGCGTCCGCTGGTGGAGCGAGCGGGCTGATCGACGAGGTCTTCCACGACGAGTGGGGCCGCGTCCTGGCTACCCTGATCGGCTTCCTCGGCGACTTCGACCTCGCCGAGGAGGCCGCTCAGGATGCGTTCGCGGTGGCGGCGGAGCGGTGGGCGCGCGCGGGCATGCCCCGCAACCCCGGCGCCTGGCTGGTGACGACCGCGCGCAATCGCGCGATCGACCGCATCCGCCGCGAGCGCAACCTGGCCGCCAAGACCCGCCTGCTCGACGTCCCCGAGGCCGTCACCGACGACGTGGAAGAGGACGCGATCTTCAAGGACGAACGCCTGGAGCTCGTCTTCACCTGCTGCCATCCGGCGCTTGCTACCGAGGCTCAGGTGGCTCTGACGCTGCGCACGCTCGGCGGGTTGACGACGGACGAGATCGCGCGCGCGTTCCTCGTCCCGACCGAGACGATGGCCAAGCGGCTCGTGCGGGCCAAGAAGAAGATCAAGGCGGCCGGCATCCCGTTCCGCGTGCCCGACGATCACCTGCTGCCCGAGCGCCTGGCCGCCGTCCTCGCCGTGGTCTACCTCATCTTCAACGAGGGCTACGTCGCGCGCGTGGACCTCGCCGCCGAGGCGATCCGGCTCGGCCGTGCGCTGGCCGAGCTCATGCCCGACGAGCCCGAGGTCCATGCCCTGCTTGCGCTCATGCTGCTGCACGACGCCCGCAGGGACGCCCGGCTGCGCGACGGCGAGCTCGTCCTGCTCGCCGACCAGGACCGCTCGCTGTGGGATCGCGACCAGATCGCGGCGGGGCGCGCCGCGCTCGAGCGCGCGATCGCCCTGCACGGGCGCGGGCCGTACGTCCTGCAGGCCGCGATCGCCTCGCTGCACGCCGACGAGGAGCGCGACTGGAACGAGATCGCGGCGCTGTACGGCGAGCTCGCCCGGCTGACGGGGTCCCCCGTGGTCGCGCTGAACCGCGCCGTCGCGGTTGCGAAGGCCGAGGGGCCCGAGGCGGGGCTTGCGCTGCTCGACGAGCTCGACCGCGACCTCGCGGGCTACCAGTACCTCCACGCCGCGCGCGCCGACCTGCTGCGGCGGCTGGAGCGCGTCGAGGAGGCGCGCGCCGCGTACGAGCGCGCGCTCGCATTGACCACCGCGGAGCCCGAGCGCCGCTTCCTCCAGCGCCGGCTCGCCGACCTCTGAGAGGAGCCGCCATGCCCGACGTCGACGTCCACGGGTCTCGCATGTACTACGTCGAGGAGGGCGAGGGGTCGCCGGTGCTGTTCCTGCACGGAAACCCGACCTCGTCCTACCTGTGGCGCAACGTGATCCCGCACGTGTCCGGCGGGGCGCGCTGCATCGCCCCGGACCTGATCGGGATGGGGAAGTCCGACAAGCCAGACATCGACTACCGCTTCGGCGACCACGCTCGCTATCTCGAGGGGTTCATCGAGGCGCTCGGGCTGGCCGACGTCGTCCTGGTGCTGCACGACTGGGGCTCGGGACTCGGTTTTGACTGGGCCCGCCGGCACGCGGATCGGGTGCGCGGGCTGGCGTTCATGGAGGCGATCCTCACGCCGGTGCCGAGCTGGGATGTGTTCCCCGCGGGAGCGCGCGAGATGTTCCAGGCCTTCCGCACGCCCGAGGTGGGATGGGACCTGATCGCCAGACAGAACGTCTTCGTCGAGCAGGCGCTGCCGGCCTCGGTGGTGCGCAAGCTCAGCGACGAGGAGATGGACGCGTACCGGGCGCCGTTCCCGGACGAGGCGAGCCGAAAGCCGGTGTGGCGGTGGCCGAACGAGATCCCGATCGACGGCGAGCCGGCCGACGTCGCGGAAGCGGTCGGGGCCTACAGCGCGTGGCTGCAGAGGACTGAGGTGCCGAAGCTGCTGTTCGCCGCCACGCCGGGCGCCTTGATCCCCGCGCCGGTGGTCGAGTGGGCGCGCTCGGCGCTGCCCAACCTGGAGGTGGTCGACCTCGGCGAGGGCATCCACTACGTGCAGGAGGACCACCCGGAGGAGATCGGGCGCGGGATCGCGCGCTGGCTGGCGGAGCTCTAGTGGTTGCCGAACTGGCGCTCCGCTAGCCCGGCGGTGCGGTAGCAGGCGGGCGGCGCACTCACCGCACGCCCCTGACCTGGCGCTAGATTGCCCGCCCGCTGTGGCCGAACAGAAAGATCTCGAGTTCACGTACTCGCTGATCGACCGCATCTTCCGCCTGTCGTTGGGGGAGCTTGCGGACTTCAGCGGGGCCAAGTACGACGGCGACTTCTCCCTCACCCTCGAGGAGGCGCAGCGGCGCAAGCACGACTACGTCGCGTCGCAGATCGGGATCGAGCCGGGGCGGCGCGTGCTCGATCTGGGCTGCGGATGGGGGCCGCTGCTCGCGTACGTGCGCTCGCGCGGGGCCACGGGGGTCGGGGTCACGCTGTCGACGGCGCAGGCCGAGGCCTGCCGCCGCAACGGCCTGGAGGTCCACGTCCGCGACGCGCGCACGGTCACGGGCGAGACGTTCGGGCCGTTCGACGCGCTGGCGAGCCTGGGCGCCTTCGAGCACTTCTGCTCGGTCGACGACTACCTCGCCGGCCGCCAGGACGACGTCTACCGCTCGCTGTTCGCGAACTGGGCGACGGCGCTCCCGCGGGGCGGGCGCCTGTACCTGCAGACGATGGTGTTCGGGCGGAACATGATCCCGTACGACAAGGTCTCAATCGACGCCCCGCGCGATTCCGACGGCTGGATCTTGGCGCTCATGGGGCGGCAGTTTCCCGGTTCGTGGCTGCCGTTCGGCTACGAGCAAATCGAGAAGACGGCGGCGCCGGATTTCAAGCTGGTCTCGCGCGAAAGCGGGCGGCTGGACTACATCGAGACGATCAAGCAGTGGCGCAAGCGGTTCGGCGAGTCATCGCTGCGCAAGACGCTGTTCAAGGCGCGCCTGGTGCCGAAGTGGCTGACGAGCCGCGACTTCCGCCTGGCGTTCACCTCGGGGGTGAGTGCGAACAGCGTGTGCTTCGAGCGCGAGCTGCTCGACCACTTCCGGCTCGTGTTCGAGCGGGTCTAGCGCGCTGAGTCGGAACGTGCAGTTTGTCCCGCATCTCTACGTTTTCCCGATGAGGGCGACCTTGACGTGGCCGGGTGGACCGGAGAGTGTCGGCGTGCGCGATGTCCTACCTGCCGCCCACGTTCGAGCTCAGGGTCGAGACGGTGGACGACCGCACGGCGGTGCTGAGCGTGCGGGGCGAGATCCACCTCGCGACCGCCCCGGACTTCTCCGAAGGGCTCAACCAGGTGATCGCCGAGGGCCGCACCGCCGTGGTCGTCGATCTCACCGAGGTCGGGTTCATCGACTCGACGGGACTGAGCGTGCTCCTCAACGCGCTGCGGCGGATCACGCGAGCGGGGGGCACGCTGGTGATCGTGTGCACGAACCCGACGGTGCTGCGCCTCTTCGAGGTGACGAAGATGGACACGACGTTCACGATCGTCAGCTCGCGCGACGAGGCGGTGGCGTCGGCGCGGGGGTAGGCCGGGCGGAGCGGCGAGCAGCGCGAGAGTGCGGGCGAGAGGACTCGAACCTCCACGCTCTTACGAGCACACGGTCCTGAGCCGTGCCTGTCTACCAATTCCAGCACGCCCGCAGAGGCTGACGGCAGTCTAGCCAGCCGCGGCGTCCGCTCTGCGCGCGAACATATGTTCGTGACGCACGCGCCGGAATTGGTCGAGCAGGCCGTCCAACTGGGGGCGAGTGGAAGGCCCGGGACGCAGATCGCACGGGACCTGGGGGTCCCGCGTGGAACGGTACGCGACTGGCTCGCGGGAAAGACGCCCCGGGCCGCCCGCCTTGGGCCGACGTGTCCGCTTTGCGGGGAGGCGGCGCACCGTTTCGACCGCCTGCCAGACGCCTACGTCTACCTTCTCGGGCTCTACCTTGGCGACGGCTGCATCTCCGCCCATCCGCGCGGTGTGTTCAGGCTTCGCGTCGCCCTTGACGCGGCCTACCCGTCGATCATCGACCAGGCCGCCGCGGCCATCCGCCAGGTTCGTCCACGCAACGCTGTGGGCCGTCGTCGCCGCGAGTACAACGACATCGAGGTCTCGTCGTATTCGAAGGCCTGGCCGTGTTTGCTTCCCCAGCACGGGCCCGGAAAGAAGCACGAACGGCACATCTTCCTCCAGCCTTGGCAGCAGGATCTCGTCCGCGGCGCGCCGCACCTGCTCCTTCGCGGACTGATCCACTCCGACGGCTGCCGCTTCGTCAGCACCGGGCGCGACGGATGGCGCGCGCCGAGGTATGCGTTCGCCAACCTTTCCGCCGACATCCGAGCGATCTTCATGGACGCCTGCGTACAGCTCGGCGTGCGCTCGACCACCTCCGGCTCGACCGTCTACGTGTCGCGCAAGGACGACGTGGAGTTGCTCGACGCACACGGCTGCGCGAAGGGGTGAGCGGCCCCGTCAGCCGCTACCCTGTCGCCGTCCCGCGCCGCCATCGTCTAGGGGACTAGGACGCCGCCCTCTCACGGCGGAAACCGGGGTTCGAATCCCCGTGGCGGTACTGCCCATCCCCGCTCCACGAGCGGGGTTTCGTCTTCCTCGGGGCTCCGTGGGACAGCTCGTAGGACACGAGCGCTCGCCGCGGTCGACCTCCTCGCTGAGGACGCGAAGGGGGAGGCGGCCCTAGATGCCCCCGCAACCCGCGCGGACACCGCCGCGGCAGCCGGCCCTGGCCCAGCCCCGGCGGGCGCACCGGACCATCTCAGCCAGACGGCGGCGCGCGTCCTGTGGTCACGGGAACGCCCGCCGAGACGCCCGAGGACGAGGACGAGCCATCAGTTTCGACGGCGGCGTGCGCGGGGTGCCGATCCCGAAGCCGGCGCCGTCGCTGGAGGCGATGATCCTGGCCGAGGCCCAGCGCCAGCACGACGAGCGCTTATAGCGGGCGGAGTCAATCGACGCTGAAATCGGTGGGAAGAACCTCATTGATGGCTGATCGCCGATCCAGGTCGTCCAAGCCATGAAGCTTTGCTGGGTTTCGGCCGTTTGTTCGCTGGTTCTGAGCAGGCCGGGGGTAGGTCGGATCGTCGCGAACTGACGTTCTCCGCTAACAGTCTGCTCGGGCGCCCGCACCGCTCCTAGCTGTTGTCGCTTCGGATCGCGAAGCAGTAGGCGCCGCCGGCGCCACCGCTGGGCTGGTTCATGCAGTGCACGGTCACAGCATGTGGCGGAGCCGCTGCCGACGGCCCGACGATGCTGAAGTCGAGGAATGGCCCGGTCGTGTCGACCGGGGCGGACGTCTGGCCTGGGTTCAGGCCGAACGGCGTCTGCGTGCCCGCCTTCGGGTCGTAGACGAACCCGTTGATGTTGTTGGCGCCGATGTTCTGCACCGCGAGCTGCATGTGCCCGAGGGCCGTCGCCACGGTGACGATGCGGTAGCCGAGCGACGCCCACTCGACGAGCGTGCTCCCGCTGGTCGAGGTGCCCGCGCTGCCGAAGTTGATGCGCGTCGAGCGCTCGTAGCGAGCGTCGGACTCGGTCTTCGTAAAGAAGTTCGACGTGTCCACCGTGCCTGGATCGCCCTTGTCGCCCTTGTCGCCCTTGTCGCCCTTCGGACCCTGGGAGCCGGTCGGCCCGGTCGGCCCGGTCGGCCCGGTCGGCCCGGTTGGCCCGGTCGGCCCGGCCGGTCCCGTCGGCCCGGCTTTGGCGTACCTGGCCGCGTACCTCTTCGCGTACTTCTTCGCGAACTTCTTGGCCGTGGACGTCGCGCTCGCGGCGACGGTGGCGTGGGGCGGATCGGCCGCCAACGCGGCGACGGCACCCACGACTATCAACGCCGCGAGAGCGATGACCACCGAACGCGATTGCAGACGCAAGATCCTGCGCATAACGCTCCTCCTCACTTGGCGTGCACCTGCGCTAAACCGACCTTCCCAAAGCGGCGTTCACAGAGTCAAGGAGGACAACGGCGTCTGGCGTTACGTCGTGGCAGCGTCGCAGTGCGCGTGGGAAGGACAACCCCTAGACCGCGTTCTCAGCCAGACCTGCAGCAGTCCCAGGTACGGAAGCTACGCAGAACACACTGGAGCACGGTGGCGGTCACAGTTCTGCCGGCAGCCCGCGCTTCAACCGCCGGATCACACGCGCCTCGTCGACCCGGATCGCCCGCTGCTCGCGCAGCGTGAGACAGTCGGAACAGATTACTCCGTGCCGCATGCATGGACGAGCGGGGCGCGCGCTCACGATCTTGGCTCGGGCGGTCGCGGTCGCGCGCTGCACGCAGCTCGCACCCGGGAACTCGACGATCATTGTGCGTCGCCGATCCCCTGGGCTTGCGATCACGAGGTGACCGTCGCTGTCGCGCTACCCCTTGAAGCCAACGAGCTGCGCCCGGGCGCGGTAGGTCGTCGTCCCTACACCGGCGATCCTCGGAGTGGCGTCGCCGATGTCGGGCGGCCGCTGGCGAAGTAGTGCGCTGACGCTGGTGTTAACCGGCGCGAAGTCGACCTGCTGCGCCCCGTCATCTTGCAGGGTCTTGACATCCCAGCGCTTCGCTCTGTAAGCGGCGTTTCGCCATTCAGCGCTGCCTAGGCGCCTCGTCAGGCCAGTGGCCGTACTCGTCGAAGTAGCGGCGCGCCGCTTCCTCCTGGTCGCGCTCTCGGTCGCCCTCCACTCCGAGCCGGAAGACGACGTTCAGTCCGATCAGGCCGATGCCGCCGCCGACGGCCATCATCCCGATCTCGACTGAGGCGCCGGCTGCCGCCGCGGCGATCCCGCCGACGATGAGGACCAGGCCGATCCCGTAGCGGACGAACCACAGGCCGGCACGTCCCCAGTTCCACGGCTCGGGCGACGAGGCGGTCGAGTGGGCGGGATCGGCCATCGGGTTCCCACGGGTACCCGCCTGCCGGCGGGTCCCATGCGCGCGTATCGCGACCCCGCCGTCCGATTCCTGCAGGGCGGCTCGACGAGCTAGCTGTTGTTGACCGCGTTCTGCAGGTCCTGGGCGTCCTTGCTGACCTTCTGGACGTCCGACTGAAGCTGCGGGACGAGCGCGACGAGGCCCTGTGCGTCGCCCCTGGTGGCGCTCTGCACCTTGTCGCTGATGTCGTTGACCGTGCCGCTGAAGTGCTGCAGGTCGTTGACGAGCTTGTCCTGCTCGTCCTTGGCATCGCTGGGCGGATCGAGGCTGTTGAGCTTGTCGGTGAACTTCGTCACCGCGCCCTTGAACTCGCCGGCGGCGGCACGGAACTGGGTGGGCGACTGCGCTCCGCCGAGGCTGGTGCCGGCCTGCTGGGCGTCGGTCTTGAACTGCTGGGCGGCTTTCGTGACCTGCTTCTTGTAGTCATCGCTGTCGCTGCCGCCGCAGCCCGCGACGAGGAGCGCGCCGCCCACCACCGCGGCCACGACGGCCACGGTCCGGCGCGAGCGGAGTCCCGTCATTACGTCCTTCCTCCCCCATTCGGAGTCGATGGACGGACGCTATACGCCCGGGTGGCGGCAGGCCAGAATCCGTGCAAAACGAGTCGCCGCCTGCAACCAAGTAGACGGGCGTCGCTGCGCAGTACCGAGCGGCGGTTCGCCGGACGGGAAGCGGCCCAACCGCCCGGGCAGGCGTTCAAGCGAACGGCCGCTCGCGGCTGACCCAGCGGCCGGTGGCGCCGGCCAGCCACATCCCCAGCCCGATGACGGTCGGGGCGGTCGCCAGGGCGGCCAGCATGAGGCCGGCCGCTTGGAGGAAGCCGTCGAAGACGACGATGAGCAGCACGCCGATCAGCGCAGCGATGACGCCACCAAGCAGCCATCGGGATCCGTGATGCTTGAGCCGCTTCGAGCGGCGGGAGAGCGTCGTTCGATCCTCCATGTTGGATTTGCTGCCCCTTAGGTGGCGCTGACAATCGTCGGGGTAGCCTTCGCTTGTGCCCCGCCGTCCGATTTGGCTGCTGATGGCTGCCGCCAGCTGCGCCGCCGCGGCGGCCCTGATCTGGATCGCGGTCGCGTTCTCCGCGTCCGCGCGCTGGCTCGACGTCGCGGCCGGCCACGGCTTCTTCGACCTGCAGCGCCCGGCGCTGGTGCCGATCGCCAACGCGGTCTCGCATTCAATGGACGCGGCGGTCCTCGTGCTTGCGGGCATCGCGCTCGTGGCGGTCGCCCTCGTGCGCGGACAGCCACGGGTGGCCGCGGCCGTCCCGGTCATCCTCATTGGCGCGAACGTCACCACCCAGCTGCTCAAGCCCGCGCTCGCCTATCCTCGCTTCTCCGAGTGGCTGGGCGACCGCCAGATCGGCGACGGGTCGTGGCCCAGCGGCCACTCGACGGCGGCCATGGCGATCGCCTTGTGCGCCGTGCTCGTGGCGCCACAGCGACTGCGGCCGGCGGTTGCGGCCATCGGGGCCGTGTACGCCGTGGCGATCGCCTACTCGCTCGTGACGCTCGGTTGGCACTGGCCCTCGGACGTGCTCGGCGGCTTCCTGGTCGCCGCGACGTGGACCCTCGTGGCGGTCGCCGCGGTGCGCGCGGCCGAGCGCCGCTACCCCGCGGGCGCCGGGCGCGAGGCCGCACTCCGCGTGCGCGACGCGCTCACCCCGCCGGCGGTGGCGGCAGGTGCTGCGGTGGTGGTCGTCGGCGCGCTCGCCCTCGCCAAGCCGCGACCCGTGCTCGGCTACATCGCCGAGCATCCCGCCGCGCTCACCGGCGCGCTGACCATCGCCGCGCTCGGCACGGTGCTCGCGACCGGCCTGGCGCTGGTTCTGCGCCGCTAGGCTAGGCCGCTCGAACCCGCGGCCGAAGGTTCGGCTCGAGCGCGATCGCCACGGCGGCGCCGGCCCGTGCGGCGGCCCCGTCGGCGACGTAGGCGAGGCCGTGCTCGCCCGCGCCGAGCGCGAGCCCGCAAAGGAATGCGATCTCTGCATCCCCGTGCCGGCGCAGCGTGCCAAGCGGACCATGCTCGGCGGCGACCAGCGCCTCGGTTACCTGCTCGCCGCGCTCCGGCGCTCCGCCCGACCCGACGAGCATGGTTACGCCCTCATCGGCGGCCATCGCTGCCGCGGCGCGTCCCGCGTCGACCGCCGCAGCGACGTCGACCACCTCGAGCGGCGGCTCGGGCCCGGGCCGTTCGGCGCGGATCTCCCGCTCGACCACGGGCGTGCCGGCGCCCAGGCAGCCCTCCAGCCACGACGGCGCTGCGGCGTCAAAGGGCGCGATCGGAATCGGCGGACGCGCCGGGTGCCGCCGGCTCGACCGCTCTACTCCCGGCCGGCGCCCGGCTCCCACAGCGGCTCCTCGCCGCGGTTGGCGCCGCGCGCGAGGATGAACAACAGGTCGGAGAGCCGGTTGAGGTAGCGGACCACCTCGGGGTTGAGCTCGTCGCCGGCCTCGATCGCGCGCCGCTCGGCCCGCCGGCAGACGGTGCGGCACACGTGCAGCTGCGCTGCGGCGGCGTTGCCGCCCGGAAGCAGGAACGACCGCAGCTTCGGCAGCGTCTCGTTGACCTCGTCGCAGCGCTGCTCGAGCCACTCGGTCTGGTCGGGCGTGACGCGCAGCCGCTCGCGCTCCGCGTCCTTGTCGGCGGGCACCGAGATGTCGGCGCCGAGGTCGAAGAGGTCGTTCTGCACGCGCCGCAGCCAATCGGCGTACTCCTCGGGCAGCTCCGAGGCGGTGAGCGCGAGGCCGAGCTGGGCGTTGAGCTCGTCGAGCGTGCCGTAGGCCTCGATCCGTGGATGCGTCTTCGGGACCCGGCTCATGTCGCCAAGGTGGGTTTCCCCGCCGTCGCCGAGGCGCGTGTAGATGCGGGTCAGGTTGACGGTCACCGTTTTCGAGTCTAGGCGCCTTGCACCAGGCGGTACGATCTTCCGCGCTCAGGGTCGGTGGTGAGGGAAGCCGGTGAAAATCCGGCGCGGACCCGCCACTGTGACCGGGGACGCCCGCCGCACGCGCGAGCGCAGCCACTGGGGAGCCGACGGTGACCTGGGAAGGCGCGGAGGGAAGACAGCCCGGAAGCCAGGAAACCTGCCCCGACCGAAGGCCGACATAGCCCTCGCGGAAAGGGGTGGCTCACATGCATCGTCGTCTTCTCGTGGCTTGCGCCCTCGCGCTGGCCGTGTTCGCCTGCGCGGCGCCTGGCGCGTTCGCCGGCACGCCCGCGAACGTCACCGTACGGATCGAGGGGCAGGACCACACGCTCCTGCCGACCACCGGCGTCACGACCTCGACCGCGCCCGTCCCGGGGAGCGGCGCCTCCGGGACCTCGGCCGCCGGCGCGATCGATCTCGCCACCGGCGGCAACTGGGATCGCCAATGCTTCACCCAGCAGCTCATGGGCGAGATCCACAACTTCTCGCACAACGACTACTGGGCGTTCTGGATCAACAACCACTTCTCGAGCGACAAGGGGATCTGCGACTACGAGCTCGGGGAGGGCGACCAGGTCCTGATGCTCGTCGACGTCGCCGACCAGAACTTCAACCCGACGGTCACGCCTCTGGCCCTGCGCGACGTACCCGCCCACGCCGACGCCGGGGTGCCGTTCACCGTCACCGTGGTGCACTACGCGTTCGATGGCACCGCCTCGCCGGTCGCCGACGCCACCGTGAGCGGCGGTGGGATCAGCGCGACCTCCGGCCCGGACGGCAAGGCGACGCTGACGGTCCCGGCCGCCGGTACGGTGTCGCTCAAGGCCGACAGGAGCGGGTACGCGCGGTCGGCATCGTCGGCCGTGTGCGTCTCCAACGGCAGCGACGGCACCTGCGGGGCGGTCGCCGGCGCGCCGGGGTCCGCGTCCGGCGGCGCCATCGGCTCGGGCGCAGGCGGGCCGGGTGGCGGCGCCGGCTCGGCCGGGTACGTGGCCCCGCACGCGTCGCTCGCAGGCCTGTCGACGGGCAAGCGGTTCTCGGTGCGCCACGCACCACGCACGCTGCGCGGTCACGTCGACGTGGGCTCGAGCCCGCTCGCCGCGGTCAAGCTGCGCCTCGTGCGGCGAGCGCGCGGCAACTGCGCGTACTTCAGCGGTCGCGACGCCCGCTGGCACCGGACGCGGCGCTGCGGCCGCGGCTACTTCTTCCGCGCCGGCGACTCGCCCGACTTCTCGTACCTGCTGCCCGAGCGGCTTGGCCGGGGCCGCTACACCCTCGACGCCGCCGCCATCGACGCCGACCACGTCAACCAGGTCACGCGCGTGACCTTCCGGGTCGGATGACGGTTCGCGCCGGCATCGCGGTCGCGGCAGCGGCGCTTGCCGTTGTCGCGACGCCTGCTTCGGCCACGACGCCGCGCGTCGACGTGATGGTGGTCGGCAAGTCGTCCGTGCTGCAGGCGCCGACGACCGTGGCGGCGCGCGCGACGAAGGTGAGGGTGGGCCGGCGGTCGTGCACCGTCGCGACGGGGACGCCGCTCGGGGCGCTCGCCGCGGTCCGGCGCGCCGGCGGGCCTCCGTACCACGTGCGCGACTTCGGCTCGTGCTCGCGCCGGGCGGCCGACGCCGGCGGCCTGTTCGTCGACCGGATCGGCTCCGAGCGCAACGCGGGCTCGGACGGCTGGGTCTACAAGGTCGGCCGCAAGGCGGGCACGACATCGGCCGCCGACCCGAGTGGCCCGTTCGGGACCGGTCGCCGGCTGCGGACGGGGCAGCAGGTGCTCTGGTACTGGTGCACGCTCGGGTCCGCAGAACGCTGTCCGCCCACGCTGTCGACCGTGCTCGACGCCTCGCGCGTCACGCCCGGCGCCCCGGTCCGTGCGACGGTGACCGCCTACGACGACGACGGCCATGGCACGCTTGCCGCCGGCGCGACGATCGCGTTGGGCGGCGCCACCGCGACGGCCGGCCCGGACGGCTCAGCGACCCTCGCGGCACCCGCGGCGCCGGGCAGCTACGAGGTGACCGCGACCGCTTCGGGCGACGTGACCGGCTTCCCGGCGAAGCTGGAGGTGGGGTGAGGGGGAAGCTCGGCGCACCGCCGGCGATGTCCCGTCGCGCGCGGCGGCTGCTTGCTGTGGCCGCGCTCTGCGCGGCCCTCGTCGCTTCAGGCTGCGGGCTCGGCGCGGGAAAGGGGTCCGCCGACGTCCGGGTGACCGTGACGACCGACTTCGGTGGCCGGCGCGTCGGGGCGGCGACCACGAGCAAGACGCCCGGCGGCGAGACGGTCATGCGCTTCCTGCAGCGCAAATTTCGCGTGCAGACCCGGTATGGCGGCGGCTTCGTCGAGGCGATCGACGGGCTGTCCGGCTCCACGGCCGGCGAGCAGCTCGACTGGTTCTACTACGTCAACGGCATCGAGGCGAGCGTCGGCGCGGCGGCGATGCGCCTGCACCCCGGCGATCGCGTCTGGTGGGACCGCCACGACTGGACGGCGGCGATGCGCGTGCCCGCGGTCGTGGGCTCGTTCCCCGAGCCGTTCCGGTCTGGCAGCGGCGGCAAGCGCTACCCGGTGCGGATCGAGTGCGTCCGTGTCGGTGGGGCGGCGTGCACCACTGCGCGCGACCGGCTGCGAGCGGCGGGCGTCGAGGACGCCGCGGTCGCCGGCGCCGGCGGGACCGCGGGCAAGGACGTGCTCCGCCTGCTCGTCGGACCCTGGCGGGTCATCCGGTCCGACCCGGCGCTGCAGCAACTGCAGCGCGGACCGTCGGCCAGCGGCGTGTACGTCCGGCCGTCGGCGAGCGCGGGGTCGATCGCGCTGCTGAACGCAAGCGGCCGGCCGGCGGGTACGCTCGCCCCCGGCGCGGGGCTGATCGCAGCGACGCGGATCGGCGACCAGCAGCCGACGTGGGCGGTCACCGGCGTCGACGACGCGGGCGCCCTGGCGGCGGCGCGAGCGCTGACGCCGGCGTCGCTCCATGATCGCTTCGCAGCGGCGGTGAGCGGCGGCGCGGTGAGGTCGGTGCCGTGAGCGAGGGCGGCGGCACGCCGCATCGCGACGGGCCGAGGGCGCGATGATCTACCGCCGCCGTCCCACCCCGCTTCACGCGACGCGGGCGTCCGTCGGCATCCTCTGGTGCGCGGCGCTCGGGGTCGTCGTCCTCGTCTGTGACCACCCGGTCGTGCTCGTGGGCGCGCTCGCAGCGGTCGTGGGTGCCGGCGTCGCCGCGGGCGTCGGCCACGAGCTCGGCCGGGCGGCGCGCTTCGCGGTGCCGCTCGCGCTGCTCGTAGCGCTCATCAACCCGCTCGCGGTGCGTGACGGCCTGACCGTCATCGCCCGGCTGGGCGAGGTGCCGGTGCTCGGCCAGCTCGACATCACGCTCGAGGCCACCGCCTACGGCGGCGTTCTCGCGCTTCGGGCCGTGGTGATCGTGCTCGTCGGTGCCCTGTACACGGCGGCGGTCGACCCCGACGAGGTCTTGCGGATCTTCCGCCGCGCCGGTTTCCGCTCAGCACTGACCGCCGCGCTGGCCACCCGGATGGTCCCGGTGCTGACGCGCGACGGCGCACGCCTCGCGGATGCCCAGCGTTGCCGCCCGCCCGGCGCCGGGCAGCCGCGATCGCGCCGGGTCGCGATCGTTCGCGCCGTGGCGGCCGGTGCGCTCGACCGGGCCGTCGACGTCGCCGCCACGCTCGAGGTGCGCGGCTACGGGGCCGCGCGGCGCGGGGGGGCTGCCCGCGGGCCGTGGTCGCGCCACGATCTCGCGTTCGCGGCCAGTGCCGTCGCCCTCACCGCCCTCGCGGTGGTCGGGGCCCTGACGGGCGCGATCGGCTTCGACGCCTACCCGGCGCTGAAGCTCGAGAGCGGCGCGGCGGCATGGGCCGTTGCCGCGGCGATCCCGATCGTGGCTCTCCTGCCGTTCGCCGACCCGCGAGGAGTGAGCCGATGACCGCCGTGAGTGTCCTTTCCCTCGACCACGTCACCTACGCCTACCCCGACGCGGCCGCGCCCGCCCTGCGCGACGTCACGCTCGAGATCGGCGAGGGCGAGCTCGTCGTGCTCGCCGGGGCGTCGGGCTCCGGGAAGTCGACGCTGCTGCGCGCCGCCTGCGGACTCGTCCCTCATTTCCACGGGGGCAGCTTCGCCGGCAGGACGGTGGTCGGCGGGCTCGACACGCGCGGGCACGGGCCGGGCGACCTCGCCGCCGTCGCCGGCACGCTGTTCCAGGACCCCGAGACGCAGGTGGTCATGGGGACGGTGCGCGCCGAGCTGGCGTTCCCGCTCGAGAACCGCGGCGCGCCCCGCGCCGCCGTCGCCCGTGGCGTGGAGGAGGCGGCACTCGCGCTCGGCCTCGACCGCCTGCTCGACCGCGCGACGAGCGAGCTCTCCGGCGGCGAGCTGCAGCGCGTCGCGCTCGGCGCGGCGGTGGCGGGCGGGCCGCGCCTGGTGCTGCTCGATGAGCCGACCTCGCAGCTCGACCCCGTCGCCGGCGACGAGCTGATCGGCCTGCTGCGGCGGCTCAACGAGGAGTGGGGCACGACGATCATCATCTGCGAGCACCGGCTCGAGCGGTGCCTCCCGGCCGCCGACCGGGTCGTGGCGCTCGTCGACGGCGCCGTGGCGTGCGACGCGACCTCGCGCGCGTTCCTCGAATGGGCCGCCACGCAGGCGCCCGCGCTGCAGACGCCGGCCGCCCGCCTGCTCGCCCGCGCGGGCCTCCGTCCGCCGCCGAGCGGGGTGAAGGAGGCGCGGGCGACCCTGCGCGCCCACGGGCTGGCGCCGGAGGCGGGAGCGTCGCCGCCGCCGGCCGGCCAGCCAGGCCGACCGAGGCGTCGAAAGGACGCCACGCTGCGCGCGAAGTCGGTGTGGTTCGAGTGGCCGCGCGGGCGCGCCGCCCTGCGCGGGATCGACCTCGCGCTCGCGCCGGGCGAGCGTGTCGCGTTGATGGGGCGCAACGGGGCGGGCAAGTCGACGCTCCTGCGCTGCCTCGCCGGCCTGAGCGAGCCCACGCGCGGCAAGGTCCAACGCGCCGGACGCGTCGCCCTGCTTCTCCAGAACCCCGGCGACTACCTGATCCACGACCGCGTCGGCGACGAGCTGCCGCCCGAGGCGCTGCGCGCGGCACACCTCGAGCATCTCGCCGACCGCCACCCGCGCGACCTGTCCGGCGGCGAGCGCCAGCGGCTCGCCCTCGCGATCGTGTCCGGGGGCGAGGCGCCGCCCGCCGCCGTCGCCCTCGACGAACCGACGCGCGGCATGGACCGCGCCGAGAAGGGCGACCTCGCCAGCCGCCTGCGCGAGCACGCGGCCGGCGGCGCGGCGGTGATCGTCGCAACGCACGACGTCGAGTTCGCCGCCGCCCTGGCCGAGCGGGTCGTGCTGCTCGGCGACGGCGTCGTCGTGGCCGACGGCTCGGCCGCCGAGGTGCTCACCGGCGGCTGGTACTTCGCGACCGAAACCGCACGCGTGCTGGGCGGCGCCGGAGGAGCGCTGCTGCCCGAGGAAGGGGCGGCCCTCCTTCGCCAACGCCTGAGCCTCGAGGTGACCCCATGAGCTGGCCGCTGATCTCGTTGCTCGTCCTCGGCCTCGGCCTCACGGCTGGCTTCGTCTGGTACGAGCGCGGTCACCCCTCCGCACGCGTGCTGGCGCTCGTCGGCACGCTCGCGGCACTGGCGGTGATCGGCCGCATCGCGTTCGCCCCGCTGCCCAACGTCAAGCCGACGACCGACATCATCCTGATCTCCGGGTACGCGCTCGGCGGTGCGCCCGGGTTCGTCGTCGGCGCGGTCACCGCGCTGGTGTCCAACTTCTTCTACGGGCAGGGCCCTTGGACCCCGTGGCAGATGGCGGCGTGGGGCGCCGTCGGAGTCTTCGGCGCGTTGCTCGCCCGGGCGACGGGCCGCCGCCTCGGCCGCTTCCCGCTCGCCCTCGCCTGCGCCGTCGCCGGGCTGGGGTACGGAGCCATCCTCGACGTCTCGACCTGGATCAACTTCACCGGCGCCGAGCGCAGCGAGGGCCTCGGAGCGGTCTTCGTCGCCGCCGCTCCCTTCGACGCGGCCCACGCGATCGGCAACTTCCTCTTCTGCCTGGCCTTCGGCCCGGCGCTCGTCCGTGCGGTCTCGCGCTTCCGCGCCCGCTTCACCGTCGACTGGCGGCCGGTCGCGGGCGCCGGCGCTCCCGTGCTGCTCGTCGCGCTGCTCGTCGCGCCGGGCGTCGCCCACGCCGCGACGCCGACGAGCTACCTCCTCAAGGCCCAGAACGGCGACGGCGGCTTCGGCCCGGCGCCCGGCGCGAGCTCGACCCAGCTCGTGACTGGCTGGACCGCGCTCGGCCTCGCTGCCGCCGACCACAACCCGGCCGACGTCACCAGCGGCGGCAAGTCGGTCGTCGACTACCTGCGTGCGGGCGCGGGATCGCTCAACGACACCGGTGAGCTCGAGCGCACGATCCTCGTGCTGCACAGCGCCGGCGTCGACCCGCGCGACTTCGCCGGCCGGGACCTGGTCGCCGAGCTCGACCACGACCGCCAGCCGACGGGGTCGGTGGACGGGCTCGTCGACCACACCGCCTTCGGCATCTTCGCCTTCCGCGCCGCCGGCGACGGGTCCGGAAGCGGGCGCGTGCAGGCGGCGGTCAGATGGCTCGCCCGCCAGCAGAACGCCGACGGCGGCTTCGGGTTCGCCAAGCGCGGCACCGCCTCGGACATCGACAACACCGGTTCGTCGCTGCAGGCGCTCGCGGTGGCGGGGCGGCGCGCAAGCAAGCAGGCGCGCAAGGCCATCGCCTTCCTGCGGGCCCATCAGAACCCCGACGGCGGCTTTCCGCTCAGCCCTGGCGGCGCCTCCAACGCCCAGTCGACGGCGTGGGCCATCCAGGGGCTGATCGCCGCCGGTCGCAAGCCCGGCTCGTTGAAGCGCGGCGGCCGCTCGCCGGTCGCCTTCCTGCGCACCTTGACGGGACCGGATGGCGCGGTCCGCTATTCCCGCACCTCCAAGCAGACGCCGGTCTGGGTCACCGGACAGGCGCTGACGGCGCTCGAGGGCAAGCCGTTCCCCCTCGGGCCGGTGGCGCGCAAGGCGCGGGCGACGAAGCAGGCAGCCGGCGCGCCGAACGCCCAACGCCCAACGCCCCAGGCCCGGCGCGCGCGCAGTGCACGGCGGGCCCCGATGGGCCCCTTCGTGCCGCGTAACCTGCTGCTGAGCAGGCCTTTCCTGCAACCCGCCTACGCCGCCGGAGTGCTCGCCGGGATCCTGTTCTAAGGTTCCCGACCCGAATTCATGCGGATAGGTGTTCCGAAAGAGACCGCGGCGGGGGAGCGCCGGGTCGCCCTCGTTCCCGAGGTGGTGCGGAAGCTGACGGCCAAGGACCACGAGGTGGTGGTCGAGGCGGGCGCGGCCGAGGGGGCCCTGTTGCCCGACGAGCAGTACACCGAAGCGGGCGCCACCATCGGCGACCCCTGGAACGCCGACGTCGTCGTCAAGGTCGCGCCTCCGAGCGCCGACGAGATCGCGAAGCTCGGCTCGGGCGCCACGATGATCGGCTTCCTCGAGCCGCTGACCAATGCCGACGGCGTGCGCGCGCTCGCGGGGGCCGGCGTGACTGCGATCGCCATGGAGGCCATTCCCCGCATCTCGCGCGCACAGTCGATGGACGCCCTCTCCAGCCAGGCGAACATCGGCGGCTATCGCTCCGTGCTCGTCGCCGGCACGCTGCTCCAGCGCTTCTACCCGATGCTCATGACCGCCGCCGGAACGATCCCGCCGGCCAAGGTGCTCGTGCTCGGCGCCGGCGTCGCCGGCCTGCAGGCGATCGCCACCGCGCGCCGGCTCGGCGCCGTCGTGGAGGCCTTCGACGTGCGCGCAGCGGTCAAGGAGCAGATCGAGTCGCTCGGCGCCAAGTTCGTCGAGCTCGACATGGGCTTCGACGCCGAGGCCGAGGGCGGCTACGCGCGCCAGCTCACCGACTCCGAGCAGCAGAAGCAGCGCGAGCTGCTCGCCGACGAGATCGAGCGCCAGGACGTCGTCATCACCACCGCGCTGGTGCCCGGGCGTCCCGCGCCGCTGCTCGTCACCGCCGACGCCGTGAGGCGCATGAAGCCCGGCAGCGTGATCGTCGACCTCGCCGGCGCCACCGGCGGCAACTGCGAGCTGACCGAACCGGGCCAGACCGTGGTCAAGGAGGACGTGACCATCGCCGCCCCGCTCAACCTGCCTTCGGAGATGGCCGAGCACGCGTCGATGCTCTACGCCCGCAACGTCCAGTCGTTGCTCGAACTGCTCACCGACGAGGAGGGCAACCTCCACCTCGACTTCGAGGACGACATCGTCGCCGGCGCCTGCGTCACCCGCGACGGCGACATCGTCCACGAGGGCGCCAAGTCCGCCGCCGAGAAGGCCCCCGCCTAGGAGACCGACCGATGCTCGTCACGAACCTGACCATCCTCGTCCTGGCCGGCTTCGTCGGCTTCGCCGTCATCTCCAAGGTGCCGAACACGCTGCACACGCCGCTGATGTCCGGCACGAACGCGATCCACGGGATCGTCCTGCTCGGCGGCCTCCTCGTGCTCGGGACGGTCGACGGGCTGGGCACGCTGGACAAGCTCCTGCTCGTCATCGCGATCACCTTCGGGACGATCAACATCGTCGGCGGCTTCTTCGTCACCGACCGCATGCTCGAGATGTTCAAGGGCAAGAAGGCCAAGCAGGTCGAGGCCGCGGCGGAGGACAGCGAGTCGAAGTGACCACGCTCGCGGCCTCGTTCGTCCACAACCCGAACTTCATCGAGGTCCTCTACATCGTCGCCTTCGGCCTGTTCATCTACGGGCTGATGGGGCTGACGGGGCCGCGCACGGCCGTGCGCGGCAATCGCATCGCGGCGGTCGGCATGGCGATCGCCGTCATCGCCACGTTCCTCGTCGAGGGGATGGACGAGTGGGCGCTGATCTTCCTCGGCATCGTGCTGGGCACCGCGATCGGCATCCCGGCCGCCCGCAACGTGAGGATGACCGCGATGCCGCAGATGGTCGCGCTGTTCAACGGCGTGGGCGGCGGCGCCGTGGCCTTGATCGCGTGGGTCGAGTTCCGCAACACGGGCGGCTTCGGCGACGACGCGCTCTACGTCGCGGTCTTCTCGCTCTTTGCCGCCATCGTCGGCTCGATCTCGTTCTGGGGCTCGAACATCGCGTTCGGCAAGCTGCAGGAGATCCTGCCCGGCCGGCCGATCCAGCTTCCGGGACAGCAGTTCGTCAACGGGGCGCTGCTGCTGGTCTGCCTGGGTAGCGCGATCGCCATCGCCGCGGGCGAGAACTCGCAGGCGCTGTTCATCCTCGGCATCCTCGTCGCCGCTGCGCTGCTGGGGAACTTCGTCGTGCTGCCGATCGGCGGCGCCGACATGCCGGTCGTGATCTCGCTGCTCAACGCGTTCACCGGCCTGAGCGCGGCCGCGACCGGCGTCGCCCTGAACAACCCCGCGCTGATCGTCGCCGGCATGATCGTCGGCGCCTCGGGCTCGATCCTCACCAACCTGATGGCCGAGGCGATGAACCGCTCGATTCCGAGCATCGTTGCGGGCGGATTCGGCGGCGGGACGATCGCGGTCGGGGCCGGTCAGGAGGACGGCGACAAGACCTACCGCTCGACCAGCGCGGCCGACGCCGCGATCCAGCTCTCCTATGCGCGCCAGGTCGTCGTGGTCCCCGGCTACGGCATGGCCGTCGCGCAGGCCCAGCACGCGGTGAGGGAGCTGGCCACCGAGCTCGAGAAGCGCGGCGTCGAGGTCAAGTACGCCATCCATCCGGTCGCCGGTCGTATGCCCGGCCACATGAACGTGCTGCTCGCCGAGGCCGACGTCCCCTACGACCAGCTCAGGGAGATGGACGACATCAACCCCGAGTTCCCGCGCACCGACGTGTCGCTGGTGATCGGGGCCAACGACGTCACCAACCCGGACGCCAACGACAACCCCGGCTCGCCGATCTACGGGATGCCGATCCTCCAGGTCGACCAGTCCCGGTCGGTGATCGTCCTCAAGCGCTCGATGAACCCGGGCTTCGCCGGGATCGACAACCCCCTGTACTACGAGGAGAAGACCCAGATGCTCTTCGGCGACGCGAAGAGCTCGGTACAGGAAGTCGTCTCCGAGGTCCAGGAGCTCTAAAGGGTCTGACCCCTCGCGGGTGGTCGAGGGTTGCCCGGGGTAAGCCCCCGGGGTGCTTCGCCCCTACGCCGGCTTCGCCGTCTTCGGCGTTTTCTGGGGCGCGTGGGCGGCCGTGCTGCCGGCGGTCAAGCACGGCGCCGGCGCGACCGACGCCGAGCTCGGCGTCGCCTTGCTCTGCGTCGCCGCCGGCGCGCTCGCGGCCATGCTGCTCAGCGGCGCCCTGGCCGACCGGTTCGGTTCGCGCGCGACGGCCGCCGCGTTCGCCGGCTTCGCCCTCGCCGTCTGCCTGCCGGCGCTGACGCGCAGCGTGGGCGCGCTCGCCGGAAGCCTGCTGGTCCTCGGCGCGCTCTCCGGCGCCGTCGACGTGACCATCAACGGCGCGGTCGCGAGTCTCGAGCGCGAGCGCCGTCGCTCGCTCATGAACCAGGCCCACGCGCTGTTCCCGGTCGGCGCGCTGGCGGGCTCGGGGACGGCCGCGCTGGCGCGCGGGGCTGGGGTCGGCGCCGAGCCGATCCTCGTCGCCGTCGCTGCGCTGTTGCTCGCGGTGGGCCTGGCCAGCCTCGGCAGCCGTCACCCGGTGGTCGCTCCGCGCGCGCGCCGCGGGCGGCGGTTCGTGGCCTCGCGCGTGCTGCTCGCGCTCGGCGTGGTGTGCGCGCTCGGGTTCATGATCGAGAACGGCCTCGAGAGCTGGAGCGCGGTGCAGCTCGCCGACACGCTGGGGGCCGGGCCGGGCGTCGCCGGCCTGGGACCGGCGGCGTTCGCGGCCGCGATGGTGGTCGGACGGCTGCTGATGCACCGGCTCGACGACCCGCGGCTGCTGAGCGGGGCCGCACTGCTGTGCGCCGCCGGCCTGGCGCTCTTCGCGGCCGCCGATTCGGTCGCGCTGGCATTGACCGGCGTCGTGATGGCCGGCCTCGGCGTCTCCGGCGTGGCGCCGACCATCCTCGGCATGGGCGGCCGGGTCGCCGCCGAGGGCGAGCAGAGCGCCTCCATCGCCACCGTGACGACCGTCTCCTACCTCGGCTTCCTGATCGGCCCGGTGCTGGTCGGCGGAATCGCTGGCGCCACCAGCCTGCGGATCGGCCTGGCCGCGCTGGCGGTGATCGGATTGATGCTGTCCGCCGCGCTCTTCCGGGTAGCGCAGAGAACATGAGCGGACGCATCGTCGTCGGCACGTCGAGCTGGGCGGACCCCGGGTTCGTCGAGGACTGGTATCCCGACGAGCTGCCCGCGCGCGAGCGCCTGCCGTGGTACGCGGAGCATTTCGAGGCCGTCGAGGTCAACTCGACCTTCTACGCCGTCCCCTCGCGGCGGACGGTCGAGCGCTGGGTCGAGCAGACCCCCGACGACTTCACGTTCGACGTCAAGCTGCACCGCCTGCTCTCGCGCCACTCCGGCCAGCTGGACTCGCTGCCCAAGGACCTGCGCGACGACGCCGAAGTCGCCGGCCGCGGGCGGGTCAAGCTCACGCCGAAGATCGAAGCGGCGCTGGCCGAGGCGACGCTCGATGCGGTGGCGCCACTCGACGAGGCCGGCAAGCTCGCGAGCTTCCTCCTCCAGCTCTCGCCGGCGTTCGAGCCGCGCAAGCACGAGCTCTCCGAGCTCGACGCGCTGGTCAAGCGCCTGGCGCCGCATCCGGTCGCGATCGAGTTCCGCCACCGGGCGTGGGTGCGGGGCGAGAATCGCGAGCGAACCCTCGGCCATCTCGAGGACATCGGTGCCGTGTTCGTGTGCGTGGACGCGCCGCAGGGCAAGCCGGTCACGCTGCTGCCGCCGCTGGACGCCGTCACCAACGACGAGCTCGCCTACTTCCGCGCCCATGGGCGCAACGCCGAGGGCTGGGTGAAGGGCAAGTCCGTGGCCGAGCGCTTCGGCTGGGTGTACTCCGACGAGGAGCTCGAGGAGATCCGCGGCCGCGTCGAGGGGCTGGCCGAAGAGGTCCCCAACGTGCGCATGATGTTCAACAACAACCGCTCCGACGACGCGCCGCGGGCGGCCGAGCGCTTCCGCGTGCTCGCCGGCCAGGCTCAGCCCGCATGAGCCGCTCGCTCGCCGCCATCGAGAAGGAGATCCGCGCCCACGGCGGGTGCGGGTTCGAGCCGTGCGAGACCGCCAAGAACCCCGTGCCGGGCGAGGGCAACCCGCGCGCCGAGATCCTGTTCGTGGGCGAGGCGCCGGGCGCGCAGGAGGACGCCCAGGGCCGTCCGTTCGTGGGCCAGGCCGGCAAGCTGTTCGACCGCCTGCTGGGCGAGGCCGGCCTGGAGCGCGATGACGTCTACATCACCAACGTGCTCAAGCACCGCCCGCCCGGCAACCGCAACCCGCGCAAGTCCGAGGTCAAGCACGAGTGGCCCTGGCTCGAGGCGCAGATCGAGGCAATCGAGCCACGGCTCGTCGTCCCGCTCGGCCGGCACGCGCTCGATGCGCTCGCCCCCGGGCACAAGATCACCGAGGACCATGGGCGGGTGATCGTGTACGAGGGTCGTGAGCTCTACCCGCTGTTCCACCCGTCTGCGGGGCTGCGCGCGAGCGACGTGCGCGCGCTGCTGCGCGAGGACTTCGCGAACCTGCCGGTTCAACGCTCGGCGACGGCGCGCTGAAGCAGCCCCCGGTCGGCCGCATCCAGGCACGCCAGCTCCTCCTGCCCGCAGCCCCCGAGGACCGCGACCACGTCCCAGTACGGGTCGTACTCCGCCCGTCCGGCGACGCTGAGCCAGGCGGCCAGGAACCGGTCGGCCGCCGCCATGCCCAGCGACGAAACCAGGTTGCTGCGGCAGTGGCCGACGTCGACCGGCGGCGGGCCGATGCGCGCGCTGGCCCAGTCGACGATGCCGCTGATCGTCCCGCCTGCCCACAGCACGTTCCCGGGGTGGTAGTCGCGGTGCAGGATGCGCCGCTCGTCACTCGGCGTCGGGCCGTGGAAGATCTCGAAGGCGCGGCGCCAGAGCTGCGAGTCGTCGGGCGAATGCGTCGCGGTCAGGGCATAGGGCTCGTACGGCGGGAGCTCGGCGTCGACGGCGGCTGCATGCAGCTCGGGAAGGACGGCGGCCAGCCGCCGCAGGTAGGGGTCGACATCGGCGGGCTGCCAGACCAGCGAGCCGGGCAGCCGCGTCATCAGCAGCAGCGGGATCGCGTCGGTCTGCCCGAGCGCCACGAGGCCGGGCGTCGGCAGCGGCAGTGACGCGGCGCGCGTCAGCGCCGTCGCCTCGATGCGCGGGGCGTCGGGCTCCTCGGCGCGCCACTCCTCGTCCACGAACCGCCGCAGCACGAGCGGGTGGACGCGGCCGGCACGGTCGCGCACGTCGACCGCATGGACCGCCGAGGAGGTGCCGCCGACGAGGGGCCAGACGCGTACGACCGTCGCACCACGGCCGACTGCCTGGGCGCACCACTCGAGCGCCGCGCTCGGAGGCGCGCCGCGCAGCAACCTGTGCTGCTCGGGCGGAAGGACGAAACCGTGCGGAGGCTAGATCGGATGCACCGCCGATCCCACGTTACAGCGTGGTCTCGAGCTCGATCGTGCCGCCCTCGAGGGCGCGGACGCGCGTCGGGCCGAGCCGCTCCGCCAGGCGGCGGAAGGGGCGGTTGCCGGCGCCGGTCTGGGCGACGAAGCGCTGCACGCCGTTCGCCCGGGCGCGCTCGGCCAACGCCTCCATGAGCACGCGGCCGACCCCCTTGCCCTGGGCGTCGTCGGCGACGACGATCGCGACCTCGGCTTCGGGCGAATGCGGCGCCAGCCGGATGTAGCGGGCGATTCCCAGCCCGGTGCTCCCGTCCTCGGCCAGCGCGCCGACGGCCTCGTGCTCGTCATGGTCGACGTTGACGAAGAAGTCGAGCTCCTCGTCGCGCAACCGTTTGGTCACGCGGAAGAAGCGCTGGTAGCGGCTGCGCTCGCTCAGTCGTTGGAAGCCCTCCTCGAGCAGGTGGCGGTCGCTGACGGCGACGGGGCGGACGATGATCGGCGTGCCGTCCTTGAGGGTGGCGGACCCGACGGCCATGGACGCTTGTGCTTGTACCCAGCGCGCGGCTCGTCCCACACAAGCGGCGCGAAGCATCGCATCGGCGTCACCACGAGGCCCCGCTCCCGACGAGCCCGGCCCGGAGCGGATGGCGGCGCCGCGTCCCGGCACGCCGGTCGCGGCCTAGCATGCGCCGCGCATGCTCGCTCGCTCCACCGCCCTCGAGGCGCTGACCTCGCACCCGTTCGACGTCGTCGTGATCGGCGGCGGGATCACCGGCGCCGGGTGCGCGCTGGACGCCGCCAGCCGTGGCTTCTCCGTTGCCCTCCTCGAGAAGCGTGACTTCGCCGCGGGTACGTCGTCGCGGTCGAGCAAGCTCGTCCACGGGGGGCTGCGCTACCTGCAGCAGTTCGACGTCGGGCTGGTGCGCGAGGCGCTGCTGGAGCGCCAGCTGCTCGTCGCGCTCGCCCCGCATCTCGTGCGCCCCCTGCCGATGGTGGTGCCGGCGTTCGAGGGCGCGCGGCTGGACCGCGTGGTGGGCGTCGGCCTGAACATGTACGACGTCCTCTCGGTCGACAAGCTCCGGCGGCCGCGGGTCTTGCGCCGGCGCGGCAACGACGAGGGCGACGGGGAGGAGTGGAGCCCCGACCGCCACCGCACGATCGACGGCGACGACGTGATCGAGCTGTTGCCCGCGCTGGCATCGCGCGAGCCGACCTCCGGCTACCTGTTCTACGACTGCCAGACCGACGACGCTCGCCTCGTGCTCACCGTGCTGGGCGAGGCGGAGCGCTTCGGCGCCGTGTGCGCGAACCGGCTCGAGGTGGTCGAGCTCGTCGACGAGGGCGTGTGCGCGCGCGACACCGAGACGGGCGGAGACCTCGTCGTCCGGGCCGACAACGTCATCAACGCCACCGGGGTGTGGGCCGACCGCATCGGGTCACGGGAGCTGCACGACGAGGCCGAAGTGCCCGACATCCGGCCGAGCCGCGGCACGCACGTCACGCTCGCGGACGCCGACCTTCCCGTGCGGGCCGGGGCCATCGTGCCCGCCGGCGACGGCCGCACGATCTTCGCGCTGCCGTGGCTCGGGCGCGCGCTGGTCGGCACCACCGACAACGACTACGAGGGCGACATCGACCACGTCCCCCCGGCCGAGGACGACGTCGCCTACCTGCTCGACGCGGTCAACGCCCACTTCGGCCTGGAGCTTGGCGTTGATGATCTCTGTGGGGCCTACGGCGGGGTACGGCCGCTGATCTCCCACGGCGACCGCAAGAAGTCGGTCGACATCTCGCGCAAGGCGGAGCTCTATGAGACGTCGAGCGGCATGATCACCATCACCGGCGGCAAGCTCACGACCTTCCGGCGCATGGCGCGCATGGCGGTGGACCGCGTGGTCGAGCGCGACGGGCGCGAGGCGCCGTCCCGCACGCATGAGATCCCGCTGGGGATGGCGATCGAGCCAGACGACCTGCCGCCCGTGGAGGGCGTGCCGGAGGAGTCCTATCGCGCGCTGGCCGCGCGCTACGGCTACGCGGCGCACGACGTCCTGGGCGTCGCGCGCGAGCGGGGAGAGCTGGCCCAGCCGCTGGTCGCTGGTCGCCCGGACCTGCTGGCCGAGGTCGCATTCGCGGCGCGGCGAGAGCAGGCGCGCAGCGTCGGCGACATCCTGCTGCGGCGCACGCGGCTGGGCTTGGTGGCGGCGACCGACCTGGTCGCCGGCGATGGCACGCCCACCGAGGCGGTCGATCGGGCCGCCCGGACG
Organism: Solirubrobacteraceae bacterium; assembly: GCA_045805605.1. GTDB lineage: Bacteria > Actinomycetota > Thermoleophilia > Solirubrobacterales > Solirubrobacteraceae > DATBDE01. The sequence goes on from JBJMKX010000164.1 coordinate 27,111, forward strand.
CTCGGATGGGAGCTGGGCTGGGACGAGGCGCGGGTGGCGATCGAGCGCGCCGCCTTCGCGGAGGAGGCGGCCGCCGAGGGGATCCTGGCCGGCGCGTCCATCGGCACGCGACCGTAACTTTCCGCCCTCGCGCGAGTTTCCAGAGCGGTCGAGCCGCGAGCCGCACAAAGTGGCCGGCGGGCGGCCGTGTTTGCGGATCCGAGGAGGACTCGAAAGCGTTGCCAATCGCACAATCCCGCCTCTCCTGGGTCGCCGCCTTCGTCGCGGCAGCAATCGCGCTGCTGGCCGCCGCCCCCGCCCGGGCCGCCTGGTTCCCAGGCGCGGTGGTCGACGGCCCCTCGCAGGACATCGTCGAGGTCGACGGGCTCGACCTGTCGCTCGACGGCAGCGGGGGGGTCGTCTACCTCCGCAAGGACGGGGGGGTCAACCACGTCTTCGTCTCCCAGTTCTACCTCGGCCAGTTCGGGCCCCCGCAGCGAGTCGACCCGGGGCTGACCGGGCCCTCGTCGAGCGCCCGCATCGCGGCCTCCGAGGACGGCCGCCTCGCCGTCGTCTTCGTCAACGGCGGCTCCCTCTTCGGCGTGGTCTCGTCCGACAAGACACAGCCCTTCACGATGCCGGTGCAGATCGAGGGCGGCACCCCGGCGTCGCCGATCACCAACCCGAGCCTCGACATGAGCGTGCACGGGGCCGCGTACGTCGCCTACACGACGCCGGGTGGCGGGGGCGGCGACGTCCACGTGGGTCGGATGGGCCCCTTCGACCAGAGCTTCAAGATCATCCCCGGAGCGCTCGACCAGGACTCCGGCCAGCAGGCCGGCACCGGCAACGGCCGGCCGAGCGTGGGCGTCGCGGCCGACGGCACGGCGATCGTGGCATGGGGCGAGGCCGGCGGCGTGCTCATGCGCCGGGTCGGGCGCACGGCCAGCTCGAGGAACCTGATCGGGGCGAGCGACTCGCCGCTGGACGGGCATGCGCCCGGGCCGGCGGACTCGCCCATCGTCGCCCTACAGGACGACAGCTCCTACGGCGAGGTGGTGCTGCGCCAGAACTTCGACAACGGCGACGGTCACTCGGTGTCGCGGCTGATCGGGCGCAACCTGGTGGCCGGCGACCTCGGCGCGGCCGAGGCGATCGACGGACTGGACTTCCCCGCGCCCGAGGGGGCGAACGACCCGGTGCTCGGCATGGACCAGCGCGGGCGCGGGTTGGCCTCGGGGTCGCGCGCGCTGTCGTTGACGCCCACGAATGCGCTCCTGCGCGACGGCTCGTTCGCCGGCGGGCAGCTCATGGGCTCGCTGGTCAATGGCGGGACCGAGCCGAATACCGTGACCGCCGCCGGCCAGAACCTGACCGGCGTCGTGGCGTGGATGCAGGCCCCGACCCCGGCGCCCGACGGCATCGTGGTCGCCGGTCGCTTCGAGATCAACAACAGCTACGAGGACGAGTTCCAGCTCTCGCCCGGCGAATTCGGACCGGTGCCGGGAAACGGCGGGCTGTTCGCCGCAAGCTCGCGCGCGGGCGACAGCATCGTTGCGTTCGCTCAGGGGCCGCCGAATGCCCGGCGCGTGGTGGCCTCGCTCTATGACCGCTTCCCGGGGCGTGCGAACCCGCGTACCCCCCGGGTCGTGCACACCCAGCAGCCGCTGTTGCGCTGGCTGCCCGCCACCGACGTCTTCGGCCTGCCGACCTACCGGGTGGTCCTGGACGGCAGGCAGATCGGGGAGACGCAGAACACGTCGCTTCGCGTTCCCGACGCGCTGTCGGAGGGCAAGCACACCTGGCGGGTGGACACCATCGATAGGAACGGCCAGAAGCGAGCCGGCCGCAACCGGGGCCTGCGCGTCAAGACGACGCCGTCGGCGGCCTGATCGTGGCCCCCGGCGCGAGCGTCGAGCTCCGGGCCGGGGAGCGCGTCCTTCAGCTGGGATCTCGGCCGCTGCTCATGGGCGTGGTCAACGCGTCGCCCGATTCGTTCTCGGACGGCGGGCGGTGGCCGACCATGGACGATCAAGTCGCTCTGGCGCGTGACCTGGCGGCGGCGGGGGCCGATGCACTGGACGTCGGCGGCGAGTCGGGCGTCACCAATGCTCCGCCGGTCGATCCCGAGGTCGAGATCGAGCGGGTGGTTCCGCTGATCTCGCGGATCGTCGACGAGCTCCCCGACGTGCTGGTGTCGGTCGACACCTACAAGCCCGTCGTGGCACGGGCCGCGGTCGCGGCGGGCGCCTCGCTCGTCAACGACGTCAGCGGACTGCGCGACCCCGGCGTGGCCGAGGTCTGCGCGGCGAGCGGCGCTGCGCTCGTGATCGTGCACACCCGCGCGGCGCCGAAGGAGAAGCTGCTCGATCGGCGCTGGGACGGGCGGGTCGTGGACGACGCGCACGCGTTCTTCGAGGAGCGGATCGCTCTGGCGGGCGCGCGGGGCGTCGCACGCGAGCAGGTCGTGCTCGACCCGGGTCCCGACCTCGGCAAGACGCCGGCCCAGACGGTCGAGGCGCTGCGATCGCTCGACGCCTACCACGCGTTCGGGCGCCCGCTGCTGCTGGCGATCTCGCGCAAGGACTTCCTCGGCGTCGTCACCGGGCGGCCGCCCGCGCAGCGCGATGCGGCGACGCTTGCCGCCCTTTCCTGGGGAGTGGATGTCGGCGCGCACATCTTCCGCGTGCACGATGTGGCGGCCGCGGCCGACTTCGTCGCGGTGCGATCGGTCCTGCGCGAGGAGGCGTCGCTGCCGCCCGGCGCGCGGCTTGCAGACAAGCTGCGCCGCGAGTCGGCGCGGTAGCCTGAGCGCCCTGATCGGGTCGCCGGCCGCTGGCGCAACGCGGCTGGAGCCGACCGACCGACGACGCACAAGGAGGAACCCATGTCCGTGCTTGACCGTTCCGCGCTGGAGGCCAGCCCGCTCGCCGACCTGCACGCCATTGGCTCGGAGCTGGGGATCGACGGGTTCCGCCGGCTCCGCCGCGAGGCGCTGATCGACGCAATCCTCGAGCGCCAGGGACTCGGCGGCGCGGCACCGTCCGAACCCGGCGCGGAAGTTGCGGCGACATCGCGGGAGGCGGAGGGCGAGGCGGAGTCGGGCGAGACTCCGCCCGAACCCGCACCGGAAGTCGCGGCGACCTCGGTTGAGACCGAGGGCGAGGCAGAGTCCGGCGCGGAGGCAGAGACGCCCGCGCGCAGGCGGCGACGGCGCGGCGGGCGGCGCCGTCGCGGGGATGGCGACGACGGCGACGATCGCGAGCGCGGCGAGCAGCGTGGTCGAGAGGCGGGTGTGCCCGAGGAGGGTGTCCCCGAGGAGAGTGTCGGCGAGGAGGGTGTCCGCCAGGAGAGTGTCAGCGCGGCGGGCGGCGGTGAGGCGGGTGGCCGCGAGGCGGACGGCCGTGAGGCGGGTGGACCCGAGGCGGACGTGCGCGACCAAGGTGGCCGCGAGGCTGCGGTCGCCGAGGCTTCGCCCGCCGACGAGGAGCGCGAGGAGGCGCAGGTCGTCGAGGGCACGGTGGAGCTGCTGGGCGGCGGCTCGGGGTTCGTGCGGGTCTCGCCGCCAGAACCGTCCGACGACGACGTCTACATCTCGGCGGCGCAGGTCCGACGTTGCGAGCTCGTCTCCGGCGACGTCATCGCCGGCCCGGTGCGGCCGCCGCGGCGGTCCGAGCGCTATCCGTCCCTCGTCCGGGTCGACACCATCAACGGCACGCCGGCCGACGAGGTCACGGCCGGGACGCGCTACGAGGACATGCCGAGTGCGTTCCCGATCGAGCGGCTCGCGCTGGGCGGCGACGACCCGACCGTGCGCGCGATCGAGTGGTTGACGCCGTTCGGCAAGGGCTCGCGGGTTGCGATCACCGGCCCGGCGCGTGCGGGCAAGACCGAGGCGCTGCGCCGCATTGCCGTGGCGCTGGCCGCGCAGGCCGGCGGAGGGGTCGAGGGCTCCCGTGCCGGTTCCGGCGAGGGAACCGAGGATTCCGATGTCGTTTCAAGCGCCGGCGCCGAGTCCTCTGCCGCTTCCGGCGAGGGGACCGAGGACTCCGATGCCGTTTGGGGCGAGGGTGCCGAGTCCTCTCCTGCCGCTTCCGGTGCTGGCGTCGAGGCGGGCGACGGCGGTTCCGGCCTTGAGGTCCACCTCGTGCTTGCGGGCGTCCGCCCTGAGGAGGTCGCCGATTGGGAGGACGGCCCGGTGGCGCCGAGCGCGGCCACCGCCCTCGGCGCATCCCCCGACAGCCAGGGGCAGGCGATCGACCGCGTGGTCGAGCAGGCCCGCCGTGTGGCGGCTCGCGGCCGCGACGCCGTCGTCCTGGTTGACGGCCTCGACGGCCTGCACCCACCGGCGGCGCGCAAGGTGCTCGCATCGGCGCGCAACCTGGTTGAGGCCGGGTCGCTGACCATCGTCGCGACCGCCACGGCGCCGGTGGGTGGCGAGACGACCGTGATCGCGCTGAACCGCACGCTGACGTCGACGGGTCGCTTCCCCGCACTGGACCTCGCCGGCAGCGGCACGGTCCGGGCGGAGCTGCTGGTCGGGGAAGCGGGGGCGGCGGCGATCGCGAAGGCGCGGCTTGAAGCGCTGGAGGGGTGACGGCCCCGGGGGGCGACTGAGGAGGCCGTCAGCGGCGTCCAGACACCGCCGACCGCGCCTTCCCGTCCACTCCGGACTCATAGGGGTAGCCCTCCTGCCGGTTGATGCGGGTGCGGAACAGGAAGGTCCGTGAGCCGCCCGCGATCCGGGTGAACCGGTAGCGGTAACGGAAGCGGCCGTCGGGGCGCGTGCGGGTCACTCCGAACGTCCGCCACTTGCCGCCGCGGCGCGGCTTGCCCTGCAGCGTCACCAGAACGCCGCCGGCCGGGAACGGGCGGCCGAGCAGCTTGCCGCTCAGCAGCACGCGGCGACCGTTGGCCACCCGGCGCGGACGCACCGCCATGCTCGCGCCCGCCCGGACGAGGAGCGACAGGTTGGTGGTCTCGGCGTAGGAGCGGTCGCGGTCAAATGCGCGCCATCCGACGCTGACCTGCCGTGACGGCCCCTGTGCTGTGGTCATGCTCCAGTGCCCGTCGTCATCGGTGACCACCTGCCCGGCGTCGGGGCCCGGTAGGCCGGGCAGCACCGTCTGCGACGCGACGTCGAGCCGCGCGCCGGCGATCGGCGTGCCGTCCCGCTGGGTGAGGCGGCCCGACACCGTCACCGCGCTGCGGCGGTAGGGCACCACCATCGCCTGGCGGCGGTTGACGAGCTCGGCGGTCAAGATCGCCGCCGCGGCCTCGCCGCTGCCGTTGTGGCGGCCGCGGTCGGCGGCGTTCGCTCCTTCGCCGACCGCGGCGCTCGACGCCGTGCCGGCGTTGGCGATCGTCACGGTGCGGCCGGTGTCGACGGTCACTGCATTGCCGGCCGCGTCGACGACGTCCAAGCGCAGCGGATAGGACCCGTCGCGGACCCGGGTGGTGTCGACGTCCAGCGTGCGCGACTGGCTCGTCGGACACGCGTTCCAGTCGGTGTAGGTGCAGCTTGCGGAGAAGTCGTAGCTGCCCACGGCGGCGCCGCCGAGCTTGACCGTGACCGCCGTGAGCCCGGAGTCCTCATCGTCGGCGGTGAACGCCAGGGTCTGCGTCCCGCGACGCTCTCCGGGGGCGAGGAGGGAGCCGCCCGTCGCACGCGCCGTGGGATCGGCCTCCTCGGCGAGCGTGAACGTGAGCCACGAGAGCACCACCACGCGGTGCAGGTCGCTGAAGCGGCAGTTGGCCGGTCCATTCGCGGTCGTGCAGTAGACGTCGATGGTGAAGTCGCGCGAGGCGTCGTGGGGAGTGCGGGAGATCAGCGACTCGGCCCAGCCGGTCAGCTCGCGATCGAAGATGATCTGGTTGCCGGCGAACCAGCGCACGAACGACACCTGGTCGAACTCCTGGGCCACGTTCATGCCCGTGTCGATGCGCTGGATGGTCACGTGGGGGCTGGACGCCGGCACGGCGATGCCCATCCCGGCCGAGGTGTTGTACTCGAGCTCGCTGATCCAGAGCCCGAACCCGTTGTCGCCGCCGCAGGTGTTGTAGATGCCCGCGCCGCCGAAGACGCCCCAGCCGTCGGAGAGCGCCCGGGCCGGCGTCGACTGGCACTGCGCCATCGGATAGGTTCCGGCCCGGGCCGGAGGGGAGACGAGGAGGACGGCGACGGCGGCCAGAGGAAGGGCCAGAAGCTTGCGCATGCTCGCCCCAATGCCGGGGCGGCGAAACGTCCCCCCGCCGGGTTAGCGCGGCGTGTACGCGACCCGGCCCCAGGAGGGCTCGGGAGCGAGCTCGATCGGCTCGCCGTCGCGCTCGGGCTGGATGTAGGAGAAGGTCTGGGTGTCGGGCTCGAAGGCGACGTCCAGCTCGCCCTCCTTGACGCGCTGGTCCAGCCAGGCGCCGCGGAAGATCAGCCGCCGCAGCCAGTGCACGAGCGAGCGCTCGGCGGGGCCGACGAGCTCGGGCCAGCAGTCGTTGACGTGCTCGCCCAGCGCCGAAGCGGGGTCTTGGACCTCACCGTTGACGACGAGGTTGACGAGGTCCTCCGATTCGGCCGTGCTGAGCTGGCCGGAGACGAAGCCGACCTTGCGCGCCGCCTGTTCGCAGCGCTCGCCGAAGTCGCGCTCGTTGAACGTGAAGCGAAGCTCCCCGTATTCGAGCACGAAGTCGTCCCCAGAGCTGTAGTTGCCGCGGCGGCTCATCGGATAGGCGACAGACGGCCCGGCAGGGCCGCGAGCGTCGTGATCTTATGGCCGAGTCCTGCCGGGCCTCAGGCAGTGCACGGCGTCTTGCACCCCAAGTAGGGTGCGAACGGATGGCATCGCCGCACGATCCGAACCAGCCGCCGTACGGCCAGCCACAGCCGCCGTACGGCCAGCCACAGCCGCCGCCGGCCCAGCCGCCCGCTGCGCCGCCGCCCGCTGCGCCGCCGCCCGCGCAGCCGCCGCAGCAGGTTCAACCCGTCGCGACGGCAGCCGTTGAGGGCTGGGCGGTCAAGCGGAGCGTCGTGCGGGTGGTGCTGCTGCTGTTCGGCGGCACGTACATCTTCTACTGGTTCTACAAGACCCGCCCGAAGGTCACGGCCGAGCTCGGAACCCACGACAACGTCACGGCGCAGACGTGGGGCCTGCTCGTCCCGATCCTGAACTGGTTCATCATCTACTGGCTCCTGCGGGACATCGCCGAAGTCCGCCGCCGGATGGGCATGCCGAACGACCTCGATGCCGTCGTCATGCTCGTCATCTGGATCTTCGTCTCGCCGGCGGGCATCGGGCTGAGCCAGAACCAGCTCAACGAGTACTGGGACCGCCGATCCAATGGCTACGCGACCGACGCCCCCCTCACGTTCGCCGAGGTCCTCGCCGCCGTCGCCCTCTGGATCTTCTTCATCCTCCTCGCGGTCATCATCGTCATCATCGCCGTCGCCGTCAGCTGACGGGCGCAACGCGAGGGCCGGTCCCTGGCGGCCGGTCGCACGACGCGAGCTCGCCTGGCTCGCGGGCGCCGTGCTCGTCGGCGTCGCAATCCGGCACGCTTAGGTCCTGCCCGGCGCTGGCGGCGCGGCGGCGGACGCGGCGAAGCGCCCCGGCGACCGAGGGGGGGCGAAATCGCGGCGGCGGTCCCCTAAGGGGGGCATGGACGACGCGCACACGATCCTGCTGGTCGAAGACGACGACGCCACCCGAACCTTTCTCGCCGACAACCTGACCGCCGACGGGTTCGACCTGCTCGTCGCCGATTGCGTGCGCGACGGCCGGCGCCTGCTCGAGACGAAGTTCCCCGATCTGGCCGTCGTCGACGTCCTGCTGCCCGACGCGTGCGGCCTGGACCTGGTGCGGGCGGTGCGACGCGCGGACGGGATCGCCACGCGCGTGGACCCGAACACGCCGATGCTGGTGTTGTCCGGCCGCGGGTCCGAGCTCGACCGCCTGCGCGGGTTCGAGCGCGGCGCCGACGATTACGTCGTCAAGCCGTTCTCGTATTCGGAGGTCCGCGCCCGCATCGAGGCGCTTCTGCGCCGCGCGAACCTTCGCCCGGGGCGCGGCAAGCTGCGGGTCGGCGAGCTGGTGATCGATCCGCCCTCACGCGACGTCAGGCTGCGCGACCGGCGGATCGTGCTCTCGCAGAAGGAGTTCGCGCTGCTGCGCACGCTCGCCGCCGAGCCGGCACGCGTGTTCACGAAGGAGGAACTGCTGCGCACGGTCTGGGGCTTCCGCGCCATGGGCTCGACGCGCACGCTGGACTCCCATGCCTGCCGGCTTCGGCAGAAGCTCGGCGTCGCGGGCGACCGCTACGTGCTCAACGTGTGGGGCGTCGGCTACCGGTTGATCGACGCGCCGCTGGCGCCATGACCGTGGCGATTGCGGCCATGGGCTGGGTGGTGGCGGCGGGCGCCTTGGCGGTGGCGCTCGCTACGCGGCGGGAGCTCGATGCGCGGATGGAGCGCCTGGCCCGAGCGACGCACGAGCTGCGCCGGCCGCTGACGGCGGCGCGGCTCGCCGCGCACGGCCTCGCCGGCGCCAACGGCGACCGGGCCGCGCGGGCGACGGCGATCGAGCGCGAGCTCGCCCGCGCCGGGCGGTTGCTCGGGGACCTGGACGGCGTGCGCGGCGCGGTCGCGCCGCCGTGGCTGGCGGAGACGCGGCTCGTGGTCGCCTCCGAGCTCTTGGCGGACGTGGCCGAGACCTGGGCGCCGGTTGCGGCCGCGCAGGGTCGGCGGGTGGTGCTCGATCCGTGGGACGAGGTCCCGGTCGTGCGCGGCGACGCCGACCGCCTTGCCCAAGCGCTCGGCAACCTCGTCGCGAACGCGCTCGAACACGGGGTGGGGACGGTGCGGGTTGGCGTTCGCGCCAGCGGCGGGCGCGTGGTGCTCAGGGTCGCCGACGCCGGTCCGGGCCCGCAGAAGCCGCTCGACGTGCTGGTGGGCGCCGCAGGCACGGGCCGCGGCTCTCGCGGGCGAGGGCTCGCCATCGTCGCTGAGATCGCGCGTGCACACGGCGGAGTGGTTCGAGTCGAGCAGGGGGACGTCGGTGCACGGATCGTCATCGACCTTCCCGGGGCCGCCGGCACACGCTCCGTGTCCGGACCTGAACGGGCGGTGTCGTGAGCCGGCGGCGCCGCGCGATCCTCCTGCTCGGGCTGGCCATGCTCCTCGGCGGCCTCGCCGCCTCGGACGTCGCCCGCCGCGAGGCGGCGATCGCGCGTCAGCTCGGCCCCGACACGCCCGTGGTGGTGGCGCGCGGCGACCTCCCCGCCGGCGTGCGGCTGACCGCGCAGCGGCTCGCGGTCCGGCGCGTTCCCACCCGCTATGCGCCCGCCGCGGCGGCACGCGCGCCCGCCGACCTCCTCGGCCAACGCACCGCCGTGCCGGTCGCAGCGGGCGCCTACCTCTCGACGAACGAGCTCGCCGGCGCCGGTGGCGAGCCCGCACCCGGCGCGCCGGTACGGCGGGGCGAGCGCGTGGCCGACGTTGTCGCGGCCGGTTCGCCGCAGCTCGTACAGCCCGGCGGGCACGTCGACGTGCTCGTCACGCGCGAGGGCGACCACGGCGCCGGCGGGGGCACGCTGCTCGCCCTCGAAGACGTCGAGGTGCTCGCCGCCTCGGCGGCGCCCGAGGGGTCCGGCTCGTCGTCGGAGGCGGCCGGTCCGCGCGTGGCGGCGTCGCTGCGCGTCACCGTCAGGCAGGCGGTCTACCTCGCCGCCGCCCAGGCGTTCGCACGCGAGATCCGCCTGCTGCCGCGGGCGGCAGGCGACGACCGTCACGGGGTCGCAGGAACGGAGATCGGCGCCGGACTATCGTGAAACCCCTGTCGAGTCTCGTCCGGAGGCGCTCGTCGGGTCCTGACCGCAGCACACCGAGGGCCGGTAGCGCCACAATCCCGTACGTGCCGCGCTGGCTCGTGGACGGGATGAACGTGATCGGGTCGCGGCCGGACGGCTGGTGGCGCGACCGCGCGGGCGCCGTGCGCGCGCTCGCCGTCGAGCTCGACCGCTTCGCGGACGCCACGGGCGAGCAGGTCACGGTCGTCTTCGACGGGCAACCGCGCGACGTCCGGGCCAAGGTCACGGTCCGCTTCGCCCCCGGCGGCCGTAACGCGGCCGACGACGAGATCGCCCGGCTGGTCGCGGCCGATGATGCGCCAGGCGACCTCCTCGTCGTCACCAGCGACGCCGACCTCGCTGCGCGCGTACGCACCGCCGGCGCGTCCGTTAAGGGCGCGGGGACCTTCCGGCGCC
>JBJMKX010000165.1:0-8233 GCA_045805605.1 Solirubrobacteraceae bacterium
CTGCCCTACTCGTTGCGCATCCTCCTCGAGAACCTGCTGCGCAACGAAGACGGGACTTCCATCACGGCCGCGGACGTGGAAGCGCTCGCGGGCTGGGAACCCGACGTTCGCGTCGATCGCGAAATCGCGTTCACACCGGCGCGCATCTTGATGCAGGACTTCACCGGTGTGCCAGCGGTGGTCGACCTCGCGGTGATGCGCGATGCGATGACCGCGATGGGAGGCGATGGCGCGCAGATCGAACCGAGCGCGCCCGCCGATCTCGTGATCGACCACTCGATCCAGGTCGACTACTTCGCCGTCCCGGACGCGTTCGCGCGCAACGCGGAACTCGAGTTCACGCGCAACGCCGAGCGCTACCGCTTCCTGCGTTGGGGCCAAACCGCGTTCGACAGCCTGCGCGTCGTGCCACCGAACACCGGCATTTGCCACCAAGTGAACCTCGAGTACCTCGCCAGCGTCGTGTTCACGAACGCGCGCGGCGATGCGTACCCCGACACGCTCGTCGGCACCGACTCGCACACGACGATGGTCAACGGCCTCGGCGTGCTCGGCTGGGGCGTCGGCGGGATCGAGGCCGAGGCGGCGATGCTCGGACAGCCGATGTCGATGCTGATCCCGCAGGTGCTCGGGTTCAAGCTCAGCGGAAGGCTGCCCGAGGGCGCCACCGCGACCGACCTCGTCCTCACCGTGACCCAGATGCTGCGCGAGCGCGGCGTGGTGGGGAAGTTCGTCGAGTTCTACGGCCCCGGCGTGGGCAACGTGCCGCTGGCCGACCGCGCGACGATCGGGAACATGTCGCCCGAGTACGGCTCGACCTGCGCCATCTTCCCGATCGACTCAGAGACGCTTCGCTACCTCGAGTTCTCCGGCCGGCCAGCCGAGCAGGTCGAGCTGGTCGAAGCGTACGCGCGCGACCAGGGGCTGTGGCACGACCCGGACGACGACCCGACGTACTCGGACACCATGGAGCTCGACCTGGGCGAGGTCGAGCCGTCGCTGGCGGGCCCGCGCCGTCCGCAGGACCGGGTGGCGCTGTCGGAGGCGCAGCAGCGCTTCCGCGAGGTGGTCACCGAACACGCCGACCTCGACTTCGAGGACGAGGCCGTCGCCGGCACCTTCCCCGCGTCGGACCCGATCAGCTTCGAGGAACCCGGCAACGGGCACGGCCTTCCCCCGTCGACCGAGCCCGCCCACCCGGCCGCCGCCGTCGCCGACCCGAAGACCAAGACGTCGGTGCCGGTGACCGTCGATGGCGAGACCTTCAGCATCGACCACGGCGACGTCGTCATCGCCGCCATCACGAGCTGCACCAACACGTCGAACCCGGACGTGATGATCGGCGCCGGCCTGCTGGCGCGCAACGCGGTGCAGCGCGGGCTCGAGGTCAAGCCGTGGGTCAAGACGTCGCTTGCGCCGGGCTCCAAGGTCGTCATGGAGTACTACGAGAAGGCCGGGCTCATCCCGTACCTCGAGGCGCTGCGCTTCCACCTCGTCGGCTACGGGTGCACCACGTGCATCGGCAACTCGGGCCCGCTGCCGGAGGAGATCTCCGCCGCCGTCGAGGAGGGCGACCTCGCGGTCGTGTCGGTGCTCTCGGGCAACCGCAACTTCGAGGGCCGGATCAACCCGGACGTGAAGATGAACTACCTGGCCTCGCCGCCGCTCGTGGTCGCCTACGCGCTCGCGGGGACGATGGATCTCGACCTCGTCAACGACCCGCTGGGCGAGGGCCAGGACGGCGTGCCCGTCTACCTGCGCGAGATCTGGCCGTCCTCGGGGGAGGTCGCGCGTGTGGTCGAGGAGTCGCTGCACTCCGACATGTTCCGCTCGAGCTACGGCGAGGTCTTCGCCGGCGACGAGCGCTGGCACTCGCTCGACGTGCCGGAGGGCGACCGGTTCGCATGGGATCCGGACTCGACCTACGTCCGCGAGCCGCCGTACTTCAAGGATCTCCCGCGTGAGCCCGAGCCGATCGCCGACATTCGCGGCGCCCGCGTGCTGGCCAAGCTCGGCGACAGCGTGACGACCGACCACATCTCGCCGGCGGGCGCGATCAAGAAGCAGTCGCCGGCGGGCGCATACCTGATCGAGCACGGCGTCGAACGGCGTGACTTCAACTCCTACGGCTCACGGCGGGGCAACCACGAGGTGATGATGCGGGGCACGTTCGCGAACATCCGCCTGCGCAATCAGCTCGCGCCGGGCACCGAGGGCGGCGTGACGCGACATTTGCCCAGCGGAGAGGTCATGACGATTTTCGACGCGTCCAACCGCTACGCCGATGAGGGCGTGCCGCTGGTCGTCCTGGCGGGCAAGGAGTACGGCTCGGGCTCGTCCCGCGACTGGGCCGCGAAGGGCACGCGCCTGCTCGGCGTGCGGGCGGTGATCACGGAGTCGTTCGAGCGCATCCACCGCTCCAACCTGGTGGGCATGGGCGTCCTGCCGCTGCAGCTCTCCGTCGGCGACACGATCGACTCGCTCGGGCTGACCGGCGAGGAGGAGTTCTCGATCGAGGGCTTGGCCGGCGTCGAGGAAGTTCCCCGTGAGTTGACCGTCCAAGCGGGGGACAAGCAGTTCACCGTGCGGGTGCGGATCGACACGCCCAAGGAGCAGCAGTACTACCGCCACGGGGGGATCCTCCCGTTCGTGCTGCGCTCGCTGCTCGACGCCGACTGAGGTGGAGTCCCTGCGCGGACAGCTCCTCGTCGCCGGTCCGACCCTGCTCGATCCGAACTTCGCGCGCACGGTGGTCTTGGTCCTCGAGCACTCCGACGAGGGAGCGATGGGGCTGGTGCTCAACCGGCCGGTCGAGGCGACCGTCGGCGAGGCGGCGCCAGAGCTCTCCGACGTCGTCGACGACGAGGAGCACCTGTTCTCGGGCGGGCCCGTGCAGCCGTCGGGCGTGATCGTGCTGGCCGAGTTCGCCGATCCCGACGACGCGGCCATGCTCGTGGTCGGAGGGGTCGGTCCGCTGGCGGCTTCGGCCGACCTGCACGCGATCCAGGTGGTCGACGGGCGGGCGCGGGCATTCGCGGGACACGCCGGCTGGGGCCCGGGCCAGCTCGAGGCCGAGCTCGAGCGCGACGACTGGATCGTCGAGCCTGCCCGGGCCGACGACGCCTTCGTCTCCGAGGCGGCGGGCCTGTGGCGCGCGGTGCTCGAGCGCAAGGGCGGCGAGTACGCCCTCGTCGCGCGGATGCCCGAGGACCCGCGCGTCAACTAGTCGGGGACGGCCTCGCCCGCCCGGCCTGTATTAGCCTCTCGCGCGCGCCCATGCCGCTTCCAGACCTCCTGAGCTCGCTGCTGACCGCCCCCGGCCCGTCCGGGTACGAGACCGCGCCGGCGCGCGTGTGGCGCGAGGCAGCCGCGGAATTCGGCGCCGAGGTCTCGGGCGACGTCGTGGGCTCGTCGGTGGCGCGCGTGACGGGCACGGGCGACGGCCCGCTGACGATCGTCGTGGGCCACATCGACGAGATCGGCCTCGTGGTCCGGCACATCGACGACAAGGGCTACCTGTGGTTCGGGGGAATCGGCGGATGGGACCCGCAGATCCTCGTCGGCCAGCGGGTCGAGGTGGTCACGCGCGACGGCTCGCTGCCGGGCGTCGTGGGCAAGAAGCCGATCCACCTGCTCAAGGACGAGGAGCGCAAGAAGGCGCCCGAGCTCAAGGACCTGCACATCGACATCGGCGCCAAGGACGGCGACGAGGCCCGCTCGCTCGTGCGCATCGGCGACGTGGCGGTGATCGCGGGCGAGCCGGTGGAGCTGCTGGGCGAGCGCGTGGTGTCCCGCTCGATGGACAACCGGCTCGGGGCGTTCGTGGCGTTCGAGGCGGCGCGCCTCGTCGCGGCCGACGGCGGGGCGCCTGGGGACGTCGCCGCCGTCGCGGTCACCCAGGAGGAGATCACGTTCGCCGGCGCCGCCACGAGCGCGTTCGCGCTCGAGCCGGGCGTCGCCATCGTCGTCGACGTCACCTTCGCCACCGATGCGCCCGGGATCGACGAGAAGGAGCAGGGCAAGCACGAGATGGGCAGCGGTCCGGTGATCACGCGCGGCTCGACCATCCACCCGGCGGTCTTCGAGCTCCTCTACGAGACCGCCGAGGCCCAAAAGATCCCGTTCACCGTCGACGCCACGAGTCGCTACACCGGCACCGACGCGGACGCGATCCACCTCTCGCGCCGCGGTGTGCCCACCGGAATGGTGTCCGTGCCGCTGCGCTACATGCACTCCCCGGTGGAGCTCGTCCAGCTCGACGACGTGCGCAACGCCGCACGGCTGATCGCGGCGTTCGCGCAGCGGGTCGGGCCGGGCACGTCGTTTGACCGTTGACCGCGGTGCTGCTGCTCTTCGATGTCGACGGCACGCTGCTGGTGCGGGGTGCCCAGGCGCACAAGGACGCGTCCCATGTGGCGCTGCGCGAGGTCTACGGGCTCGACGACGTCTCCCGCTTCCCGGTCGCCACGCCGGGCAAGACCGACCTGCAGATCGCGCGCGAAGTGCTCCTCAAGGCCGGCATCGACGCCCGGACGATCGACGAGCGCCTGCCTGCGCTCGCCGACGCGTGGTGCCAGGCGCATGCTCGCCTGCAGGGTGAGATCACGGACCGCGTGGCGCCTGGCATGCGGGAGCTGCTGGAGTGGCTGTCGGGGCGCGATGGCGTCCGGCTCGCGCTGCTGACCGGCAACCTCGAGCCGATCGCGCGGGCCAAGATGCTCCACGCCGGGCTCGGCGACTTCTTCCCGCCGGGGCAGGGCGCGTTCGGCTCGGACAGCGAGGACCGCACGGAGCTGCCGGCGGTGGCGCGGCGCCGCGCCGGCGGGGCGGCCGGGCCATGGCCGCGCTCGCGCACGGCGGTGATCGGCGATACGCCCCTCGACATCGCCTGCGCGCGGGCCGACGGCGTGCGGGCGGTGGCGGTCGCGACGGGCCCGTACGGGGTCGACGAGCTGCGCACGGCCGATCACGTGGCGGCCGACGCGGCGGCGCTGCGCGAGGTGCTCGAGCCGCTGCTGCCGTGATGCGGCCGTAGGCGACTCGTGCTCGCCCTTGGCGGCGTGCTCATGGCCCTCGGCGCGGTCGGCATCGCGATCGTTGGTGGGAGAAGAGGCCGTCGCGGACGTCTGACCAATCCACCACCACCGAGGAGGACCACCATGGGAAGGATCGTCGTGTCGCAGTTCATCACCGTCGACGGCGTGATCGAGGACCCGGGCGGCGCCGAGGGCTTCGATCGCGGGGGCTGGGCGTTCGCGTTCGAACGCGGCGACGAGGGGGACCGCTTCAAGTTCGACGAGGTCATGGCCGCCGACGCTCTCCTGCTCGGTCGCCGGACCTACGAGGGCTTCGCCGAGGCGTGGCCCTCGCGGACCGGGGACTTCGCGGACAAGTTCAACTCGATGCCGAAGTACGTCGTCTCGGAGAACCTGAGCGACCCGGAATGGACCAACACGACCATGCTCCGCGGCGACGTGGCAGGCGCGGCGGCGACGGTCAAGGAGCGGCACGAGCGCGACATCCTCGTCAACGGCAGCGGGCAGCTCACGCGGGCCCTGCTCGCCGCCGGCGCGGTCGACGAATTGCGCCTGATGCTGTTCCCGACCGTCCTGGGCGCCGGCAAGCGCCTGTTCGGCGCGCACGAATCGACGGTCTCCCTGCGGCTCATCGAGTCGCGGCCCGCGGGCGAGACCCTGATCCTGCGCTTCGTCCCGGCCTAGCCGCGGACGAGCTTCTTGTACGTGATGCGGTGCGGGCGGTCGGCCTCGGCGCCGAGCCGCTCGTGCCGCCACGACTCGTAGGCCTCGAAGTTCCCCTCGAACCAGGTCACCTGCGAGTCGCCTTCGAACGCGAGCACGTGGGTGGCGATGCGGTCGAGGAACCAGCGGTCGTGCGAGACCACGACGGCGCAGCCGGCGAAGCTCAGCAGGGCCTCCTCGAGCGCTCGCAGGGTGTCGACGTCGAGGTCGTTGGTGGGCTCGTCGAGCAGCAGCAGGTTGCCGCCGCGACGCAGGAGCTTGGCCAGGTGCACGCGGTTGCGCTCGCCGCCCGAGAGCGTCCCGACCTTCTTCTGCTGGTCGGGGCCACGGAAGTTGAAGCCGGCGACATAGGCGCGCGAGGCGACCTTGCGATCGCCGACGAGGATCTGGTCGTCGCCCCCGGAGATCTCCTCCCAGATCGTCTTGTCGGGGTCGAGGGCGTCGCGGGACTGGTCGACATACGCAAGCTCGACGGTTTCGCCCAGGTGCAACTCGCCCGCATCCGGCTCCTCCTCGCCGGTGATCACGCGCAGCAGCGTCGTCTTGCCGGCGCCGTTGGGCCCGATGATCCCGACGATGCCGGCGGGCGGCAGCGCGAACTCCAGCCCGTCGATCAGGAGCCGGTCGCCGTAGGCCTTGCGCAGGCCGCGCGCCTGGACCACGACGTCGCCCAGCCGCGGGCCGGCCGGGATGTGAATCTGGACGTTGTCGAGCGAGACGTTGCGGTCCTCGGCCAGCAGCGCCTCATAGCGGTTCAGGCGCGCCTTGGGCTTGCCGCGGCGGGCGCTCGGGGTCAGGCGCGCCCATTCGAGCTCGCGGGCCAGCGTGCGCCGGCGCGCGGACTCGGACTTCTCCTCCTGCGCCAGGCGCTCCTGCTTCTGCTCGAGCCAGGACGAATAGTTGCCCCGAAACGGGATGCCCCGTCCACGGTCGAGCTCGAGGATCCAGCCGGCGACGTTGTCGAGGAAGTAGCGGTCGTGGGTGACCGCGACGACCGTGCCGGGGTACTCGGCCAGGTGGCGCTCGAGCCAGGCGACGGTCTCGGCGTCGAGGTGGTTGGTCGGCTCGTCGAGCAGCAGAAGGTCGGGCTGGCGCAGCAGCAGGCGGCACAGCGCGACCCGGCGCCGCTCGCCTCCCGAGAGCGTGGTCACGTCGGCGTCGCCGGGGGGCAGGCGCAGGGCGTCCATGGCGATCTCGAGCGTGGTCTCCAGGTTCCACGCGTCGACCGCGTCGATCTGCTCCTGCAGCTTCGCGAACTCGTCCGCCGTCTCGTCGGAGTAGTTGGCCGACAGCTCGTTGAAGCGGTCGAGCAGCGCGCGCTGCTCGGCGACGCCGTCCTCGACGTTGCCACGCACGTCCTTGCCCTCGTCGAGCTGCGGCTCCTGCTCGAGCAGGCCGACGGTCGCGTCGGGGGCGAGCATGGCGTCGCCGCGGAACTCGGTCTCGCGCCCGGCCATGATGCGCAGCAGCGTGGACTTCCCGGAGCCGTTGAGTCCGAGCACCCCGATCTTGGCGCCGGGCAGGAACGACAGCGAGATGTCCTCGAGCACGGTCTTGCTCGGGTACGCCTTGGTCAGGCGGTGCATCGTGTAGACGTACTGCTGCGCCATGGCGGCGCAGGATAGGAGCGTCAGGCCCAGGTGATGAGGTCGAGGCCGCCGTCGACGGGGACGTTTGCCCCGGTCACGTAGCCCGACCACTCGTCGCTCAGCAGTACCGCGGCGATGCGGGCGACGTCTTCGGGCCGGCCGGGGCGCCCGAGCGGGAAGTGCGGCTGCAGCTCCCGCAGTGCGCGCTCGTCGGTCAACCGGGTCGCGATCGCGCCCGGCGAGACCGCGTTGACGCGGATGCCGCGCGGGCCGAGCTCGTTGGCGAGCTCGCGCCCGAGCATCGAGACCGCCGCCTTGCTGGCGCTGTAGTGCGGGCGGTGGAGGGGGACGTGGTCGTGCAGCGACGAGACGAAGAGCACCGCCCCGCCCGCCTTGCGCTCGACCATCCGCTTCGTGACCGCGCGGGTCAGGAACCACGGCCCGCGCAGGTTGGTTCGGATCACCCGGTCGAAGTCGGCCGGCTCGAGCTCGGCGAACGTGTGCGGGGTGAGCGTCCCGACGTTGTTGACGAGCAGCTCGATCGGCCCGAAGCGGTCGTCGAGCTCGGGCCCGAGGTCCTCGGTGCCCTCGCCCGAGAGGTCGGCGACGTGGCGCAGCTCGAAGTCGCCGAGCGCGTCGGCATCGAGGTCGACGGCGACGACGCGCGCGCCGAGCTCGCCCAACTGGTCGGCGATCGCGCGCCCGATGCCGTGCGCGGCGCCGGTGACCACCGCCGTCCTGCCGCCGAACCAGTCCACGGACTGGACGCTAGCGGGACGCTCCCGCGGCTACCCCTCGGTCAGCGGGACGGTCCAGCGGCCGTGCCCGAGCGCCAGCTCCCAGCGCTGGCGGCCCGCGCGGCCTCCGGCGACGGAGGGCTCGTCG
>JBJMKX010000166.1:0-30332 GCA_045805605.1 Solirubrobacteraceae bacterium
GGCGCTGGCTGGACCGTGTCAGCGGCTCCGACGCGCCCTGGTACACGGACCCAATCGACACCCTTCCCGACTCCTAAGACGCGACACGCACCCCGATTCACCCGGACTACCGGTAGCCGCGCCCGAAGGCATGCGCGGTGACCCGAGGCGATACCGAACTACACATCGAGTCTACGCCTCTGACGACCGCCCCCAGGGCTTCGACCACCTCGGCGTAGGCCGCCTCGAGGTAGGCACGCGCGGATCTGCCCGCCGACCTCGCGGCCGTTCAGCCGGAAAGGGCCACCCCGTCTCCGCCCTGGGACGCGTCCATCCCCAGAAACCGGCCGAAG
The DNA here is from genome assembly GCA_045805605.1 of Solirubrobacteraceae bacterium. Classification (GTDB taxonomy): domain Bacteria; phylum Actinomycetota; class Thermoleophilia; order Solirubrobacterales; family Solirubrobacteraceae; genus DATBDE01. The sequence goes on from JBJMKX010000166.1 coordinate 333, forward strand.
GCCTAACCTCGAACTCGTCCCGACCCAGGAGGCTCACGTGTCGCGCATGCAACAGGTCATCGACGCGCTAGAAGCCGAGCGCGCCGATCTGCTGGAGCGTCTCGCCTGGCTTGATGGCCAAATCAAGGAGTTCCGCGAACGTCACGGTAATGAGCGCGCGACCCCGCCGCAGCGCTCCGTGCGCCGAGCTACGGCACGCCGCGCCAGCACCCGTCGCGCCACGGCGCGTCAGCGCAAGACCGACATCACGGCCCGCATCATCGACTACCTGAAGAACCACCCACAGAGCACCGCCGGCGATGTGGCCAAGGCCTTGAATGCCAACCGCAACACGACCGCAACCCGACTGTCGCAGATGGTCAAGAAGGGCCAGATCACCAAGGCGTCGAAGGGCTACGCAGTCAAGTAGCCGACCGGCACCCACCATTCAGATCATCAGCCGTGTCAACAACATCCTTTGCGGCAACGGCACAACGGTAACGGCACCAGCGGCGCCCTTTACCGGCTCGGAGGCGGCCGGTCTTGACGGTTTTGCGGGAGCGGATTACCTCTGGTCGAGGCCGCAATATCCGATCGCGGCACCATCCGATCCGACATTGATCCACTTAGGGCCCATGCCGGTAGGAGTTATGTAGCCGCCGTCGAACCCGCTCGGCGACCGCGATTGCGATCGAGGGAGGTCGACGATGGGGCTCGTCTCGGACGACGACGGCTGGTGTATGCCGGACTGGTTGTGGGAGCGGATCGAGCCGTTGCTGCCGGAACGGCCGCCGCACCCGTTGGGCTGCCACAACCCGCGTGTGCCGGACCGCGACGCGATGGACGCGATCCTGTTGGTGTTGCGGACGGGGATGCAGTGGAACGCCCTCGAGCTGACCGGGCCGGCCAGTTCGTCGTCGTCGCACCGCCGCTTCCAGGAATGGCGGGCGGCGGGCGTCTTCCACGAGATCTGGCGTCAGGGCCTGCTCGAATACGACGAGCAGGTGGGAATCGAGTGGGATTGGTTGGCGGGCGACGGGGCGATGACCAAGGCGCCGCTGAGTGGCTCGAAGACCGGGCCGAATCCCACCGGAAGAGCGAAACAGGGGCGAAGCGCTCGATCCTCACCGAGGCCGCGGGGGTGCCGGTCGGGATCGCGCACGCGGGCGCCAACCGCCACGACCAGAGGCTCCTAACAAAGACGCTCGAGTCGATCCCGATCGAGCGCCCCGAGGCGATGTCCCAGGCGCCTCGGGGAGTGTGCCTGGACCGCGCCTACGACGCGCCGCCGATCTACGCGCTCGCAGAGCAGCACCGCGTCGCGGCGCACATCCGTACCGCGCGGCGAGGAGATCGCCGACAAGCTGCGCACCCCCGGCTGGCGCGCCCGCCCGCTGGGTCATCGAGGCCTGCCGCTCGTGGCTGAACCGCAACCGCGCGATCCTGATTCGCTGGTCCAAGAAGGACGAGAACCACCTCGCCCTGCTGCAACTGTCCTGCGGCCTGATCGCGTTCAAGAAAGCCCACGACGCCGGCCTACCGGCATAGGGCCTTAGAAGCGACGACTGCGCGCTGGCACTGCTTCGCCGGCCCTCACGGCCGGAAACTACTCCGCGCCGACCGTACCAGGCTCGCGGCGCCGGAAACCGGTCAGATCAACCGGGCGGCGCGACTTGGCCGCTTGACGGGAGCAGAGGCCAGAAACCAACATTAGAAAGAGAATTCTAGGTTCTCATTTCATGCTATCGTGAGCAGCACCTACTAAAAGGGCGTGATTGTTTGGCGTCACTTGGTAGCGAGCTGGCTCCGCGGGCAGGACTTCAGCCCTGAGCCCGACAGCCACCGAAGCGCGACCGCGCCGAGGCGCGGAGCTTGGGGAAAATGATCGAGACCCGCGGGGCCGGCCGCTGATTCGCCCGTCGGGTCTCGTTCCCTCTTCCCTCGCGCGTCTCCCATTAGAGGGCTCGGAAGGTGCTGAGCAACCATGACGAGCAGCACGCCAGTTCAACGAGCACCGCAACGGCGCGGCAAGCTGCACCGCGCCCACGGCGACCCTCGCGTCCCGCAAGCGATCGCGGCACGTCATCGGCTGGACACCGTTCAACTCGCGATGACATTGCCGCGCAGGCCAACCAGCGGCGGCGGCGTGCATGCCCGAGCGATCGAGCGGCTCGACCTGGCGGTCGACGATCGCGAGCGCTCGAGCGAGGAAAGCAAGGCGGCCCAGGGAGGCCCCGACGACCGGACCGCTGCGGTCGCGCTGGCCGCGGCGAACGAGCAGGTGGCCGCCCGCGAGGCCTGGGTGAAATACATCGAGCACGGCTACTAGCGCGCGCGGGCTACGACCCATGGGACGCTGGCTGTCCTACATCCCTCGCCTCATTCGCCACTACAAGCATCGGCGTCAGCTCGGACAATCAGCCGGACATGCCTTCCGCAGTGCCCGGCAACGAACGCGGCTTGACCCATGACCGACGCCGCATTCCGAAGCCGTTCGCGAGGCCTAGCTCTACGTGTCGTGCTGGGGGAACCGGGAGCTCAAGCAGCACGACGTGAGCGACCCGCACGACTTCAGAAAAGCGGCTTGGTCCGCCTTGGCGGCATCGTGAACCGCAACCCGCACCGCGCCGCTCCCAAGCTACTGGGCAGCACCCCCCGGATGGGGAGATGAGCCGCGACGGGCGGCGCGCGTACTTCACCAACTCGCCCCACGCCTCCTGGGACGAGATCTTCTACCCGCACGGCGTGGACACTTCGATGGCCCGCATCGACCGGACACCGAATTCGGCGGCAGGCCCTGGTCCCACGGTTCTTCCGGCACGGTAACGACTTCCGGGCGCTGCGGGTGCACCAGACCCGCCTCCAGGCCGTGGACGCGTGAAGCGACTCCCACTGCTTTGTCCAGTAGCTGAGCATCACCTCGCCCCGACCGTCGGCGTTGGCCAGTCACCGCCGCGCGCCGGCGACGCGCCCGTCCGGCTGTTTCGCCCACCCTACGGCGCTCGCACCGAAGCCATCGACAGAACCGCCGCTGGTCTGGGCATGGCCGAGATCCTGTGGGATGTCGACACGCGCGACTCAGAGGGAGCCGACTACGCCGGCATCGCCGCCAACATCCGCCGCGAGGTCGGCCGGGGTCGATCGTCCTCATGCACGAGAACCGCGGCCAGACCATCCGCGCCCTCGACCACGTCCTGCAAACACTCCACCACAAGCACCTGACTCCGGTCACCGTCCCTGAGCTGCTCGCAGCCGACCCACCGTCGCCGGCGCAACTCGCCGCCGGCCCGCAGGGCTGCGGGGCCTCAGCCGGCGCCGCCACCGAGGGTCGCTCGACGAATTAGCCGTATGTCGTGGTTGCCCGATGGGGCACCCGGAGCCCAGGCCGTGGCCGGCAAGCTCCGTGTGCGCAGGTCGTACGTGCGCGGACACTGGGGCCCACCGAAGTCCCGGCGGGCAACCCGCGCCGTGCCGATGGCGGATCGACTCGCGGGCGAATTGGATCGCCACTACAAGGCGTCGTCGTACAAGGCCGACGACGATCTGGTGTTCGGCCATCCCCAGCGCGGGACCGTCCTCGACCACTCCGCCCTGGTGCGTCGCTTCAAGCGCGCCCTACGAGCCGGTGGCGTGCGGGACGTGCGCTTTCACGACCTGCGCCACACGTTCGGGACGCGGATGGCCGCAGCTGGCGTCCCAATGCGCACTCTGCAGGAGTGGATGGGCCACCGCGACTTCAAGACCACCCTCATCTACGCCGACTACGCGCCGTCCAGCCATGAGGCGGGACTGGTGGAGCGCGCATTCAGCCAGGAATTGGGCCCCAATTGGGCCCCCGCGTCGGCCGAGGCCGAGCGGCACACCGACCCCCACTAACGCGAAACCCCGCCGTTGCGGGGCTTCCTCAGTGCGCCCGAGAGGATTCGAACCTCCACGGACCATGCGGTCCACAAGGCCCTCAACCTTGCGCGTCTACCAGTTCCGCCACAGGCGCTTAGGAGGGCCAGCATAGCGCCAGGCTGCGGTGCCGGCCGCCAGCGCAAGGGCCCTCTGGCACGCCGGTTGGGCGGCCCCGCCGGCCCCTACCCTTGAGTCCGTCGGGGGCGCCCGCTAAGGTACGAACAAGTGTTCGCTTACGGACTTCATCCCCGGCTCTAGGAGCGTCGTCGATGGACCTCACCAAGCGCCAGCAGGAGATCTTCGACTTCATCAAGCGCTACTCGGCCAAGTACGGCTACCCGCCGACGGTCCGCGACATCGGCAAGGCGGTCGGGCTGGCGTCCTCGTCGACGGTGCACGCGCATCTGGCCAACCTCGAGAAGGTCGGCCTGCTGCGGCGCGATCCCTCCAAGCCGCGAGCGATCGAGCTGCTCGACCGCGCCGTCGAAGGGGTCAAGTCGGTCGTTCGGCCCAACGGGCTCCCCCTCGTCGGCCAGGTGGCTGCGGGATCGCCCGTGCTGGCAGAGGAGAACATCGAGGAGTACGTCGAGATCCCGGACATCGCCGGTGGCGACGCGGGCGAGTACCTCCTGCGCGTGCGCGGCGACTCGATGAAGGACGCCGGGATCCTCGAGGAAGACGTCGTCGTGGTGCGTCCGCAGGACACCGCGACCGACGGCGAGATCGTCGTCGCCCTCGTGGGCGAGGAGGCGACGGTCAAGCGCTTCTTCCGCGAGTCCGACCACATCCGGCTGCAGCCCGAGAACGAGGCCCTCGAGCCGATCCGCTCGAAGGACGTCCGCGTGCTCGGGCGCGTCGTCGGCGTGCTGCGGAGGGTGACGTGACGACGGCCACGCTCCCCGAGCGCCTGTTCGCGCCCACGGGCGGCGACGACGCCACGCTGGACGAGCGCGTCGTCGCGGCGATCGAGGACCTCGCGTTGCGCGGCCGCGCGCGCTGCCTCGTCTGCGGCGGCGAGACCGCCGCGACCGGCCGGTGCCGCGACTGCGGCTCGTCGCTCAGCTGAGCAGCGCCCGCCTGCGCGAGGTTGGTGCGACTCGCTCTGCTGAGTGCAGCGCCCGCCTGGCGGGGGTTCCTGCGATTCGGTCGGATGGTCCGACCGAATGACGGCCACGTGCCTTCGGCCCGACCGCGGCGCGGCTAACGTGCCCGCCTCGAATGCGCCGCCTGCTCGCCGTCGTCGCCACCGTGCCCATCGCCCTCGCCGTGGCAGGCTGCTCGAAGAAGATCGACACCGACAAGGCCGAGCGCTCCATCAAGGCCGGCCTCCAGAGCAAGAGCGGCGGCAGGGTGGCGATCGCCTCGGTCGCCTGCCCCGACGATGTCGACATCGAGAAGGGCAAGCGCTTCGACTGCACCGTCAAGGGGACGAACGGCAGGACCGCGACGGTCACGGTCGTTCAGACCGACGACAAGGGCAGCGTGACCTACTCCGGGAACCTGGCGGCGCTGGCCGGCAGGTAGGCACGCAGCCTTCCGATCCCTATCCTGATCGGTGCAGGCCAGGCAGTCGCGAAGGAGGTCTCCTTCGAGGAAAGTCCGGACACCACAGGGCAAGGGTGGTCGGTAACGCCGACCCGGGGAAACCCGCGGGAAAGTGCCACAGAAATGACACCGCCTACGTCCGCGGCCTCACGTGAGTCGCGGGCCGGCAAGGGTGAAATGGTGCGGTAAGAGCGCACCGGCGTCGCGGTGACGCGGCGGCCAGGCAAACCCCACCCGGTGCAAGGCCAAGCAGGACCGATGAAGCTGCCCGCCGAGGTCCAGGTAGGCCGCACAGATGGATGGCTGCCCACGACAGAATCCGGCTTACCGGCCTGCTACGGAGAGCCCCGCCTCGGCGGGGTTTCTCTATTCCGGGGTAAGACCCGCAGCGCCGGCGTCGCTAACCCGTAGCTGACCGCGTTGACCGCACACCCCGATGTCACCGACGACCGCGACTCCGAAGCGTGGCTCGCCGCTCTGCGCGCGGACGGTCCGGAGCGCGACCGCGCGATCGCCCGCCTGCACGCGCTGCTGCTGCGCGCCGCGCGCTTCGAGGTCGCGCGCCGCCGCGGCAGCCCGCACCTGCGCGACGCCGACCTCGACGATCTCGCCGTCCAGAGCGCCGACGACGCGCTCGTGGCCGTCCTGGCCAAGCTCGACGACTTCCGTGGCGACAGCCGCTTCACCACCTGGGCCTACAAGTTCGCGCTGCTGGAGGCGGCGGTGAAGGTCCGGCGCCGCGCATGGCACGGACGCGAGCTCCCCACGGCGCCCGACCACTGGCCCGAGACGGCCGCCGGCAGCGCCGCCGCCGCCTCCGACGAGGCGGCCCGGCGGGACTTGCTCGCGACCATCCGCGACGCGATCGCCCAGGAGCTCACGAGCCACCAGCGCGAGGTCCTCGTCGCCGTCGCTCTCAACGACGTGCCGATCGACGTGCTGGCCGAGCGCATGGGCACGACCCGCGGGGCGCTCTACAAGACGCTGCACGACGCCCGCCGCAAGCTGCGCCGGGCCCTTGGAGGTGAACTGCCATGACCGACGACGTGCTGAACCGCCTGCTCGGCCCCGCCGACCCCGAGCTCGGGTGCGAGGCATGCTTCGACGAGCTCGACCGCTACGTCGAGGTCGAGTTGGCCGGCGGCGACGCCGATGCCGCCGTCCCGGGCATGCGCCCGCATCTGGCGGGCTGCCCCGCCTGCGCCGAGGAGCACGAAAGCCTGCGCGACCTCGTGGCCGCGCAGACGTAAGAATCGGCGCCCTCCGCGCAGCCAACTCGCAGACCCACGAACGAGGAGGTTGCTCCCGATGGCAAACACCACCATGGACGCGCCCGGACGGGCGTCCGCGCCGACGAACGGCAGCACCGGCGCCGCGGCCGAGTCCGGTATGGCCAAGGCCGCGTATCAGGCGTTCTGGCTGCTGCGCATCGGCTTCACCGTGGCCCCGATCCTGTTCGGGCTCGACAAGTTCTTCAACTGGTCGGTGCACTGGCCGGACTATCTCGCCGGCTGGGTCAACGACATCATCCCGGGCAGCGGCCAGGACTGGATGTACGTGGTAGGCGGCATCGAGATCGCCGCAGGCCTGCTGGTCGCGGTCGCGCCCCGCATCGGCGCGTTCGTGGTGGCCGCGTGGCTGGCCGGGATCATCGTCAACCTGCTGACCAAGAACGCCCCGCAGTACTACGACATCGCGCTGCGCGACTTCGGGCTCATGCTCGGCGCGCTGACGCTCGGCCGGCTCGCGCTCGCCGTCCAGCCCGCGCGCAAGCGCCTGCGCGCCTGAGCGGCAGGCCGCGGCTCAGTCAGGCCGCTTGGAGCTCTGCGAGGCGCGCGTCAGCCGCTGGACGCGCGCCTCGGGCTCCTCGCGCTCGAGCTCGTGCGCTTGAGCCCCAACGCTACGCTTCGCGGCCGGATGCGGTTCGGCCTCTTCTACGAGCATCAGCTCCCGCGTCCGTGGGACGACGACGCCGAGGAGCGCCTGCTGCAGGACGCCCTGGACCAGGTCCAGCTCGCCGACGAGCTCGGCTTCGACTCCGTCTGGGAGGTCGAGCACCACTTCCTCGAGGAGTACTCGCATTCGAGCGCGTCCGAGGTCTTCCTGGCCGCCTGCTCGCAGCGCACGCGCAACCTGCGGCTTGGCTTCGGGATCGTCGCTATGCCGCCCGGCTACCAGCACCCCGCGCGCGTGGCCGAGAAGGTGGCGACGCTCGACCTCGTCTCGCGCGGGCGCTGCGAGTTCGGAACCGGCGAGACGGCCAGCGGCGCCGAGCTCGGCGGCTTCGGCATCGATCGCGAGACCAAGCGCGCGCAATGGGAGGAGGCCGTCGACGTCGTCACCCGCATGTTCGCCGAGGAGCCGTTCGCGGGCTACGACGGCCGCTTCGTGACGATGCCGATCCGCAACGTCGTCCCCAAGCCCAAGCAGAAGCCGCACCCGCCGCTGTGGGTGGCGTGCTCGCGGCGCGAGATGATCAGGACGGCGGCCGAGAAGGGGATGGGGGCGCTGTCGTTCTCGTTCGTCGAGCCCGAAGAGGCCAAGGAATGGGTCGACGAGTACTACGAGATCGTCGCCTCCGAGCGGTGCGTCCCGGCCGGCTTCGACGTCAACGCGAACGTCGCCGTGGTGCTGCCGATGATGTGCGCCCGCGAGGAGGCCGAGGCGATCGAGCGCGGCATCGACGGCGCCCACTTCTTCGGCTACTCGCTCGCGCACTACTACGTGTTCGGGGAGCATCATCCGGGGCGCACGAACATCTGGGAGGAGTTCCAGCGCCGTCGCGACGAGGTGGGCTTCGCGCGCCACATCGTCACTCCCGATCAGGCGCCCCTTGGCCTGAAGATCATGCAGCAGGGCCTCGGCTCGCTGCGCGGCGCGATCGGCACGCCCGAGCAGATCGCCGATCTCGTGCGCCGCTACGAGATGGCGGGGGTCGACCAGGTCATCTTCGTCTCACAGGCGGGCCACAACCGCCACGAGCACATCTGCGAGTCGATCGAGCTGGTCGCCAAGGAAGTGCTCCCCGAGTTCGTCGTGGCGCGCGAGGAGCGCGAGCGTGAGAAGGCGCAGCGGCTCGCACCGGCGGTCCAGGCGGCGCTCGCGCGGCGCGCGCCCGCGCGCGAGGCCGACCCCGCCTACGCCATCCCGCCGATGGACTCCGGGCCGCCTCCGTCGGACGCCTCATCCCAGTCGCCCGCCGGTCCGGGCCTCGCGGACCGCCTGCGCGAGCGCGGCGAGCAGGCCTTCGCCGCCTTCGTCAGGCACTCGGACGACCGGCGCCTGGAACGCACGGTGGGCAACGACCTCGGCCTGCGCGTCCTCTTCGGCGGCATGGCCCAGCGCTTCCGGCCCGACAAGGCGCATGGCTTCGCCGGCGAGATCCAATACGAGCTGACCGCCAACGGGGCGGTCAAGCCGTGGGTCGTGCGGGTCGAGGGACACCGCGCCAGCGCGCGGCCCGGCAGAGCGGGGGACCCGAGCCTGACCATCAGGATGGGCGTGGCCGACTTTCTGCGCATCGCCACGCGCGACCTCGATCCCGGCAAGGCGCTGATGACCGGCCAGCTGATACTTGAAGGCGACTTCAGCGTGGCCGCGCGGCTTGGAGAGATGTTCGAATAGGCATTAGGCATTAGGCCGGCGGGTATGCGAACATGTGTTCGCATGATTGTCGCCGTCCTCCTTCCTCGGTTCTCGCTTTTGGTCGCCCTCTCTGGCTCGCGGGAGGAGCTCGTCGGGCGGCCCGTTGCACTCGCGCCTGAGCTTGGCCGGGCACAGTTCATCGGCGAGACCTCGCCCGCGGCCGAAGTCCACGGGGTACGGGCGGGAATGCGGCTGGGCGAGGCGATGGCGCGCTGCCCGCAGCTCGTGCTCGTGCCGCCCGATCCGGCGGGAGTGGCCGATGCGTGGGAACGCGTGCTCGCCGCGCTCGAGTCGATCGGTGCGGCGGTCGAGCCGGGGGCGCCCGGAGCCGTTTGCTTCGACGCCGCCGGACTTCTCGGGCTCCACGGCGGCATTGACGGCGTCCTGCGCGCGACCCGGCGCGCGCTCGACCGTCCGGCACGGCTCGCCGCCGCGCCGTCGCGGTTCGCCGCGCTGGCGGCGGCGGCGCGGGCGCGGGCGCGCAGGCCGGTGGTGGTGCACTTCGCCGGTCCCTTCCTCGCCTCGCTTCCGATCGACCTCCTCTCGCTGGACGGCCGCACGACGGCGCTGGTCGAGCCGTTCGAACGGCTGGGCATCCGCACGCTCGGGGAGCTGGCCGCGCTGTCGCGGGCCAATGTTGCCGACCGGTTCGGCACGCCCGGCCTCACGGCGTGGGAGCTGGCGCGAGGCGGCGGCGACGCGCCGGCGCCGCGCCGGCCGATGCAGCGGCTGCGCGAGCGGCTGGACCTGCCCGAGTCCGCCTCCGGCCCGGCGCTGGAGCGCGCACTGGCGCTGCTCGTCGACCGCCTGCTCGCCCGCCGCGAGCGGCGCGGGCGGACGATCCGCGCCGCCGTGCTCGAGGCGACCCTGGTCGAGGGCGGCACCTGGCGCGAGCGGACGGTGTTCCGCGAGGCGCTGGCCGACGCGGCGCGCATGCGGCTGGTGCTGGCGCCGCGGCTGCAGGCGCTGCCCGCGCCCGCCGAGGCACTGGCGCTGGCGGTCGAGCGCTTTGGGCCGCCCGCGTCCGACCAGCCCTCGCTCCTTCAAGACTCGATCGCCGTCCGCCGGTCGCGCCTGCGCGAGGCGGTCCGCCAGGCCCGCGTCGCCGCCGGCCCGGAGGCCGCCCTGCGCGTGCTCGAAGTCGAGCCCGGCTCGCGCGTGCCCGAGCGGCGGGCGGTGCTCACGCCGTTCCAATGAGTCCGCCAACCCGCAGGCTCAACCTCCCGCGACCGGCGCCGGTGCGCATGGGTGACGGCGGCCGTCCGGTCTCGGTCGCCGGCCAGCCGGTGGACGCGGTGCGCGAGTCGTGGCTGGTCGAGGACCGCTGGTGGACCGGCCGTCCCCTACGCCGGCGCTACTGGGAGGTGGTCACGACGACGGGCCGCAACCTGATCGTCTTCCATGATCTCGTCACCGGCGGCTGGTTCGAGCAGCTCTGACGGCGTCTCGACGCGCCTGCCTGTGTCCTCAGGCCGGGACGGGCTTAGCCCTGTCCCGGCCCTGCGTCCTTGGCAGCCACGCCGAGTCGCTCGTCAGAGGTGACGACCGTGCCGCCTCGGCGCGGGTGACCGACCTGCGGCCCCACTGGGCCTGCTCGGCGAAGTCGATCATCGTGTCGAAGTGCTCGGCGATCGGGGTCGCCGCTATCCCGGCCGGTTCGAGCAGCTCGCGCGCGCGCCGGTCGTCGAAGCGCATCCTCAGCGAGAAGTAGGGGAAGTAGATCTCGCTGGCGCGCAACGCCTTGCGCGCGCGCTCGCTCGCTCGGCGCAGCACGACCGGATGGACGAGGCGGCGGTAGAGCGGCGGCGGCAGCAGGCGCGGCGACCGATGCCCGAAGCGGCGCTCGGCGAGCGCGAGGAGCTCGCCCAGCGTCGCGGCGCGATCGCCGGCGACGACGTGGAACGCGCCGCCCTCGGCCCGCGGTGCGGCGGTCAGCGCGAGGACCGCGTCGGCGACATGGTCGACGGTGACGACGTCGATCACCGCGCCGGAGCGGCCGGGCAGGATCCGGTAGGCGCCGGAGGCGAACGCCCGCAGCGGCCCGTAGATGACGTTGAACGACGAGGTCCAGCCGGTGCCGCGCTCGCCGACGACGATGCTCGGGCGCACGATCGTGAGCGGCAGGCGATCGCAGTGGGCGCGTACCAGCCGCTCCGCCTCGTGCTTGGACTGCTCGTACGGGTTGCGGAAGCCCTGCCCGACGTCGAGCTCGTCCTCGGTCGCAATGTCGCGTCGGTCGCCGGCCACGTACGCGGTCGAGACGTACGTCAGGCGCCGGAGGTGCCGGCAGCCCTCGGCCAGCTCGAGCACCCGGCGCGTCCCGGCGACGTTGATCGCGCGCGACTTCTCGAGGCTCAGGTCGAACGAGACCGACGCGCCGGCGTGGAGGATCTGGTCGACCTCGTCGGCGACCATGGCGCGCGTGGCGGCGTCGAGGCCGAGCCCGGGGCGCAGCAGGTCACCGCGCGCCGCGTGCACCCGGTCGGCGTGGCGATCGGCGTCGCCGAACAGCGCGTGCAGCATGCCGCGGACGCGCGATTGTGCGTCCTCCTGGCTGCCGGCGCGCACGAGGACTCCGACGTCGCGGTCGGTGCGCTCCAGCAGGCGAGCGAGTACGGCCTGACCGACGAAGCCGGTGGCGCCGGTGAGGAAAGTGACGGGCATCGATTGGGACTTACCCCCGGCGCACCCCGTAAACCAGGGACCCGATGCTCCACGCCGATCCCGCCGCCAGCAGGGCGCTCGCCAGGCGCCGGCGTCCGAGGCCGGCGGCGACCAGTCCCGCGGCGCGCACCGGCGTGGCCGGGCGCGCAGCGCGGGTCACCCGCGGGTCGGGAGCGTCCGCCCGCCCGAAGTAGATGACGAGCGCGTAGCCGAAACCCGCGCCGAGTCGGGCGAGCTCGACGCCCACCGCGGCGGGGGCAACGGCGCCCCGCCGCAGCGCGCCCCGCAGGGCGGCGGCGCCGAAGCAGGCGTCGACGAGGCCCTCGAGGTCGCGCCCGGCGCGCGTCGGCTCGCCCCGCCGCCCCAGCGCACCGTCGGCGACGTCGCTGAGCGCGGCGGCGCCGATGACGGCGGGCGTCGGCGCGCGGGCGACGACGGGGACGAGCCAGGCGCGCGCGAGCGTCAGCGCATCGGCGCCCGACAGCGGGCGCGGGCGGCCGTCCGTCGTCTCGATCATGCCGAGGTGCCAGTCGAGCATGAGTGAGGTCAGCGCCCACCACGCGAGCCCGGCGCGCGCCCGCGCGCGAAACGGCGGGAGCAGCCATGCGGCCGCGCCGATCGCCATCCATCGCCGCGACTGGCGCGCCAGCTCGGGCCGCGAACGCCGCACGTGGGCGCTGCGCCGGAACGAGGCCGCCAGGAAGCCGGCGACGGCGGCAGGTGAGAAGCGGCGCTCGAGCAGCCGCTCGAGCTCGGCGCGCGCCCAGCGCTCGCCGTCGGTGAGCGCTACCACCCTTCCCACTCCACCGGCCGGCCGTGGTAGCCGGCGCGCGCGATGCGCGCGTGCCGGCCCTCGGGCCAGAGGTCGAGCCACACGCCGGCGCGCTCGGCCGTGTCGGGCTCCATGCGCAGCCAGGCCATGCGGGCGCCCCGCTCGCCGGCGCCGCGAATCAGCGCCTCGACCCGCTCGCGCTCGGCGTCGGACAGGTACTGCATGACGATCGAGTGGAAGATCACCGTGACCCGGTCGCCGTCCGGTTCGGCCAGCCGCGCGGCAAGCCAGTCGCCGGCGTCCGCGCGGTCGACGGTGGCGGGGACCCGCGCGGCCGTGTTCAGCGCGCCCCGCATGAGCTCCCAGCGCCAGTGCATGTCGGGCCACAGGTACGACAGCAGGGTCAGGCGGCCTTCCTCGGTCGTGGGATCGAGGGGATTGAGGTCGCATCCCCGCCGCTGCACCACGGTGACGGCGCCGTCGACCGGGGGCGCGTAGTCGAGGCGCACGGGCGAAGCGGGATCGCCCCACGCGCGACCTTCGCCCTCGTAGCGAAACGCGTCCCACCGCAGGTTCAGTCCGGCGCTCGCTCCGAGCTCGAGCACGCGCAGCGGCAGGCCTGTCGTCCGGGCGACGAGCAGGAAGCCGCCGAGCAGCGCCGCGCTGCGGGCGACCTCGTTGGTCTGCACGCCGCGGTTCATGCCCGCCCGCAGGTCGTCGACGTGCTCGGCCACAGCCGCACGGAACGCCGGCCAGGCGTCGAGGCGGCCCCTTGCGTAGACCTCGGCCAGCTTGGGTGCGCGGCCCTCCAGCGAGAGCCGGTGCACCGCACCCATGAACCGCAGTGCGGGCATCGACTGCCGGTCGTCGTGCTCGTGTCCGGCGAGCACCGTCCAGCAAGGCCCGCCCGCCTCGACGTCCTCCGCGGCCCGCGCGAGCAGGTGGGCGTAGAGCGGGGAGCCCAGTTGCTCGCACGCGCCCGCCTGCCACCGCAGCGTCGCGGCGATCTTCGCTTTTGCGGACATGCAGAAGGGAGTATCGTGAGCGAACGTATGTTCGGGGACTACGTCGAGCTCCACTGCCACTCCGCCTACTCCTTTCTCGACGGCGCCTCAATGCCCGACGAGCTCGTTCCGCGGGCGCTGGAGCTCGGCCATACCTCCCTCGCGCTCACCGACCACAACGGTGTCTACGGCTCGATGGAGCATGCGCAGGTGGCGCGCTCGCTGGGGCTGCAGGCCATCCACGGCGCCGAGGTCGACCTCGACGACGGCCGCCACGTCGTCCTGCTGGTCGAGAGCGAGCGGGGATGGTCCAACCTCTGCCGGCTGCTCACACATTCTCATGCGCACACGCGCGCGCCCGAGGGCGGACCGATCCGGGATACGCCCCGCGTCTCGCTCGTTCAGGTCCTCGACCACGCCGACGGCCTTGTCTGCCTGTCGGGCTGCGCGACCCGCGGCGTGCACGATCTGCGCACTCTGCGCCGCCTGCGCGATGCGTTCGGCGCCGACCGGCTGCGCATCGAACTCCAGCGGCCGTACCTGCGCAATGACCGCGCCCGCAACCGCGCGCTCGAGACCCTCGCGCGCAGGCTCGGAGTCGCCACCGTGGCGACCGGCGACGTCCATGCCCACGACCGCGACCGCGCGCTGCTGCAGGACGCGTTCGTCGCCATCCGCGAGCACACCACGCTCGACGCCTCCGAGCCACTGCGCCGCGGCAACCACGCGCACGTCCTGACCACGCCGCAGGCCATGGTCGCGCGCTTCCGCGACCACCCCGACGCGGTCGCCGAGACCGTTCGGCTCGCGGAGCGACTCGACTTCGATCTCCTCCAGGACCTCGGGTACCGCTACCCCGGCTCGGAGGACCCGACCGCGCCGCGCCGCCTGGCCGAGCTGTGCGCCGCGCGGCTCGAGGACCGCTACCCGCCCGGCCACCGCCACCGTGCGGCCGCGATCGCGCGCGTGGACGAGGAGCTCAAGCTGATCGACCGCCTCGACCTGGCCGGCTTCTTCCTCCTGCACCACGACTTGCTCGAGCTGGCCCGGGAGGTGGCGTTCGAGGTGCGCGGGACCGACACCGCCCGCGCGCTGCTGCCGCCGGGGCGGGGGAGGGGATCGAGCGTCTCCTCGATCGTCTGCTACCTGACCGGCCTCTCGCACGTCGATCCGATCGCCAACGAGCTCCTGCTGGGCCGGTTCCTCAACGACGAGATCACTGCCCTGCCGGACATCGACCTCGACTTCCCGCGCGACGTGCGCGAGGTCCTGCTGCCGCGCGTGCACGAGCGCTACGGGCGCGAGCGTTCGGCGCTCGTCGCCGCGTTCCCGACGTACCGGGCGCGCGGCGCGATCCGCGAGCTCGGCAAGGCTTTGGGATTGCCGCCCGGCGAGATCGAGCGCGTTGCCCGGGGCTCCGAGGGCCTGGCCGAGGACGTCGAGGGCGACATCGACGCCGCCTACGGTCCCGGGAAGGCTAGAGCGGTCGAGCCGGCGGCCGCCGGAGGGCGGCCGGCCGGGCGCCCGCGTTTGCGGGGACGGTGGGGCTGGCTCGCGTGGCTCTCGCAGCAGGCGATGGGCCTGCCACGCCACCTCTCACAGCATCCGGGCGGGATGGTGGTCTCGACGCGTCCGCTGATCGAATGCTGCCCGGCGGTGCCGGCCGCCATGGCCGGGCGCCAGATGATCCAGTGGGACAAGGACTCGGCCGGCGACGCGGGCTTTTTGAAGATCGACCTGCTCGGGCTGGGGATGCTCTCGGCCGTCGAGCGCACGGTCGAGGAGATCGCGCGCACGCGCAACGAGCGCATCGATCTCAGCCGTATCCCCTACGACGACGCCGAGACCTTCGCCGCCATCCAGGCCGCCGACACCATCGGCGTCTTCCAGATCGAGAGCCGTGCGCAGATGGCGTCGCTGCGCCGCACGCGCCCCGAGACGCTCGACGACCTCACGATCCAGGTTGCGATCGTCCGTCCCGGCCCGATCCAGGGTGGCGCCGTCAACCCCTACATCGACCGCCTGCAGAAGCTGCGCGCTGATCCGTCCTTCGAGGTTCCCTACGACCACCATTGTCTCGAGCCGGTCCTGCGCGACACGCTCGGCACGATCATCTTCCAGGACCAGGTGATCGAGGTGGCGATGGCGTTCGCCGGCTTCTCCGCCGGCGAGGCCGAGGGGCTGCGTCGCGTGATGTCCAAGCGGCGCTCGGAGGCGGCGATGGAGGAGTACCACCGCCGCTTCGTGGCAGGGGCGCAGGAGCGGCACTCCGACGTCGGCGAGGCGCTGGCCGAGCGGGTGTGGGACATGGTCAAGGGGTTCTCGGGCTTCGGCTTCCCCAAGGCCCACGGTGCCGCCTTCGGCCTGCTCGCCTATCAGTCGACGTGGCTGCGCGTCCACTACGGGCCCGAGTTCTTGGCCGGCCTGCTCAACGAGCAGCCGATGGGCTTCTACCCGCCCGACTCGCTCGCCCACGAGGCCCAGCGGCGCGGCATCGCGATCCTGCCGGTGGACGTCAACCGCAGCGAGGTCGACTGTCGCGTCGAGGACGGCGCGGTGCGGCTGGGGCTCGGATATGTCTCCGGGCTGCGGCGCGAGGACGCCGAGGCGGTGGTGCGGGCGCGTCCGTACGCCTCTGCGGGCGACTTCGCCGCCCGCACCGGGCTCGGCCGTGCCGCGCTTTCCGCGCTGGCGTGGGCGGGCGCAGTCGACGCACTGACCGGCGACCGGCGCGCGGCCCTGTGGCAGCTCGGCATCGCGGCGCCGGGGGAGCGGATGGACGGCGGCACCCAGCTCGCGCTGCCGCTCGACCTCCCGGCCGCCCCGCGGCTGCGCGAGCTGAGCGACTGGGAGTCGCTCTTGGCCGACTACGGCACCACCGGCGTGACGCTCAACGCGCACGCACTCGAGCTCCTGCGCCCGACGCTGCCGGCCGGGACGGCGACCAGCAAGGACCTCGAGACGATCCCGCACGGCGCGCGGGTCAAGGTCGGCGGTCTGGTCATCGCCCGCCAGCGCCCCGCCACCGCCAGGGGCGTCGTCTTCCTGATCATGGAGGACGAGCTCGGGACGGTGAACGTGATCATCCCGCCACCGGTCTACGAGCAGCACCGCCACGCGGCCCGCGCCGAGCCGCTCGTCCTCTGCGAGGGGATCCTCGAGAAGCCGCCCGAGGGCGGCGGCCAGATCAACATCGTCGCCGACCGCATCACCGGCCTGCACGCGCCGGGCCGCGACGCCGCCGAGGTACGCGAGCTGCACGAGGAGGAGCCGGAGACCGCCGCCGACGACTTCCGCGCGGTCGCGCCGGCGGTGCAGAGCTTCGCGAGCGGCAGGCGGCGATAGCCGCACACCCGCCCGCGAGTGTCGACTGAGTCAGCCTCAGGCTGACAAATTCGACACTCGGCGGCTCTACCGCGCGGCTCCTCGCGCGCTTCGGGCGAGCCGCCGCGCCCGCCGCAGCGGCTCCGGCGTCCGGTGACCGCGGCTGGCGGCGAGGACCACCTCGACCGCGGTGTCCACGTCGGTGCGCCATGCGGGATGGACGGCGAGCGGGCGGGTGCCGGGACGCGTGCGCAACCACGCCCCGACCGCCTCGCCCTCGAGCACGAGCGGAGACCGGGCGCCGGCTACGTCGGGCGGCCAGTCGCCCTCGGCCAGCAGCGGCCGGTGGGTGACCCCGACGGTCGGCAGGTCGAGCACGGCGCCGAGGTGGAGCGCGAGCCCCGCCCGGCGCGGATGGTCGCGGCCCGTGGCGTCGGCGAGGAGGACGTCGGGGCCGGTCGGCAGCGCTCGCACCGCCGCCTCGAGCACCCGCCCTTCGCGCAGCGCGAGCAGGCCGGGTGCGTACGGGGCGCCCGCCTCGCCCGCCACGACAGCGTCAGCCACGACCCGCCGCCCGCGCACCACGGTCGCCGCTGCCCAGGCGGGGTCGCCCGCGTCGCCGGCGCCGGTCTTGCCGCGCGGGAAGACCACGATGCAGGCGCCGATGGCGAGCTGCGGCGAGGGCCGCCACGGCCGCGCAGCGGTGGCGGCCAGCGTCGCCTGCGTGCGGGCAAGCTCGTCGCCCGCCCGCGGCCAAGTCACGCTACCCGCTCGATGACCCGCGCAAGCAGCGCGCCGGCCGCCGTCCGGGCGCGCCCGTCCTCGTCGGCCGCAGGGTCGTAGGCGGTCAGCGCGGCGGCCGCCACCTCGAAGCGGTCAAAGACGGCGTCGACGGCGGCGAGGTAGGCGTGGAGCGACGGGCCGCCCGGTGCGGCGTACTCGTTGGCTCGCCCCTCGGAGACGTCGAGCGCATCGAGGTCGAGGTGCACGTACACGCGCGAGGCCGCGAGCGCTGCGAGCGCCGCACCGAAGCCCTCGAGCCGCCTCGGGGCCAGCAGCAAGCGGGACCGCTCGATGCGCTCTAGCTGGTATGGCTCGAGGTCGCGCACGGCGGCGAGCACCACGCGCTCCTCGGAGACGGGCTCCGCGCACACCTTCGCGCGCTGCGCCTGCCAGGCCGAGCCGGTCAGCGTCGACAGCGCCATGACGTCGAAGAACCCCGAGACGTTGTCCTCGGGCGTGTCGAAGTCGGCATGGGCGTCGAACCACACGACGCCGAGCCCGGCGGACCCGACGCCACCCACCGTCCCCAGACAGCTGTTGCAGTTGCCGGCCAGCACGAGCGGGAAGGCACCCGCCGAAACGGCGGCTCGCACCCGCTCGCCCAGCCGCCGGTCGAGCTCGATGGTCCGCCGGACCTCGGGCTGCGAGGCGTCGACCGCCGGAACGACGTCGGCGGCCAGGCCGAGCTCGTCGACGAGCGCACGCACGCCGAGCCCCATGCCGACGTCGGGCAGCCCGTTGTGGAATGGGAGGGCAATCGGGCGCAGGTTTGACACGGGGTCAGCGTATGGCGCGCGGGGACCAAGCCAAAAGCTCGGCGTCCCTGCCAAAGGACGCAGCCGCGAAGCCATGCTCGGCACGGCGAGCCCGCGAGGACGCAGGCAGGGGCGGCGAGAATGGCTTGGGGCGCTGGTATACATCGCGCCGTGCTGGCCATCGCGTTCATCGCGGTCTGGATCGTCATCGGCATCGCCATCGTCCTCGTCGCCTCGCGCGGGGGGCCGCGGCGCGCCCGGGCGCGCTTGCTCGCCGCCCAGACCCGCGGCGGCCGCCGCGCCGCGCTCGTCGTGTTCTCGGTCCTCTACGTCGCCCTCGGGGTCGCCGTGCCCGCGGTCGTCCTGGCCGCCGACCACTCCGACCGCAACGTCGGCAACAGCGCGATCAAGCTGAACGCTGCGGAGGAGCGCGGCCGCCAGATCTTCGGCGAGCGCTGCAACAACTGCCATACGCTGGCCGCCGCCCGGACGGCGGGCAAGGTCGGCCCGAACCTGGACCAGCTCAAGCCGCCCGCCGGTCTCGTGCTCAACGCGATCCAAACCGGCCGCATGCGCGGCAACGGGACGATGCCGGCCGGCATCGTCTCGGGCAAGGACGCCCAGGAGGTCGCGGCGTTCGTCGGCGCCGTGGCGGGGAAGACTTCCTAGCGATGGACCCCGAACGGGCGCGCGAGCTGCTCCAGGCCGAGCGCGATCGGATCGAGAAGGCGCTGGCCGAGCTCGTGCGCGAGCCCGACGACGAGCTCTCGCACGCCGACCAGCACCTCGGCGACTCCGGTTCCGAGCTCTATGAGGACGAGCGCGACGAGGGCCTGTCCGACCGGCTGCGCGAGGAGCTCGCGGCGGTGCAGCGAGCCGAGCAGCGCCTGGCGGAGGGCACGTACGGGCTCTCGGTCTTGAGCGGCGAGCCGATTCCGGACGCCCGGCTCGAGGCCCATCCCACGGCGGAGCGCACCGTCGAGGAGCAGGCGCGCTACGAGCGCGGCGGCTGAATGAGAGCGGTCGAGCCGACGGCCGCCGCAGGCGGTCGGGCGGGCGACCGCGTTTGGCGCGGCATTCCCCGCTAATTGCGGGATTCCGTCCGGACGGGCGCCCACCATGCGCTGTACCATGCCGCCGCTGAACCGCTGAGTTTCGGCCCGAGAGCCGGAAGCGGGGGAACCAAAATCAAGGGGCGAATCGCGTGGTCACACGCGTAGCGCTGCTCTTTCTGCGCGAGTCCGCCAGCTAACCCCGTAAGCCCAGGAAAGAGGAATGAGCGCACCTACCACCGAGCGACGCACCGTGGTGATCGACGGCCGACCCGGCTACGCGCACCGCGTGGCCCACATCGAGCGCCGGCGCCCGCCGCGCCGGTCGGTCGAGCGCTTCGGCCAGCGCCCCGACCGGATCGCCCTGTGGGCGTTCCTGTTCGGCCTGCTGCTCGTCGTCGTCGCCCTCGCCTCCGCCCACTGACGGCATCCGGACGCGCCTGGCGGCGTCCTCGGTCGCTCGCGTGCGAAGCACGCCGCGCTTCCTGTGTCTTGCCAGCCGCGCCCGGCTGCTCGTCAGTGAGATGTTCCTTACCGCTGCGCGTATAAGGGGTAGAGAACGCTTGCTCGTGCAACGAGCGGCGGCTACCCTTACACAACGTAAGAGGATGAGAAGGTGGATGCAGTGCCCCGCAAGCGCCAGGCCATAAGCAGCAGGTTCCAGATCCACGACGACCTCACCGCGCCCGAGGGGTCGCTTCCGATCCTCAAAGGGGCACTCGCCACCGGCGGGCAGCTTCCGAACTTCCTCGGCGTGCTCGCCGGGTCGCCCGCCGCGCTGCGCGCCTACGCCCGCTTCCGCTCCGAGCTGCGCCACGGCAAGCTTGGGCTCGCCACCCTCGAGCGCATCGCCCTCGCGGTCGCCGACCACTACGAATCCGAGCCCGGCATCGCCCTCCACACGCGCGCGGCCCGCGCCGCCGGCCTCGGCATCAACGAGGTGGCGCTCGCCCGCGAGTGGGACGCCACCGACGAGCGCGAGGCCGCGCTCCTCCGCTACCTCAAGCACGTCGTCCAGCAGGGCGGCCGCGCCCCCATGCACCTGCACGAGGAGGCGCGCGAGGCCGGATGGTCGGACGAACAGATCCTGGAGGCGATCTCCTACGTCGCGCTCGAGAGCTTCACCGCGCTGATCAACGTGGCCGGCGAGGTCCCGGTCGACGGGTCCGTGGAGGAGAGCCGCACTGAGCGTCTCCGCGCCGCGTAAGCGCTGCTGCCCCTACTACCACGAGGCCGTCGAGCTCGTGGGCAAGCGCTGGACCGGCGCGATCATCGCCGTGCTGCTCGAGGCCGGGCCCGCCCGCTTCTCCGAGGTCGGTGCCGCCGTGCCCGAGCTCTCAGACCGCCTCCTGTCCGAGCGCATGAAAGAGCTCGAGGCCCGCGGCGTCGTCGAGAAACGGGTCGAGGACGGGCGCACGATCTACCGCCTCACCCCGATGGGGCAAGAGCTCCGGCCGGCCGTCTCGGCCCTGCAGGCCTGGGCGCAGCGCTGGTTGTAGCCTGCCGCCGCATGCCACCCGACCTCCCCAAGTCCGCAGACGACGTGCAGTCGATCGTCGAGGAGCGGAACATCCGCTTCATCCGCCTCTGGTTCACCGACGTCCTCGGCCAGCTCAAGTCGTTCTCGATCCACCGCGAGGAGCTGGAGGACGCGTTCGAGGGCGGCATGGGCTTCGACGGCTCGTCGATCACCGGCTTCAACGCCATCGAGGAGTCGGACATGATCGCCCTGCCCGACGCGAGCACCTTCGCCGTGCTCCCGTGGCGCCCGGAGGAGCAAGGCGTGGCGCGGATGTTCTGCGACATCCTCACCCCCGAGCGCCACCCGTACGAGGGCGACCCGCGCCATGTCCTGCGCCGCGCCCTCGAGCGCGCGAGCGCGATGGGGTTCGACCGCTTCAACGTCGGCCCCGAGCTCGAGTACTTCTACTTCCGCAACAGCAAGTCGACCGAGGTCCTCGACGAGGGCGGCTACTTCGACCTCACGACGCTCGACGCCGGCTCCGACCTCCGTCGCGAGACGGTGCTCGCGCTCGAGCAGCTCGGCATCCACACCGAATACTCCCACCACGAGGTCGGTCCCTCGCAGCACGAGATCGACATGCGCTTCGCAGACGCGCTGAAGATGGCCGACGACTGCATGACGTACCGCATCACGGTCAAGGAGTACGCGTTGAAGTACGGCCTGCACGCGACGTTCATGCCCAAGCCGCTGTACGGCGAGAACGGGTCCGGCATGCACACCCACCAGTCGCTGTTCCAGGGCGAGCGCAACGCGTTCTTCGACTCGGGCGACCAGTACTTCCTCAGCGACGTGGGCAAGGCGTTCATCGCCGGCCAGCTGCGCCACGCGCGCGAGATCTGCTCGATCTTCGCCCAGTGGGTCAACAGCTACAAGCGGCTGGTCCCTGGCTTCGAGGCGCCCGTCTACTGCGCATGGTCGCGGCGCAACCGATCAGCGCTCGTGCGCGTACCGCTCTATCACCCCGGCAAGGAGCAGGCCACGCGCATGGAGCTGCGCTGCCCCGACCCGGCGTGCAACCCGTATTTGACCTTTGCGGCGCTCCTTCAGGCCGGGCTCGAGGGCATCGAGAAGGGCTACGAGCTGCCCGAGCCGATGGAGAAGAACCTCTACCACCTGTCTCCCGACGACCGGCGACGGCTCGGCATCGAGCAGCTGCCCGAGACGCTCGGCGAGGCGATCGAGCTCACCGCCGAGTCCGAGCTCGTGCTCCGCACGCTCGGCGAGCACATGTTCAACCGCTACGTCGAAATCAAGCGCCAGGAATGGGAGGACTACCGCGTCCAGGTCACCAAGTGGGAGCTGGAGCGCTACCTCCCTGTGCTGTAGCGGCTAGAGTCAACCGAGGGTGGGGGCTCGCCCTGGCATGCCATGGATGCTGCAGACCACAAGCCGATCAAGGTCTTCGTCGCCGACGACGTACCCGACATGCGCGCGCTCGTGCGCTTCGCGCTCGAGGGCTCCCCGGACATGGTGGTGGTGGGGGAGGCGGGCACAGGCGCCGAGGCGGTCGCGGGCGTCGGCGAGACCCGCCCCGACGTCGTGCTGCTCGACCTGTCGATGCCCGATCTCGACGGGCTCGAGGTCATCCCGGTCGTGCGCGAGCAGTCCCCCGAGACCGGGATCGTCGTCTTCTCGGGCTTCGAGGCGGCGCGCATGCGCGGCCCGACGCTCGAGCGCGGCGCCCACCGCTACGTCGAGAAGGGCCGGCCGCTCGAGGAGCTGCGTTCGGCGGTCCGCGAGGTAGGCGTGTCCAAGCGCTCGGGCCGCCTGCCGCGTGAGCGCGACAGGGGCAACGGGGGCGGCCACCCGCCCGGAGCACCGGCGACCGGCATGAGCGCGATGTGGGACTGGCTGCGCGACGTCAGGCGCCGGCCTCGCCCGGGGCAGGCGACGGCCTGAGCGGAAGCCGCTCGCCTCGCGGCTCCTCGGGCTCGGGCTCCGGGGCGGGGTAGCCCTCGCGGCGCCACAGGCGCGACGGCCACCACACGCGGTCCCCGAGGATCAGCGTCAGTGACGGCACGAGGATCGAGCGCACGAGGAAGGTGTCGAGCAGCACGCCGATCGCGATCGTGAACCCGAGCTCGGTCAGGAAGACGAGCTTGAGCACGGCGAGCGCCGAGAACGTTCCCGCCAGCACGATGCCCGCCGACGTGATGACGGCGCCCGTCACGGCGAGCCCGCGCAGCGTGCCCGTGTGGGTGCCGTGGCGCACGGACTCCTCCCGCACGCGCGCCATCAGGAAGATGTTGTAGTCGATGCCCAGCGCGACGAGGAAGATGAAAACGAACAACGGGTAGGACGGGTCGAGGCCGGCGAAGTCGAAGACCTCGATCGAGAAGAACGAGCCGATCCCGAGGGCGGCGGCGAACGACAGGATCACCGTCGCGATCAGGACGAGCGGCGCGACGAGCGCGCGCAGCAGCATGACCAGGATGAGGAAGACGACGGCCAGCGCGATCGGCACGATCACGCGCGTGTCGCGTGCCGCCGAGGTGCGCAGGTCCGCCTCCTGGGCAGTTCCGCCGCCCACGAGCACGTCGTCGCCGCCGGCGGCCTTGACCGCCTTGCGGATGTTCGGGATGACGTCGTAGGCCTTGACCGAATATGGGTCGACGCTAAGCGTCGCCTCGGCGCGCACGCCCGGCGGGCCGCGCTGGGCCGGCACGGCCTTGTCGACGCCGGGCACGCGCTCAGCCGCGGCCACGACCGCCGGGACCTCCCTCGCGTCCGGCACGATGATGTCCACCGGCACGCTCGAGCCGGCCGGGAACGCCGCCTGCAGCAGCTTCTGGCCCTCGACCGAGGGCACGTCGCCGCGGAAGCCATTGGCCTGAGTCAAATTCGTGTTGAAGCTGAAGAGCCCGAGCACGAAGACCAGCAGCAGCAGCGTCGTGCCGGCCGCGACCGTGCGCGGCCGCCGCGCCACCCACTCGCCGACGCGGCGCCAGAAGCCGTGCGTCTCGTCGGCCCCGGAGTCGCCGTGGTACGGGATGCGCGGCCAGAACGCGCGCCGGCCGCCGACGGTGGCGAGCAACGCGGGCAGCAGCGTGAGCATGGTCAGCATCGCGACGGCGATGCCCATGGCGGCGATCGGCCCGAGCCCCGAGGTGCCGTTGACCTCGGCGAACGAAAGGCACAGGAGCGCCGCGATCACCGTCAGCCCCGACGCGAGGATCGGGACGCCGGCGCGCCGCAGCGCCACGTGCAGCGCATCGAGCTTGTTCTCGTGCCGACGCAGCTCCTCGCGGTAGCGCGCGACGAGCAGCAGCGCGTAGTCGGTCCCCGCGCCGAACACGAGCACGGGCAGGATGCCCTGCGACTGCCCGTTGACGACCACGCCCGCCTTGGCGAGCAGGTAGGCGCACCCCCGCGCGGTCGCCTCGGCGAAGAGCACGGACGTGAACGGGATGAGCCAAAAGACCGGGCTGCGGTAGATGAGGACCAGCAGCACGAAGACGAGGCCGCCGGTGACCAGCAGCAGCGTCCCGTCGATGTTCCCGAACACCTTGATCGCGTCGTTGGACAGGCCGACGGGACCGGTGAGCCTTCGCGTGAGGCCGGGAGCGTCGAACGTCGTGGCGCTGTCGATGCCCTTGACCGCGGCCTTGAAGATGTCCGGCTTGCCCGTGAACTTGACCTCGGGCACGAGCAGCGCCGTGGTCCGGTTCTTCGAGACCACCACCGGCGGGGCGGCCAGCGCGAAGCGCGGCAGGTTGCGGTTCAGCCTGACCCGGCCCGCGTTGATCTGCGCGAGGTCGCGCGGTGTCAGCCCGCCGGGCCGGTAGTAGAGGACCACGGCCGAGGCGGTCTGGCCGTTGGGGTAGCGCTTGACGTCGGCGAGCACCCTCGAGGACTCGGCCGAGCCGGGCAGGAACGACTCCGCCTCGTTCTTGACGACGCTGTCCAGCTTGCCCGCCAACGAGCCGATGCCCGCGACGATCGCGAGCCACACCACGAGGACCACGAACCGCGCTCTGCGGCCCGCCGCGACCGTGAGGATGCGTACCCCGACGTCCTTCACGCGGTCAGCAGCGCCTCGAGCTCATTTGGCTCGGTTACCGGCATGCGGCAGGAAAAGTTCTCACACACGTAGGCCGCGGACCGGCCGTCGACCGGCGTGCGGCCCTCGAGGAGCGGGACGGCGGTCGCCCCGGTTCCCGGCCCGCCGGCGATGACGGCGTGCGGGCGCAGCTTGGCGCGGAACGTGCGCACGAGCGGCGCGATCTCGTCGCCGACCAGCGCCACCTCCCGCGTCGGCGCCAGGTAGAAGTCGATCGCCTGCAGCAGGTGCCCGAACGCGGTCGGGTGGCGCGGCGCGACGCCGTGCAGCACGCGCAGCATCGCGACTGCCGGCGCCGCGAGGTCGTGGTCGCCGCTCAGCGCGGCAAGGCGCAGCAGCCCGAAGGCCGCCGAGGAGCCGCCGGCGGGGATGGGCGTGTCCTCGAGGTCCTTGCGGCGGGCGAGCAGTCCGTGGTCGGGCGGAGTGGACCAGAAGCCGCCCGACTCGCGGTCGGCGAAGCGCTCGATCAGGTGGTCGGCGAGTGCGCGGGCATCGACGTACCAGCGCTCCTCGAACGTCGCCTCGTAGATCGTCACCAGCGCCTCGAGCACGAAGGCGTGGTCGGCGAGCAGGCCCGGCAGCTTGGCCTCGCCGCGGTTGTACGTGCGCAGCAGGCCCCCGCGCTCGTCTCCCATCGTGGTCAACAGGAAGTCGGCCGCGGTCCGCGCCGCCTCGACGTAGTCGGGGCGCTCGAGCACCGCCCCCGCCTCGGCAAGCGCGCTGACCATGAGCGCGTTCCAGCTCGTCAGGCGCTTGTCGTCGGTGCCGGGTCGGACGCGGCCCGAGCGGACCTCGAGCAGGCGCCGGCGCACGTCGGCCGGCACCGGCGCGAGCACGATCTGCCGCCCCTCGAAGGGGAAGGTCTCTAGCTCGGCGCCCTGCTCGCGCAGCTCCTGTGGCGTCCACGTGTAGAACAGGCCCTCCTCACCCTCGGAGTCCGCGTCGAGCGCGCTGTAGAAGGCGCCCTCGGGCCCGCGCATCTCGCGCAGCGCCCAGTCCAGGGTCTGCTCGACGACGTCGCGCAGGCGCGCGTCGCCCGAGATCTGCCAGCCGTGCAAGTACGCGCGCGCGAGCAGCGCGTTGTCGTAGAGCATCTTCTCGAAGTGGGGCACGCGCCAGGCGGCGTCGACGCTGTAGCGGTGAAAGCCCCCGCCGACCTGGTCGTACATGCCGGCCGCGGCCATCTTGCGCAGGGTCTCCAGCGCCATCTCCGCGTCGCCGCGGCGGAGCAGGAACTCGATCGCGCTCGCCGCCGGGAACTTGGGCGCCCCGCCCCAACCGCCGCGGATCGCGTCGTAGCTCTCGCGCAGGCGCGTCACCGCGGCGTCGAGCACCGCGGCGGTGATCGGCTCGTCCGAGGCCTGAAGCCGTTCGCTGATGCGCAGGCGCTCGACGAGCTTCGGCGCCTGCTCGAGGATCGAGTCGCGGCGGTTCTCCCAGGCATCGGCCACTGCGCCCAGGACCTGGCGCCAGCTCGGCATGCCCTGCCCCGGCTGCGGCGGGAAGTAGGTGCCACCGTAGAACGGGACCTGGTCTGGGGTGACGAAGACGTTCAGCGGCCAACCGCCCGAGCCGGTCATCGCCTGGACCGCCTCCATGTAGATGGCGTCGACGTCGGGGTGCTCCTCGCGGTCGACCTTGACGTTGACGAACCGCTCGTTCATGAGCGCGGCGGTCTCGGGGTCCTCGAAGGACTCGCGCTCCATGACGTGGCACCAGTGGCACGCCGAGTAGCCGATCGACACGAGGAGCGGGCGGTCGTTCTCCTGCGCCCGGCGCAGGGCCTCCTCGCCCCACGGGAGCCAGTCGACGGGGTTGTCGCGGTGCTGGAGGAGGTAGGGGGACGTCTCGCCGGCGAGCGCGTTGGGCATCAGTGCTGCGATGCCCGGACGTCGGCCGCCACGAAACCGCGCGGGACGGCCGCCGTCACGTTCGCCGCCCGCGCCGTGCCCGGTACGCGGCCGGTGATGCGGCGCCCGTCGAGGCGCGCGACGATCCGGCCGCCGGGGAGGATCCGCACCGTGCCGTGGGGGGCGGCGGGCCCTGAGACCGTCAGCCGCGCCCCGCCGCTCGCGCTGCGGGAGGCGAGCCCGCTGATCGCGACGCCGGGCACGTACTGCGCGCGCCGCAGGCGAATCCCGGCCGCTGTCCACCGAGCGACGCCGCCGCGCAGGCCCCCGATCTGCGTGCCGACCCGCGGCGCCTTGCGGCGGTCGACGGCGATCCCGGCGAAGACCTCGGCGACGTCCTGAACCGTCTCGGCGGCCGCGTTCGCCGTCTTGTGCGACCGGTCGGCGCCCGCGACCCGCGCCAACCGCGTCGGGGCGATGCGCGTCGGACCGAACTGCGGCGCCGTCGCGGTGCACGGCTGGACCGGCTGCGCGGCGAAGAACGCGGCGACGCCCGCCTTCGCGCAGCCGGTCTGGTCGGCGCCGATCACCGAGTGGCCGACGAACGGCACTTCGAGGAACTGCGCGCCGGGGATGCGCGCGGCGAGCGCGCGGGCGTCCGTGACCGGCGTGCGGAGGTCCGCGTCGCCGGCGATGATGAGCGTCGGCACCGGGGGCACGGCGCCAGCCGGCGGCGGTGGCGGAGCGGCGTTCGGCCACGAGACGCAGAGCGGCGCGACGCCCCCGAGCAGCGCGATCCGCGTGTCGAACGGCCCGAGCTGCGCCCGCGGGATCGCCCGCGCCGCGCGCGTCGCCTTGTTCGCGCGGGTCTGCGGCGAGTCGGTGCGATCCCACGGAAACGCGCCCTCCTCGCACGTCGTCGTCGCGAACAGGGCGGCCGAGATGTCGTCGACCTCGTCGGAGTTGTCGGCGTTCGCGCGTTCCTGGAGCCGCAGCAGCGGGCGGGGATCGTCGCGGAGCGCGCTGCGGACCGCGGCGGGGAAATCGGCGCGCAGCGTCGGGTTGAAGTCGCCGGCGAGCAGCACGTCGAAGAGGTCGATCGCGGTGAGCGACCGCCGCACCGCCGCACCGGACGACGTCGTCACCGGGCCGCGCAGCGGGCTGCGCTCGAGCCGGCGCACGAGCGCGGCGACGTCGCCGCGCGGGTCGCCGCTGATCCCGGTGCAGCGGCTAGAGCCGCAGAGCTGGCGCAGCGCCGGCCCGACGCGCTGGAGCGAGGAGCGGTCGAAGACGTCCGGGCCCTCGGGCAGGACGACCGAGTCGAGCACGAGCGCCTCGACGTTCGCCGGGTACTTCGCGGCGTACGCCTCGGCGACCTTCGTCCCGTACGACGTGCCGTAGAGCACGAGCTTCGCGTAGCCGCCCTCGCGCCGCACCGCCTCGATGTCCTCGACGCTCTCGGCCGTCCGGTAGAACGCTCGCGCCGGGCCGATCCGCGTCGCGCAGCCCGACACGGTGATGCGGCCCGAGCACGTGAGGCGACCGGACGAGCCCGTGCCGCGCTGGTCGAGCACGACGAGGTCGCGCGTGGCGAGCGCCGGCGCGATGTTCGCCGCGATGCGGTCGACGAACGGGATCGCCGCCTGGCCGGGACCGCCGGCGAGGCCGATGACCGCCGTGGCCGTCGGGTTCGCCGGCGCGACGCGGCGCTTGATGCTCAACGTCAGCGTCCCGGCGGTCGCGCCCGACGGGTCGAGCGGGACAGCGAGCGTGCCGCACTGGTCGGCCGCGGGCGGGCACGGCGCCCACGGGATCGCGGCGCTCGCGGCCGGCGCGGAGGCCAGCAGGGCGACGAGGACGGCCGGGCCGGCGAGCAGAGTACGGGCGCGCATGGGACGAGCGAGGGTACCGCTAGTGTCCGGGCGACCCGCCCCCTTCGAGAGGAGCGCCGCACCGTGTCGCACCGCCAGCCCGTCACCGCGCCCGACGCGCCGAAGCCCGCGGGCCCGTACAGCCACGCCGTCCGCTCGGGCGGCCTGCTCTACTGCTCCGGCCAGGTGCCGATCGACCCGGCCACCGGCTCGCTCGTCGAGGGGTCGATCGGCGAGCAGGCGCGCCAGTGCCTCGAGAACCTCACGACCGTCTGCAAGCAGGCGGGCGTCTCGCTGGCGGACGCGGTGCGGATAGCGGTGTACGTGACGGACATCTCGACCTTCGCCCAAGTCAACGAGGTCTACGGCTCCTACTTCGAGTCCGATCCGCCGGCCCGCACGACGATTGGCGTCGCGGCGCTGCCGGGCGGGGCGCAGATTGAGATGGACGCGATCGTCGCGCTGCCGGACTGAGGCGAGGCATGACCGCGCCGGCCCCCGAGCGCACCGTCGACGCCGCCTGCATCGCGCGGGCGCGCGCGGCCGTGGCCGACGTCGTGCGTCAGACTCCGGTGCTGCCGTCGCTCACGCTCAGCGAGCGCACCGGGGCGGAGGTCGTCCTCAAGGCCGAGAACCTCCAGCGGACCGGGTCGTTCAAGATCCGCGGCGCGCTGAACAAGCTCGCCGCCCTGGGCGAGCGATGCGCGCGGGGCGTCACGGCCGGCAGCGCGGGCAACCACGCCTGGGCCTGCGCGCAGGCCGCGCTCACGCGCGACGTGCCGTGCGAGGTGTTCATGCCGATCGAGGCGCCGCTGTCGAAGGTCGAGGGCTGCCGCGCGCTCGGCGCCGTCGTCCACATCGGCGGCGGCTCGGTCGACGAGTGCGTCGCGCTCGCTCGCGCGCGGGCCGAGGAGGCCGGGATGGCGTTCGTCCACCCGTTCGACGATCCCGACGTCATCGCCGGTCAGGGCACGCTCGGGCTCGAGCTCCTCGAGGACGTGCCGGACCTCGCGAAGGTCGTCGTGCCGGTCGGCGGAGGAGGACTCGCCAGCGGCGTGGCGATCGCCGTGAAGTCGGCGCGGCCCGACGTCGAGGTCGTCGGCGTGCAGGTCGACAGCGTCGCCGCGTTCCCCGACTCGCTGCGCCGGGGCGAGCCGGTGGGGGTCGACTCGGCGCTGACGATCGCCGACGGCATCGCCGTCAAGCGGCCTGGCGCCGTCACGTTGCCGCTCGTCGAGCGGTGGATCGACGACATCGTCGTCGTGCCCGAG
>JBJMKX010000167.1:0-7862 GCA_045805605.1 Solirubrobacteraceae bacterium
GCTGTGGGACGAGATCGGGCGCGAGCGCTACGGCGTGCAGGACCCCAACCAGCGCCGCTTCCGCTACGGCGTGCAGGTCAACTCGCTCGGCCTCACCGAGGCCCAACCCGAGAACAACGTCCAGCGCATAGTGCTCGAGGCACTCGCGGTGACGATGGGCCGCTCCGCCCGCGCCCGCGCGATCCAGCTGCCCGCCTGGAACGAGGCGCTCGGGCTGCCGCGGCCGTGGGACCAGCAGTGGTCGCTGCGCATCCAGCAGGTGCTCGCCTACGAGACCGACCTGCTCGAGTACCCCGACATCTTCGAGGGCTCGACGGTCATGGAGGGCCTCGTGGCCGAGCTGGTCGAGAGCGCCCGGGCCGAGATGTCGGTGGTCGAGGAGCACGGCGGCGCCGTCGAGGCGGTCCCCTACATGAAGGCCGCCCTGGTCGACTCCCATCGCGAGCGCGTGCGTCGCATCGAGGAGGGCGAGCAGGTCGTCGTCGGCATCAACAGGTACACGGAGAGCGAGCCCTCGCCGCTGACCGCCGACGCCGAGGGCGGGATCCTCGTCGTCGACCCCGAGGTCGAGGCCGAGCAGATAGCCGAGGTGCGCGCCTGGCGCGAGCAGCGCGACCAGGCCGTCGTCGATGGGGCCCTGGAAGAGCTGGCCCGCGTGGCGCGCGACGACGCCGAGAACATCATGCCCGCGACGATCGCGGCCGCCCGTGCCGGCGCCACCACCGGCGAGTGGGCGCAGACGCTGCGGGAGGTGTTCGGGTCCTACCGCGCCCCGACCGGCGTGGGCGAGGCCATGTCCGCGGGCGAAGACGAGCGGCTCGAGGAGCTGCGCGACGAGGTCGACCGCCTCTCGGAGGCGCTCGGCCGCCGGCTGAAGATCCTCGTCGGCAAGCCCGGGCTCGACGGGCACTCCAACGGCGCCGAGCAGATCGCCGTGCGCGCCCGCGACGCCGGTATGGACGTCGTCTATGAGGGCATCCGCCTGACGCCGTCGCAGATCGCCTCGAGCGCGCTGCAGGAGGGCGTGCACATGGTCGGCCTCTCGATCCTGAGCGGCTCGCACCGCGAGCTCATCCCCGAGGTCATGCGCGCGCTGCACGACGCGGGCGCGGAGGTGCCCGTGGTCGTCGGCGGGATCGTCCCCGAGGCCGACGTGACCCGGCTGCGCGACGCCGGCGTCGCCGCGGTCTACACACCCAAGGACTTCGACCTCAACCGCATCATGCGCGCCATCGTCGAGTTGGTGGCCGAGCGCAACGGCGTCGAAGCCATTCTCGCCGCTCCTGGCTAGGTCCTCCTCGTCGCCCGTGCCCGCCCCCGACGCCGCCGAGCTCGGCCGCCGCCTGCGCGAGCGCGACCTGTCGGCCGCTCCCGCGGTGCTCAACCTGGTCGAGAACCGGGCACCGGCCGGGCGCGAGGAGGTCGCGACGCTGCTGCACGAGGTCTCGCCCGCTGTGCTGGGGGACGAGGCGCCCGGTCACGTGATCGGGCTCACCGGCCCGCCCGGGGTGGGCAAGTCGTCGCTGCTCGGCGAGCTCGTCGCGGCCTGGCGCCGTTCCGGGCGGACCGTCGCCGTACTCGCCGTCGACCCCACATCACGCCGGTCGGGCGGGGCGCTGCTCGGCGACCGGGCCAGGATCCCCTCCGACCCCGGGGACCGCGGCGTGTTCATCCGCTCGACCGCCGCCGGGGAGCGGCTCGGCGGCCTGGCGCCGGCCACGCGCGCGGCCGCCCAGGCGCTGGCGGCCGCGTTCGATCTCGTGGTGATCGAGACCGTCGGCGTCGGCCAGTCCGAGACCGAGGTCGCCGACGTCGCCGACACCGTCGCGGTGGTGGTGCAGCCCGGCTCGGGCGACGTCCTGCAGTTCCTCAAGGCGGGGATCATGGAGATCCCCGACCTGCTCGTCGTCACCAAGGCCGACCTCGGCGTGGTCGCGCAGCGGGCCCGGCGCGACCTGCTGGCCGCCGTGCGCGCGCTCGGCTCGGATGCCGAGGTCGTGATGGTCTCCTCGGCGCCGCCGGCGCAGGGGTTCGACGAGCTGGTCGTCGCGTTGGACCGCCACCGCGAGACGCTCGCTCTCCCCGAGCGGCGTACGCGCGCCCGCCGGCGGGCGGCGCTGGCCGACTTCGTGGCCGAGCATGGCGACCGCGGGCTGCGCGCGCTCGGAGGGCGCCGCGCGGCCGACCGGTGGCTGGGCGAGCAGGACGTCGGCCTCGACGTGCCCGCGCTCATGGGCCGGCTCGAGCAGCGGGCGCTGGAGTCGACGTGAGGAGGCGCGGCGGCTGGGGCGTCGACCTGGCGATCATGCTCGGCGCCGCCGCGCTGGCGACCGCGATCGCCGCGCTCGCGGGCGCGAAGAACTTCGGCAGCGCGCTGACCTTCGGCCAGCTCGCCTTCGCAGCCGCGCTGGTCTACGTGCTCCTGCGCCGCTGAAGCACCCGGCGCAGGCGATCGACCAGCGCGCCGAAGAACAGCCGCAGGCCGGAGACCGGCTTGCCGCCGCCGGAGGGCGCGAACCCGGGGGGCTTGTCACCGCTCGCCGGCGCGAACGGCGCCGGCTCGCCCGGCGCCGCCTCGGCCGTAACCGCCGGCCCGTCCTCGGGCTCGAGGTTGCGCTGCAGGCACTCCGCGAACTCCCGCAGCAGGCGGTTGGAGACGTCCTGGATCATCCCGCCACGACCGAAGCGGGCCAGCCGACCGGTGATCGTGAAGTCGGTGGAGACGTCGACCTTCGTCGCGCCGCCCTCCCCCTCGGTCACCACGCTGGTGATCTGCGCCTTCGCCCCGCCCTGCCCGCGCTTGTCGGTGCCGTTGGCGTGCATGACCGCGGTATGCGACGCCTCGTCGACGGAGTCCATGTGCAGCGTCCCGCGGTAGGCGGCCGTCGTCGGCCCGAGCTTCACCGTGAACGTGCCCTTGTACTGGCCGTCGTCACCGCCCTCGGTGATCTCGGCTCCGGGCAGGCACGGCGCCACGCGCTCAACGTCCACGAGCGCCTCCCACACCGCCTGCATGGGCGCATTGACCTCGAAGGACTGATCGAGCTTCACGGCAGGTCCTCCTTCGTGTCGACATCAAGCGGGTCGCACAGGTGCCCCGCTTCCACTTCCCGGACCGGGACGGTCGCAAGCAGATCGCGCGCGCCGACCTCCCCTTCGAGCTGCATCACGTCGGCGAAGAGGTCACGCTCGAGCAGGACCGGGTGACCCGGTGCGCCTGCGTAGGTGGCGCGAACCGCGGGCGTGAAGCGACGACGGTGGTCGAGCACCATCGCGACCACCTGCGGCGTGATGTAGGGCTGGTCGCCGAGGGTGATCAGGGCGGCCTCGGCGGCCGGCACGGCGGCGAGCCCGGCGCGGAGGGACGCCGCCTGGCCCTCGCTCCAGTCGTCGATGACCAGGGGGTCGGCGTTGCCGAAGTCGACGGCCGAGAGAATACGGGGCGCGTCGTGGCCGAGCACGACGACGATCTTCTCGAGCGCGGGGACCGCGAGCTGGGCGTCGACCGCGTGCTGGAGGAGCGGCCTGCCGTCCAGCTCCGCGAGCTGCTTCGTGCCGCCGAAGCGGCGCCCCGCGCCGGCCGCGAGGACCACGCCGGCGATCAGCGCCCGACCTCGTGGATGCGCCCGCTTCCGGCCGCCGAGAGCATGCCGCCGGCGCGGCCGTGGTGAGCGGCGACGACCTCGGCCATGATCGACAGCGCGGTCTCCTCCGCCGTCAGCCCGCCGAGGTCCAGGCCGATCGGCGCCTGCACGCGCGCGATCTCGTCCTCGGTCACGCCGGCGGCGAGCAGCCGCTCGCGCCGTGCCGCCTGGGCCCGGCGCGATCCCATCGCTCCGATGTAGCCGGCGTCGGAACGCAGCGCGAGGGTCAGCGCGGCGTCGTCCAGCTTGGGGTCGTGCGTGAGGACGGCGATCGCCGTGGCGCGGTCGATGCCGCCGAGCCGCGCGACCGCCGGCTCGGGCCACTCCGCCACCACCTCCTCGGCGTCGGGGAACCGCTCGCGGGTGGCGAAGCGCCCGCGCGGGTCGATCACGTACGGACGCCAGCCCGTGACCCGCGCGAGCGTGCACAGCGTGGCGGCGTAGTCGACGGCGCCGAAGATGAACAGGCGCGGCGCCGGATGGACCACGTCGACGAACAGGCTGACCTCGCCCTCCTCGCGCCGCTCCGACCGCTCGACCCACATCAGCTCCTCGGCGTGCGTCGTCGCGGCCCGGTCGAGCGCGTCGTCGCCAAGCGAGCCCTCGACTGCGCCGTCGGCGAGCACGAGCAGCTTGGCGCCCTGGCTCGGGCCTTCGGAGAGCACCGTGACGACGGCGGCGCGCCCGCCGGCGGCCGCGATCCCCGCGAAGCGGCCCTGCACGCTCACGGCTCGTACCGCTCGACCCAGACGTCGATCTCCCCGCCGCACGGCAGGCCGACGTCCCAGGCATCGGAGTCGGCGATGCCGAAGTGCAGGAGCTGCGGGCGGCCGTCGCGGATCACCTGCTCGGCCACCTGCACCACGGCGCCCTCCACGCACCCGCCGGACACCATGCCCTCCACGTCGCCGGATTCGCTGACCGCCATCTTCGCGCCGGGCGGCCTCGGCGCCGACCGCTTGACGTCGATGACGGTGGCCACGGCGACGCGGTCGCCGGCGGCGGTCCACTCGCCCAGCTTGTCCACGATCTCGTTCATGTCGTCTCCATTCCCGATTCCAGCAGGTCCGCAAGCTCCTCGAGCGACGCGACCGAGTTGCCGGCCAGGAAGTGGTCGGCGTGCGGCAGCGCCGCGCTCATCCCTCGCGTGAGCGGCTCGTAGTCCTTGTGCGCCTTGAGCGGATTCAGCCATATCACGCGGTGGGCGCAGCGGCGCAGGCGGCGCATCTCGTCCGCGAGCAGCTCCGGGTCGCCACGGTCCCACCCGTCGGAGAGCACGACGACGACCGCGCCGCGGCCGACGCGGCGGCCGTGCTCGCGGTTCAGCGTGCCGAGCGAGGCGCCGATGCGCGTGCCGCCCGAGAAGTCCTGCACCGCCTCGGTGGCGCGCCGCAGCGCACGGTCGGGATCGCGGCCGCGCAGCTCGCGCGTGATCCGCGTCAGCCGCGTGCCGAACGCGAACGCCTCGACTCGCCGGCGCGCGGCGACGCACGCCTGCAGGTAGGTCAGGAGCATCCGCGCGTACGGCTCCATGGAGCCCGAGACGTCGCAGACCAGCACCACGGGTCGCTGGCGCAGGGTCGGCCGGCGCCAGCGCCGCTCGACCGGCTCGCCGCCGTAGCGCAGCGACGCGCGGATCGTGGCGCGCAGGTCGTGGCGGTCGCCGCGCCGGCGCGACGGGCGCGCGCGGCGGCTGAGGCGGCGCGGCCCGCGCCGGGCAAGGCGTGCGAGCATGCGCTGGGCCTGGGCGAGCTCGACGTCGCTCAGAACGGCGAAGTCCTTCGTGCGCAGGAGCTCGACCGGCGACCAAGCGGCCGGCACGGGCTTGGACGCCACCGGCTCGGCACCGGCCGGCGGCGACGCCCCCGGGTCGCCGATGCGGGGGAGCATCGCGCGCGCGGCCGGAGGTATGAGGTCGAGGGCGTCGTGCCACCCGGTGCCGAACACCGCGTCGAACGCGTCCGCGAACACGGGCAGGTCCTCGACGCGCGAGCACATCGCCAGGCGCAGGGCGAAGAAGGACTCCATGCGCGAGGACGCGTCGACGGCGGCCAGCGCGCGATGGCCGGCCAGCAGCTCGTCCAGACCGACCCGCACCCCCTCGACGCGCAGCCGTGCCGCCAGCACGGAGAGGCGTTCGGTGACGAGCGCGGGCTCAGACACCATCGAGCACCCCCTCGGCGCGCACGCGCTGGATGTCCTCGCGCACCTTCAGCGCCGCGCCGACCGATGCCTCGAGCGAGCCGCCTTCGCTCCCCAGCGCCAGCAGGGCCTGGGCCCATGCGATGGTCTCCCCCACCCCCGGCAGCTTGTAGAGGTCGCGGGCGCGCAGGAGCGCAACCGCATCGCACACGCGGCCGGCGATCGCCTCGGGCACGCCTGGAAGACGGGCGGCCACGATCGCGGCCTCGCGCTCGCGCGTCGGGTAGTCGATCCAGTGGTAGAGGCAGCGGCGCTTGAGCGCGTCGTGGAGCTCGCGCGTGCGGTTCGAGGTGATGGCGACGAGCGGGCGGCCGTGGGGCCGCACCGTGCCGATCTCGGGAATCGTCACCTGGAAGTCCGACAGGAGCTCGAGCAGGAAGGCCTCGAACTCGTCGTCGGCGCGGTCGACCTCGTCGATGAGCAGGACCACGGGGCCCTCGTGCTCGAGCGCCTCGAGCAGCGGGCGGCGGATCAGGAACGGAGCTGCGAACAGCTCGCCCACCTCGGCCCCGCCCTCGGCCGCGCGCAGGGCCAGCAGCTGGCGGGCGTAGTCCCAGTCGTAGAGGGCGTGATGGACGTCGATGCCCTCATAGCACTGCAGGCGAATCAGGCGCGCGCCGGTGGCGGCCGCCAGCGCCTTGCCCACCTCGGTCTTGCCCACGCCGGCCTCGCCCTCGAGAAGCAGCGGCTGCTCGAGCGTGGCGGCGAGGAACACCGCCGTGGACAATGCCTCGTCGGCCAGGTAGCGCTGCGCCGCGAGCGCGTCGCGGACGGCGGCGACCGAGTCGAACCCCGACTCAGGGATGCTTGATCCCCTCGCTGAGCATCTCGATTGCCTTGCGCACCCGCCGCTCGCGCGTCTCCTGGCGCTTGCCCCCGGCGATCCACCGCGCGTACTGCTTGTCACCCACGGAGACCCCGGCGGCGTCCCGCACCTCCTTGCGCAGGCCGGGGAACGTCCTACCTCCGTAGACGGAGAGGCGGCTGCCGTATTCCACGCCGTTGATCGTGCATCGAACCCGGGCTCGGGCAGAGCCGTACTCCGCCTTGGCTTCGAAGGGCACCTCGACCCAGCGACCGCCTCCGCGGCCGGACTTCTGCAGGGTGGCGTGAGACCTCAGGCGGCCGCCGCCTCCTGCAGGGCGCGGCCCGTGAGCACCCGGGCGAGGTTGCGCTTGTAGTCGCTCGAGGCGTTCAGGTCGGGGGGCGGGTCCGTGCCGTCCGCCGCCTGCTCGGCCGCGCGCGCTATGGCATCGGCGTCGAGCCCGCCGCCGCGCAGCGCGTCCTCGGTGGCGGTCGCGCGCAGCGGCGTCGAGCCCATGTTGGTCAGGCCGACGCGCACGTCCTCGCACGAGCCGTCGGCCGCCTTGCGCACCAGGGCGCAGACGCCGACCATGGCCCAGTCCTCGACGCGGCGGTTGAACTTCTGGTAGCCGAAGCCCCAGCCCTCGCCGCTCGGCAGCGAAACCGAGGTCATCACCTCGCCCGGCGCGATCGCCGTGGTCATGTAGTCCTGGAACAGCTCGGCGGCCGCGATCTCGCGCTCGCCGCCCGAGCCCTGCACGGTCACCGAGCCCTCGGCCGCCAGCAGAACGGCCGGCAGGTCGGAGGCCGGATCGCCGTGGGCCAGCGAGCCGCCGATCGTGCCGCGGTTGCGCACCTGGATGTCGCCGATCAGCGCGACGCACTCGGTCAGCACGCCACAAGCAGCCTGCACGGCCGCCGAGCTCGCGATGTCGCGGTAGGTTGCTCCGGCGCCGATCGTCACGCGGCCGTCGACCACGATGGCTTTCAGATCTTTGATCTTGCTAATGTCGACCAGCACGCTCGGCTGGGAGAGGCGCAGCTTCATCGCGGGCAGCAGCGAGTGGCCGCCTGCTATCAGCTTGGCCTCGTCGCCGTGCTGCTGGAGCAGCCCCACCGCCTCGTCCACTGTGATTGGAGAGAAGTACTGGAACTCACTTGGAATCATAACTGCTCCTTAAATTGAGAATTGAGAATCGGGTGCCCTCTGGG
>JBJMKX010000168.1:0-8820 GCA_045805605.1 Solirubrobacteraceae bacterium
ATGAAGGTCCTGGGCCCCGACGTCCAGCCGCTGCGGGCGCGCAAGCCGCCGTGGCTGAAGGTCCCGGCGCCGGGCGGCGCGCGCTACCGCGAGCTGCGCAAGCGGATCGAGGGCGACGGCCTGCATACGGTCTGCCAGGAGGCGGCCTGCCCGAACATCGGCGAGTGCTGGGAGCGCGGCACCGCCACCTTCATGATCCTCGGCGACACCTGCACCCGGCGCTGCGGCTTCTGCAACGTCAAGACCGGCAAGCCGACCTTCTTCGATCCGCTCGAGCCCGCGCGGGTGGCGCGCCAGGTGGCGCAGATGGGCCTCCGCCATGCGGTGATCACCAGCGTCGATCGGGACGACCTGCCCGACTACGGGGCGAGCGCCTTCGTCGGCGTGATCCGCCAGATTCGTCGCCAGGCGCCCGGGTGCAAGGTCGAGGTGCTGACGCCGGACTTCCGCGGCCAGGAGATGCCGCTGGCCAAGGTGGTCGCCGAGCGGCCCGACGTGTTCAACCACAACGTCGAGGTGGTCCCGCGCCTGTACCCCGTCGCGCGGCGCGGGTCGAAGTTCGAGCGGTCGTGCCGCGTCCTGGGCAACGCCAAGAACATGGGCGGCGACGAGGTGGTCACGAAGTCGGGCCTGATGGTCGGCCTGGGCGAGACACACGACGAGCTCGTCGACGCGTTCGGCAGGCTGCGCGAGCAGGGCGTCCAGGTTCTGACCGTGGGCCAGTACCTGCGCCCGACCGAGCGGCACCTGCCGGTGGTCCGCTACTGGCACCCGGACGAGTTCGCCGCCCTCGAGCGCGCCGCCTACGAGCTCGGCTTCGAGCACGTCGCCGCGGGCCCTCTCGTGCGCTCGAGCTACCACGCCGACGAGCACGTCCCCGCCGCCAGCGCCTCCTGACGCGGGTGCTCGCCATCGACCTCGGGACGGGTGGCCCCAAGGTCGCGCTGGTCGCGCTCGCCGACGGGCGCGTCCTCGATCGCGAGCGCGAGGCGGTCGGGCTGCGCGTGTTCGCCGGTGGCGGAGTCGAGCAGTCGCCCGACGAGTGGTGGCGTGCGACCGCCGCGGCGAGCAGCCGGCTCGCCGCCCGCGCCGGCGACGACGACATCGCTGCCGTAGCCGTCACCGCCCAGTGGGCGGGCACCGTTCCGGTCGGCGCGGACGGCGAGGCGCTCTGCGACGCCCTCATTTGGATGGACGCGCGCGGCGCCCCGTTCGTCAGGCGCGCGGCGGGCGGAAGCGTGCGGGTCGCGGGCTACGGTCCGCTGCGGCTCGCGCGCTGGTTGCGCCGCACCGGCGGTGCCCCCGCCCTGAGCGGTCGCGATCCGTTCGGCCACATTCTCTACCTGCGCCACGTGCGGCCCGAGGTCTACGCCGACGCCGCCCTGCTACTGGAGCCCGCCGACTGGCTCGGCCTGCGCCTCACCGGCCGGGCGGCCACGACGGCGGTCACCGCCACGCTGCACTGGCTCACCGACACGCGCGACCTGCAACGCATCGCCTGGGACGAGGGCCTCATCCGCGCGGCCGGCCTCGACCGCGCCAAGCTGCCGGAGCTGCTGTCCACCAACAGCGTCCTCGGCCCGCTCCGCGAGGACGCGGCGCGCGAGCTCGGCCTCGCCGCGGGCACCCCGGTGGTCGCGGGCACGCCTGACACGATGTCCGCCGCCGTGGGCTCGGGGGCCGTGGGCGACGGTGAGGCGCACGTGTACGTCGGGACGTCCTCGTGGCTGTCGTGCCACGTCGGCTTCAGGCGCACCGATCCGCTGCACGCGATCGCGTCGCTGCCGTCGGCACTGCCGGGCCGCTACCTCGTCTCCGACGAGCAGGAGACCGCGGGCGCGTCGCTGGACAAGCTCGCGGAATGGCTCGGCGCCGACGTGCCCGAGCTGCTCGCCGAGGCG
The DNA here is from genome assembly GCA_045805605.1 of Solirubrobacteraceae bacterium. GTDB lineage: Bacteria > Actinomycetota > Thermoleophilia > Solirubrobacterales > Solirubrobacteraceae > DATBDE01. The sequence continues at coordinate 1,902 of JBJMKX010000168.1, forward strand.
GCGCAGGCGGCGCCGGGCAGCGACGGCGTGCTCTTCGCGCCGTGGCTGAACGGCGAGCGTACGCCCGTCGACGACCACCTGGTGCGCGGCGCGTGGCTCAACCTCGGCGTGGACACGACCCGAGCCCAGCTCGCCCGGGCAGTGCTCGAGGGCGTCGCGCTCAACCTGCGCTGGATGCAGGGACCGGTCGAGCGGTTCGCCAGGCAGCGCCTCGACCCGCTCGCGTTCGTCGGCGGCGGTGCCCGCTCGGACCTGTGGTGCCAGGTGGTGGCGGACGTGCTCGACCGCGAGGTGCGCCGGATCGCCGACCCGGTGGACGCCAACCTGCGCGGCGCCGCGCTGCTGGCCGGACTGGCGCTGGGCGAGCTGGGCGTCGAGGAGATCCCTGGCCGCGCGCCGGTCGACGCGTCGTTTGCGCCCCGACCCGAGACGCGCGCGGCCTACGACGCCCTGTTCGCCGCCTTCCGCGGCGTGTACAAGTCCACGCGTCGCCTTTACCGGAGGCTCAACGCTCCATGACCGATCCGCTTGCCGACCTTCGCGCCTCGCTCAAGCCCTACGACGGGCGCGCCGACGCCTTCGCGCGCCTGCCCGAGCGTGGCCGCCCGCGCGAGGAGGTGCTCGCCGAGCTGGCGGACCTTGCGGACGCCGAGCGCGACGCCTGGCTCAGCGGCCACGCGTCGGGGGCCGTCTACCAGGGCGACCCCGGGCACGTCGAGTTCCTCGCCGAGGCCTACCGCCTGCACTCGCAGAGCAACCCGCTGCACGTCGACCTGTGGCCGAGCGCGACAAAGTTCGAGGCCGAGATCGTCGCGATGACGGCGGGCATGCTCGGGGCCGACGAGACCGAGGCTCCGATCGTGGGCACGGTCTCCTCCGGCGGCACCGAGAGCATCCTGCTCGCGATGAAGGCCTACCGCGACCGGTCGGGCATCGACCACCCGGAGATCGTCATCCCCAGCACCGCGCACGCCGCGTTCATGAAGGCGGCCGCCTACTTCCGCATGGATCCGGTGCGGGTGCCGGTCGGGGCCGACATGCGCGCCGACGTCGCGGCGACCGCCGAGGCGATCACCGATCGGACGGTCGTGGTCGTCGGATCCGCGCCGTCGTACCCGCACGGCGTGATCGACCCGATCGAGGAGCTCGCCGCGCTGGCGCTGCAGCGCGGCGTCGGCTTCCACACCGACGCGTGCCTGGGCGGTTTCGTGCTCCCGTGGGCGCGCCGGCTGGGCCGCGACGTGCCGCCGTTCGACTTCGCCCTCGACGGCGTGACCTCGATGTCGTGCGACACCCACAAGTTCGGGTACGCGGCCAAGGGCACGTCGGTCGTCTTGTACCGCGATCCCGAGCTGCGCCACCATCAGTACTTCACGATCGCCGACTGGCCGGGCGGGCTCTACTGCTCCCCGACCTTCGCCGGCAGCCGCCCGGGCGCCCTGAGCGCCGCGTGCTGGGCGGCGATGGTGTCGCTGGGCGAGGACGGCTACCTCGACGCGACGCGGCGGATACTCGCCGCCGCTGACGCGATCAAGGCCGGCATCGCGTCGATCGACGAGCTGCGCCTGATCGGCGATCCGCTGTTCTGCATCGCCTTCGCCTCCGACGACGTCGACATCCACCGGGTGATGGACGCCATGTCGGCGCGCGGCTGGAGCCTCAACGGGCTGCAGCGTCCGCCCGCCGTCCACATCTGCGTGACCCAGCGCCACACCGCGGACGGCGTCGCCGAGCGGTTCGTCGGCGACCTGCGCGAGGCGGCGTCGATGGTGCGCGACACGCCGCCCGCCGAGGGCGGCATGGCCCCGATCTACGGCGCTGCCGCAACCCTGCCCGGCGACCAGGTCGGCGCGATGCTCCGCACCTACATGGACCTCTGGTACGAGGTCTGAACCACCGCGTTCCGTGTGGCGTGGCCAGTTACGCTCCCCGGCTCAGCCGCCTTCGGCCGACTGGCCGCCGACCGCACTTACTCCTACCCTTGCACGGTCTTGATCCCCCTCAAGGCCAACGTCCCCGCGTGGCGCCTTGCCTACGCCACGCTGGCGGTGGCGATCGCGGGCGCTGTCGCCTTCGCCGTCCTCGTCGACCGGCCGGCGCTGTTCTGGCCTGCCGTCTTCGTGGCCGGCAACGCGGTCGCGGTGTGGACGTTCGGGTCGGGCGTCGAGCCGATCATCGGCCCCTGGCGAACGCTCGCGCTGCTGGTCGGCGCCGCGGGAGCGGCGCTCGGCGTCGATGGGCTCGCCGGCGAGCCCGTCGAGGGGTGGATCGTGCTCAGCGCGGCGCCGGCCCTCGCGGCGCTGATCGGGCTGGCGGCACTGCGTCCGCGCGCCCGCGTGATCACGCTGAGCCTCGTCCCGCTCTTCGGCGGCGTGATCGAGGTGCCGCTGGCGGCGGTGGCCGCGGTCTGGCTCGGGCTCGAGGCCCTCGCGGTGGCGGCGTGGTGATGGCCCGCTCACTCATCCTCGTCGCCGCGCTTGCGTTCATCGTGATGCTCGGCGCCCTGACCGCCGTGACCGCGGCCCGCCACGGGATCGACATCCTCGTCGTCGTGTCCGGGATCGTGCTCGCGCTGTTCGCGTTCGGCATCCTCGGCGCGCTGCTCAACCCCCGGCAGGGGCCGGACGAGTGAGACGGCGCCGGCGAGTGTGGCCGTGGCTGCTGTTCGGCGTGCTGGTCCTGGGCGCCGCCGTGGCCGTGCCGACGGTGATCGACCAGGCGACCGACGAAAGCGGCGAGCGGCAACCCGCGGTGCACCGCGGCGCCGGCGGCGGCGACGACTCGGCGCTGCGAGGGCGTCCGTCGGTGTCCACCGGCCCGCGCGTCAACCCGGTGCTCGCCGCCTACGCACGCCGGCGGGTTCGCCGGTCCGAGCGGGTGAGGCTGCACTTCAAGGCGCCGCCGACGGCGGGGTTGCTGTTCGACGTCCGCACCGGGCGCGTGCTGTGGGCGCGCCATCCCCACCGCGTCCTCTCGATCGCCTCGCTGACGAAGATGATGACCGCGCTGCTCGTGGCGCGGTCAAAGCCGCCCGATGCGAAGGTGCGGATCACCCGGCAGGCGCTCGCGTACAAGGGCTCGGGCGTCGGCATCCTGCCCAAGCGGAAGACGGTCCAGCTCGAGACCCTGCTCTACGGGCTCATGCTGCCGTCCGGGAATGACGCGGCGATCGCGCTCGCCCAGAAGGTCACCCACGGCAGCGTGCGGAAGTTCGTGCGGCGCATGAACCGCCAGGCGCGCGCATACGGGCTGGACTGCACGCACTACTCGGGCCCCGACGGCTTCGACGACCGCGGCAACAAGTCGTGCGCGCGCGACCTCGCCGTGATCGCCCGCCAGGTCCTGCGCAACCACCGCCTGCGGCGGATCGTGGCCACGCGCAAGGCGGTGCGCCCGTTCCCGGTCAAGGGGCATCGGATCTACCTCTACAACAACAACACGCTCATGCGCCGGAACTATCCGGGCGTGACCGGCGTGAAGACCGGCTTCACGAGCAAGGCCGGCCACTGCCTGGTCGCGACGGCTCGCCGCGGCGGGGTGGAGCTGGGCATCGTGCTGCTGCACTCGCCCGACACGGCGACGCAGGGGGCAAAGCTCCTCGACGCCGGGTTCCGCAAGGTCACCTGATCAGGTCGAGCCACAGGTAGCCGTAGCGGCCGAGCTCGAGGTCGAGGCGGCCGTCCCTCGGGGGCTCGAGCGCGCGGGCGCCGAGCGCGTCCTCCACCCCGGTCACGTCATCGCCCAGCTCGAGCGTCACCGCGGCCGGCTCCTCGCCGAGGTTGTGGACCGCGACCACCGTGTCGCCCTCCCAGTCGGCGCGGTGGGCGACGATCGACGGGGCCGGCGTGTCGATCAGCGTCACGCTCCCCCAGCCGAGCTGCGGCCGCGTGCGGCGGCTCCAGACCAGCCGCCGCATCCACCGCAGCAGCGAGTCGGGGTCGCGGCGCTGGCCGGCGACGTTGACGCGCTCCGGACCGAACGCGCCCTCGGCGAGCGGCCGCCACGGCGCCTCCGCCGTCGTGAAGCCGCCGTGGCGCTCGGCCGACCACTGCATCGGGACCCGCACCGCGAAGCGATCGTCGATGGCCAGGTTGTCGCCCAGGCCGATCTCGTCGCCGTAGAGCAGCACCGGCGTCCCCGGAAGGGAGAAGGCCAGCGACCACGCCAGGCGCAGCCGGTCGGGATCCCCGTCGAGCATGGGCGCCACACGCCGGCGAATGCCGTGGCCGTAGAGCCGCATGTCCTCGTCGGGCGCGAAGGCGGCGAACACCTCCTGCTGCTGGGACACGTTGAGCTTGTCCAGCGTGAGCTCGTCGTGGTTGCGCAAGAAGGTCGCCCACCCGGAGTCGTGCGGCACCTGCGGCAGCATGCGCACGAGCGTCTCCAGCGCGTCTGCCTTGCCACGGGCGAGGGCGAGCCAGACCGACTGATTGAGCAGGAAGGCGAACTCCAGGTGCAGGAGGTCGCCGTGGTCGCCGAAGTACTGCGCGAGCTGCTGCGGGTCGACGTTGACCTCGCCCAGGAGCATGGCGTCGCCGCGCCGGCGGCTCACGAAGGCGCGCAGGTTGCGCAGCCACTCCTTCGGGTCGTTGTCGACGCGCTCGGGCAGCCCGGCGGTCTCGAGCATCGCCGGCACGGCGTCGATGCGGAAGCCGGCGACGCCGAGCGCCAGCCAGAAGCCGACGATTCGCGCGATCTCGTCGCGCACCTCTGGGTTGGCGGTGTCGAGGTCGGGCTCGAAGTAGTGGAAGCGGTGCAGGTAGTACTGACCCGTCCGTTCGTCCTTGGCCCAGTTGCTGGTCTCGGTCCCGGGGAAGAAGAGGCCCTTGGGCTCGTCGGAGGGCTCGTCCCGCCAGACGTACCAGCGGCGCCTGGGCGCGTCGGGGCCGCTGCGGGCGTCCCGGAACCACGCGTGCTCGTCCGAGGTGTGGTTGACGACGAGGTCGGAGATCACCCTGATCCCGCGCTCGCCGGCGGCCCGGACCAGCTCGACGAAGTCGCCCAGGCTGCCCAAACGCGGGTCGACCGCGTAGTAGTCGCTGATGTCGTAGCCGCCGTCGCGGCAGGGACTCGGCTGGAACGGCATGAGCCACAGGCAGGTGATCCCGAGCTCGGCCAGGTGGTCCAGGCGCTGGGTCACGCCGTTGAGGTCGCCGATGCCGTCGCCGTCGGTGTCGAGGAAGGCGCGGACGTCGACGCAGTACACGACCGCGTCCTTCCACCACTGGTCGCTGACCTGATCGAGGCGCACGGGGGTGGTGGTACCCAACCGGCTCAGGGTGAGCGCGCGAAGACCACTTGCATCGACCGGTACCTTCCGAGGGGCCGTCGACTGGCCAGTCAGCCAAGGAGTCCCCCTCACTCATGGACCTCAACGACACGCCGGAGCAGGCCGAGTACCGCGCCCACGTCCGGGCTTGGCTCGAGCAGCACGCCGGCGAGGCGCCGAGGATCAAACGCGACGACATCACGCCCGACGTGATCGCTGCCCGGCGTGCGTGGCAGCGCAAGCTCGCCGAGGGCGGCTTCGTCGGCATCACCTGGCCGAGGGAGTACGGCGGCCAGGGCCTCGGCCCGCTCGAGCAGGTCATCTTCAACCAAGAATTGTCCCGCGCGAAGCTGCCGGGGATCCTCGATGTCATCGGCATCGGGATGCTCGGCCCGACCATCGTGGCGCACGGCACCGAGGACCAGAAGCAGCGCTACCTCGGTCCCATGCTGCACGGCGACGAGGTCTGGTGCCAGCTCTTCTCCGAGCCGGCCGCCGGGTCCGATCTGGCCGGGATCCAGTCGCGCGCCAAGCAGCAGGACGACGGGACCTGGCGCCTGTCCGGCCAGAAGGTGTGGACGACCAACGCCCAGTTCGCCGCCTTCGGGCTGCTGATGGCCCGCACCGACCCCGACGTGCCCAAGCACAAGGGGCTGACGATGTTCGTGGTGCCGATGGACGCACCCGGAGTCACCGTGCGGCCGCTGCGCCAGATCTCGGGCGAGGCGCACTTCAACGAGGTGTTCTTCGACGATGTCGCCCTCGACGAGTCCGCGCCGGTCGGCCCGGTCGGCGGCGGCTGGCGCGTAGGCCTGACGACGCTCCTGTATGAGCGCGTGGCCATCGGCCTGGGCGGCGAGGGCTTCGGCTGGCGCGCCGACCGTTTCGCCGCGGCGCTCGCCGGCGACGAGGGCGCCCGGCGCGACCCCGAGACCCGGCGCCGGCTCGGAGAGGTCGCGGCCGACCTGCTCTCGCTGCGCTTCACCGGCTACCGCCAGCTCTCGCTGCTGCAGCGCGGCCAGGTGCCCGGGCCCGAAGGCGCCCTGGGCAAGATCACGACGATCAGGGCGGCGATCGAGGCCGCCGACCTGATCGTCGACGCGCTCGGCCCCGGCGCGCTCGCGGACGGCGAATGGGGCGGCATGGTCTCCGAGCTGCCGGGCCTGAAGTCCGCCGGCGGCACCGAGGAGATCCTGCGCAACATGGTCGGCGAGCGCGTGCTCGGCCTGCCGCCCGAGCCGCGGCTGGACAAGGGGATCCCGTTCTCGGACCTGCGCGCGCGCGAGCGCGAAGCGGCGGGCGCGGCCACGAACGGAGGCGCGCGATGAACTTCGGCCTCAGCGACGAGCAGGAGTTCCTCCAGGAGGCGGCGCGCGGGACGCTTTCGCGCGTCAAGACGCTCGAGGCCGCACGGGAGGCGCTCGAGGGCGAGGCGCTGCCGGACCTGTGGCCGGCGGCGTGCGAGGCGGGGTGGCCGGGGCTGCTGGTCGCCGAGGAGCACGGCGGCGCCGGCCTCGGCGTGATGGACGCGATGCTGGTGTTCGCCGAGCTCGGGCGCGTGCTGGCGTCCGTCCCGCTGCTCGGGCATCTGCCGGCGACGGCGCTGGTGCACGAGCCGGCGCTCGCGAGCGGCGAGAAGCGCGCGGTCTA